>VYFB01000118.1 GCA_009842645.1 Nitrospira sp. SB0677_bin_15 | reverse complement strand
AGCTTCGGGTTTCGCTCCGGGACGCCTTGCCCTGCATCCCGCTATCACAGTAAATAAGAGGTTCCGTAAATCTCCTCTCCCTTGACGGGAGAGGATTAAGGTGAGGGTGATCCCTACTCTTCAACCACGTCGATGGTCATCGTTATGGGGGCCAGGGGATTGTCTTGGGGGTCCCGTTCCACGGCCACGATTTGATCCACCACGTCCATGCCTTTCCGGACTTTGCCGAAGACGGTATAGGTCCGGTCCAAACTGCTCGCGTCTTCTACGCAGATAAAAAACTGTGACCCATTGTCGTTGACGTCCCGGGTGCGATCTTCGTTCCGGGGCATTTTGGCCATGGAGACCGTGCCGCGGCGGTGTGGCTGGTCGCTGGTTTCCGGGGTCAGGCCGAAACCCGGCCCGCCGGTGCCGTGGAGGGCGCGGTCCGCTTCCTTGCTGAGCGGATCACCTCCTTGGATGATGAAGCCGGGGATCACGCGATGAAACGCCGTGCCGTTGTAGAATCCGATTTTGGCGAGATTCAGAAAGTTATCCACGTGGCGCGGCGCCACGTCCGTGTAAAATTGGACCGTGATGTTGCCGAACCTGGTGGAGATGACGACTTTGGGATTTTTTTTCTTGAACGTCAGAGCTGCACTCATCGGCCGAATGTAGCAAGGCCAGTAGAGGTTCGGCAACCGTTCGATTTCCCCCTCACCCCAACCCCCTCCCTATTCCCGCTTAATGCAGGAAATGGGAGAGGGAGTAGATAAAATTTTCTCTTCTTTGCTGGGAAGAGATGAACGCATTCCTCTTATTTCCTCTCCCTTGATGGGAGAGGATTAAGGTGAGGGTGGTTTAAGTTCAGCGTAAATTGGATTAGCGAAGCCCTTCGACTACGCTTCGCTACGCTCAGGACAGGCGTAATCCGACAAAATGGGAGAAATAGAACGCGATTATTCTCCACGTCTCAGGCCATCGGCCGGGCGGATGCCGAGCCAGCAGACTGCGCCGAAGAATACCAGAATTGCGGCAATCCCGAGGGCGGTGGTCCATCCGAATTCGTTTGCGATCCAAGGCGTGAGCGTGGGGGAGAGGGTGCCCCCCAGGTTGGCACCGGTATTCATTATCCCGGACAGGGTGCCGGCATGGGATTTGGATAGATCCACGGTCGAACTCCAAAACGCGCCGACGGTGAAATACAGCCATCCCGCGCCCAAGGACAAGAAGGCCAAGGCAATGAAAGGATGCTCAATCGCCGCTCCGGCGAGGATGGAAACAGCGGCCAGAGCCATTCCCCCGGCCCCGATCCAGGGGCGTCCCTTATTCACGCCGAATCGTCCGGAAAGGCGGTCCGTGACCCAGCCGCCGATGGGACAGAAGATCGTCATGGCGATAAAAGGACTGGCAGCGAACAGGGCACCTCGCAACACGCTGAAGTTCCGGACTTCCACAAGGTAGAGGTAAAACCAGGACAGGTACACGTAGGCCACGTATCCGAAACACGTGTAACTCAAGACCAGCCACCACACGCTTGAAGTTCGGACAAAGGCTTTCCAGGGAACGGGTGCCGCGGCTTCGGGCTCGCTCGGTACAGGCGCGTGACCGCGAATCAACGCGGCTTCCTCGGCATTGACCCATGGATGCTCGTCGGGCCGGTCCGTGGCGAACCAAAACCACAGTATGGCGATGAGCACGCCGAGGCCTCCGGCCCAATAAAAGGCGGACTGCCAGCCGTAATTCACCATGATCCAAGCCGTGACCGGGGGCGTGAGCGCAGACCCGATCCCGATCCCGCTGATCGTGATCGCGATGCCAAGTCCTCGTTCCTGCGGACCGCACCAATTTGCCACGGTCCGGTTGAAATTCGGCAAGGCCGCGGCTTCCCCAACACCGATCAGGAATCGCACGATCATCAGCGATCCCCAAATGCCCAGGACGCCCGCGAGAAACGACGAGGGGACCAAGGCGGTCATCGCCGTAAAGAGTGACCACCAGATCACGGCCAGGGTTAGGATTTTTCTGGGTCCCCACCTGTCTCCCAGCCGGCCGCCCGGTATTTGAAACAGGGCGTATCCCAGGACAAATGCTGAAAAAATCTGTCCCATCTGAACGTTGGTGAGCCCGAGAGCCGGAATCATCTGCCGTGCCGTGACCGAAATGTTGACCCGGTCAACATAGGTGATAATGCTTATTAAAAACAGAAGAACCAGAATGGTTCGGCGCGTGTGGGACGGTTTGAGTTCAGTTGAGGGCTGGGCCATGAACGTTCTCTTCCCGGTTAAGCCACTGTAACGGGGTTTGCCGGAGAATGCCACATTCGTTGAATTGAGCGGAAGTTACGGTTGAAACTTGATCGTGGTCCGTGATAGAGGGACTTTCAGGCATAGGGTTTTGTTATGCCACACAAAATCAGGAGGTAAAAGGACAATGGCACCCAGAGCCCGGGGAAAACCCAAAGCCAGGGGGAAGAATTCGGGACAGTCCGCGTCCACGGCAAAGCCTAAGGAATCGAAGACCGGGGCAAAGGCTTCCCCAAGCAAAGCGAAACCGGCCAAGTCCGCGAAAAAAGTTGCGCTCATGTCCAGGAAGGCGAAGCAGGCTCCGCCGAAAAAGAAGTCGAAGACTGCGATAAAGAAAGGGACCGCCGCAAAGGCTCCGATAAAGAAAGTTGCTGCCAGGAAAGCGGCCATCAAGAAGACGGCCGTAAAAAAACATCCGGTCAAGGGAAAAACGCCGGTTCCGGTCAAGCCCAAAAAGGTTGCCGCCAAGAAACCTGTTGCCAAGAAAGTCGCCGTGAAGAAAACAGCGGCCAAGCCCGCGCAAAAACGCCCGTCCGCAAAGAAACAGGTCCGGAGTCCCCAAAAGGCGACGAAACCCACCCCGATATCTGAAACGATGGCTGCAACGACGGTGGAGAGCTCAGTTCCCGCTGCAATGGAAGACGTGGCTGCGGACGTCGTTCTTGAGTCGCTTGAACCGGATTTGTCCGGATTCGATGATGAGACGGTCGATGAGTTTTCCGCCGATCTTGATGATGATATGACGGGCGACATTTCCGACGACTTCGATGAAGACGCGAGATTCGGTCCCCTTGCCGAAGACCACGATGACGATCTGACTGAAGATTTGTCCGAGGAGCTGGAAGCCGAGAAATATTTCAGGGAAGCGGAAGCGGGTTTGGATGACGACGATTTGCCCCGTGGGTGGTAAAAGGATTGTGGTTGTCATGATACAAGGAGAATTTGATGTCTGAAGCCGAAGGTCTGCCACGTATAGGGGAGAATGCCCCTGATTTTTCCGCAGTGACCACCCTGTCTCAAGATTTTGGATTCAGCGCCTGGCAAGAACAGGATTGGGTCGTCTTGTTTTCCCATCCTGCGGATTTTACGCCCGTGTGCACCACGGAATTGGCGGAATTTGCTCGCCGGCACGAGGACTTTAAGAAGAAAGGCGTCAAGTTACTTGGCGTCAGTGTGGACAGCATCCATGCGCATCTGGCATGGCTCGCGAATATCAAGGAGAAACTGGGCGTGACGATTCCCTATCCCTTGGTGGCGGATATCGACATGCAGGTTTCCCGGCTTTATGGCATGATCCATCCTGGGGCTAGTGCGACCGCCACGGTTCGCGCGTTGTTCGTGATCGATCCCAAGCGCGTCATCCGGGCCCTGATCTATTATCCGATGAACGCGGGGCGCAACGTGGATGAAGTCTTCCGCTTGGTCACGGCACTCCAGACGGCCGACGCCTTATCCTGCGCGACTCCCGTCAATTGGCAGGAAGGTGAAAAAGTGGTCGTGCCACCCCCCAAAACGGTTGCGGAAGTTGAGGAACGGCTCAGCCACTCCGACCGGGAAGTCAAAGATTTTTACCTCACCCTGAAAGATCCGAAGCCGTAAGGGACGGCCCCTGTGCCATCCCGCATGAACCATGAGCCCTTCGCGACGGACTCCCATCTTACTGTCTCCTCTCCCTTGATGGGAGAGGACAAAGGTGAGGGTGAGAATGTCATTCCCCTCCCTCCCCTTCACCCCTCCTTACCCTTCAACTTCGCTCAGGGCAGGCAAAGGAGGGGAAACCGTAGCGTCGTGTGCCCGTTGGTCTTGCCAACGTGGTCCGTAAGTGTCGTCTGCGTGATTGCCTGGGTTGCAGGGTCGGCCATGTCCTGGGGGGTCTGCCGGGTCGATGAGGGTACGGACCCACGGGTGATGGTGCGCGAGTTGACAGGTACCTGTAGCGAGGAGGACCGGCAGGCGCTGGCCGTATCCGCGGACGACGTGTTGGCGGCGTTGCAGCAGGGCAGCGGGGTGGTGTTGAAAGGGGTCGTGCTTACAGGCGACCTGCCTTTGGACCGGTTGAGCCTCCAGCCGTTTGAACCGGGATTGGTCAAGCATCCGGCCATTGTCGAACGCATCCAAGCCGAGCGGGTGTCCGAGGTTCGCGTCATTCACGGGCCATTCATGCTTGAAGACGTGGAGGTGCAGGGCATTCTGGCGACTAACCTCGTCCGGCCCGGGTACGTCGTCGTTCGAGGGCCGGTGAGCCTGCGGGGCAGCACGGTCCGGCGGTCCATGGACTTGTCACGGATGGTCATCCTGGAGCGAGCCGATTTTTCCGGCATGCACATCGGCCATGAGGGATTCTTTATTCGAGCCGTGTTTGCCCGGGATGCCGATTTTACCCGGACGGTGTTCGGCACCCATTCCCGGTTTCATCAGGCCCGGTTCATGGGAAAGGCCGCGTTTACGGGAGCGCGGTTTGAGGGTCTTGCGGAATTGCTGGAGGTGTTCTTTGCGGAGGACGCCGAGTTTGGGCGCACCCGGTTTCTTCAAGGGACGGGGTTCTCCGGAAGCCGGTTTCGCAAGATGCTGGATTTGTCCGGGGCCCGGTTTGAGCGTGAAGTGTATTTTCGGTTTACCGAGTTCCAGGGTAAGACGGATTTTCACCGGGCGCTGTTTCGGAACACGGTGGATTTTACGGAGGCCAGGTTTCAAGGCGACGCGGATTTTCGAGAGGCTGTCTTTGAGCAGCCTGGCTTGATTTCCGGCATTGATCTTCCAGAGTCTGGCGGTAAGGGAGGCCCCACCGGCCGGGACCGCGATTTCTTCATCCTGCTTGCTATCCTGGCCGTTCTATGGTTGTTGCTGCTCGCAGTCTGGAAGAGAAAAGGCCGGTGAGCGGACAGGCATCCCTACACAAGACGATAACCACAATATATAGAAGTTTCTGTTGCCTCTCTCCACTAAAGCTAGTATATTAACGATTAGAAATTTCTGCTATCTCCTCCTGTCATTCCCGCGAACGCGGGAATCCAGGGTTCTGTTCCAAGTGGGTCCACGCAGATAAAAAGACAGAAGAAAAAGATACTGGATCCTATAAGTCAACTGGATCCCCGATTAAGGACCTCGGGGACAAGCGTCGAGGATGACAGGAGGGAGCAAAAGTTGAGCGGTGGCCATCGTGGAACAGGTTGAAACCGCATACGAGGTGAAACTCGATGCCTTCAATGGGCCTCTCGACCTGTTGCTTCACCTCATCCGCAAGCACGAAATCAATATTTACGACATCCCGATCGCCCTGATTACCAGACAATATCTCGAGTATCTTCAGATCATGAAGGAACTCAATCTCTCGTTTGCCGGTGATTTTTTGGTCATGGCCTCTACCCTGATTCACATTAAATCTCGAACACTGCTTCCACAGGAACCAGCCCCCGAGCCGGGTGACGAGGAAGGTGAAGATCCCCGGAGCGAGTTGGTGCGTCGCCTGGTCGAGTACCAGCAGTTCAAGGAAGTCGCCGGCCGGTTGTCCGATCAGGAACGATTGTGGCGGCAGGTATTCCAACGGGAACCCGAACAGAGCACGCCGGTCAGGGAAGTGTTGTCCGAAGATGTGCAGGTTTTCGATCTCCTGAGCGCCCTGCAGGAAGTCCTGGCCCAGACCGCCGCGTCCCCGGGGTTGGAATTCACGCCGGATACTTTGACGGTCCAGGACCGTATCAACAGCGTGATCGAACGCTTGGAGGAGACACCGGCTTTAACCTTTGCCGCGTTGTTTGAAGGGGAGACTGACCGGTTGACCGTGATCGTCACCTTTTTGGCGCTATTGGAGCTCGTGCGGATGAACCTGGTCCGCCTGACGCAAGTGAATTTCGGGGGACCTATCCGGATCGCTCGCACGTTCCTCACGTGGCAATCCGAAGAGCACCCGGAAGGGAACGGGGCATCGCCCCGGATCAGGAACAACGATGAACACAATGGAGGTTTCGATGGGAATGGAATCCTCTGACAAAACGGATATGCCTGCTCTGAGCGTAAGGCGCAACGCGCCGGGAGTCGAAGGAACCGATGCCGTGGAATCGGCTCCGGATCCTTCTTGTAAACCGGATGAAGGCGCGGGGCTCGCCGACGGGTTGAATGAGCAGGAACTCAAGGGGATTATCGAAGCCCTGTTGTTCGTGTCCCGCGAGCCTCTTCTTCTCGACAAAGTCACCACGGTCTTGGCGGGCCAGCCCAAGGTGTCGATCCATAACGCCATGAAGGCCCTTCAGCAGGATTACGACCAGGACGGCCGCGGCCTTCAAATTGTCGAATTGGCCGGCGGGTACGCCATGGTCACGCGGGCTGATTGTGCCCCGTGGATTACCAAGCTGAATACGGTCAAGGCGTCCGTCAAAGTGTCCCGGTCGGCATTGGAAACCCTGGCCATCATTGCCTACAAGCAACCGGCCATGCGTGCGGAGATCGAACAGATTCGCGGAGTGGAAACGTCGAGCGTGTTACGGACGTTGCTCGACCAGAAACTCATTCGCATCGTGGGTCGCAAAGACATCCCCGGCCGTCCGATCCTGTATGGCACTTCAAAAACCTTCCTCCAGAAGTTCGGGCTCCGGGATCTTCGGGATTTGCCGCCCCTCCGTGACTTTGCAGCATTGGGGCAAGGAGAAAACCCCGAACTGTTCGAAAAATCGGATGACCCTCATCAGGCCAGTCCCGATCCGGTTATCCAAGAGCCTGCCCACGAGCATCCCGAACCTATCCCCATGTAGGGGCGGACCTGCGTGTCCGCCTTGCCCTGTCGCCTGAGACGGGGGCCTTCTTTTTCCATACCATCAATGTTCTGGAGTGAGGCGCAGAGGCACTAGCATTACCAGCTTGCCTGAACCTCGACTCCGACCGTGTGTTCCGGCTGGGCCGTGGCGCTCTCCCGGCGTCCCGCTTGGAACCCGAAGGAGATGGCCAGGGGACTCGTGGCCTCCGGCGTCAAGCGCCAGCCCACCGTGTAAGTGCGCGCGGTCCCGGCGAAC
>VYFB01000147.1 GCA_009842645.1 Nitrospira sp. SB0677_bin_15 | reverse complement strand
ATTGGAATTTTATTAGTATGTTTCTGGAATGATTTAGACGCATAGGGGAAAGTACATGTTTAAACCTGCCTTCCAAATTACTCCGCCACTGACTGGAGTACTAATGGATATTGAAGCCAGCCGACAAGCTGTGACTGACCTGCCCATCGGCATACACGTTCTTGCCTCATTGCGTGAGTCGGCACGTCTGCTCTCAACCCATTACTCAACACGGATAGAAGGCAACCGCCTTACCCAGGAACAAGTGGAAGACGTGCTGCGCGGAGGCACGTTCCCCAATCGCCGGCGAGACGAGCGGGAAGTTAGAAATTATTATCAGGCGTTGGATTACCTGGACGGCCTGATAAAAACGTCATCCCCACGTATCACCGAACCGGACATACAGACTCTGCATGGACTGGTTATGGAAGGCACGGCACGCTTTCTACCTTACCGGGACGGTCAGAACGTTATCCGTGATAGCAGCAATAACGCCATCGTGTATATGCCACCGGAGGCAAAGGACGTACCTGTCCTTATGCAAAATTTCATAGCCTGGCTTAATGACGAAACGGATAAAGCCGAGTTGCCGGTGCCGATTATTGCCGCGATTGCACACTATCAATATGCAACCATTCATCCATATTACGATGGGAATGGCCGCACGGCACGCTTGCTCGCCAGCCTGGTTTTACACAAATCCGGCTATGGGTTAAAAGGCATCTATGCTCTCGAAGAGTATTACGCACGTGATCTGCCTGCCTACTACAAAGCTTTAACTGCAGGCGAATCCCATAATTATTACCTGGGCAGGGCAGAAGCCGACATCACCCATTGGATCGCATATTTCTGCGAAGGCATGGCAAATGCGTTTGCCAATATCCGTGCTAAAGCATCAGACGCGGCGAAACGGAATACAACCGACCACAGCTTACTTTTGCGCGAACTCAATCAGCGGCAAAAACAGGTTTTGTCCTTATTCCGTCACAGTAAATTTGTCACGACGCGGGAAATGGCAGTGCTACTCCACATTCAACAGCGTACGGTATTAAACCAATGCAAGAAGTGGACTGAAGAAGGGTTTCTTGTGCAACGTGGCAGCGCAAATAAATCCCGGAAATATGAGCTGGCGCCCAAATGGCTGGAACTGCTCTCATGACTGGTAAGGTTGACGTGTCAGGGTTCAATACATTGGGACTTATATGTTTAACTAGACAGACATAACATATAGTAGGTAATACCGTTGAACCTAGTTTTTGACAACAAGATATTGTAGTCGTCAAGTTAAATATATAATCCCCTTTAGTTAGTCCGGACTATGTTGTTGCGGCGCCGACCGGAGCATTGTTGCCGCAATACACGGGCCTGCTCTTTCGGATCGATCGATTCAGCGCCGAATGTGCAAGACGATCACACGGTATCGTTTGGGATCGCTTGCGGCTCTATTGGGAAGGCTTCCGAGACATCGATTTGCCCCTACCCCCCATTGATGCCCAACAAGAGATCGCTGATCATGTCGTGGAGGCGACAGCGAAGTTCGATGCGCTGGTCTGCATAACCGAGTGCACCATCACATTACTCAAACAGCGCCGCACGGCCCTCATCGCTGCCGCCGTAACGGGACAGATCGACATCCAGTAAGGTGTTGCCTCAAACACCCAAAGCCAAGTAATCTTTGACGTTCTGACAATTGTGTGCCGAGACGACCATGCCTGAACTATTCTCTGACCGATACGGATATAGCGCCGACGACGTTGCCGTTGAGATTACCGTTCGTGAAGATGCCTCCGACGAGTTGAGATCCGCCATTCCACAGATTGCCAGACAATGTGACATGTCATTCACGACCATGCGCGAGGTCATATGTCAGATACTGCTCGTTCAACCCGATCCTTCAACTGGTCGGAGAGTCTGTACATTTCTTGCAAGCCGGAACGATAACTCCCAGTAAGACTTGCGACATGCGAGGATGATATACGGATCGAATTTCAGTTAAAGCAAGGCGGCTGTAGAACGTAGGAGATCACAATTAGCACAGGCTTCCGGCATACCGAAACCATGATGAGAGGACAAAGCCTATGAATTGGCGAGAGCACATTACCGTTGATCCTGAAATCTGCCATGGAAGGGCCTGCATCACCGGCACCCGAGTCATGGTAGCCACGGTCCTCGACAATCTGGCTGCAGGTCTGGATTCAGAGGAAATCATGAGAAGCTACCCGTCGATCAGTCGAGAGTCCATCCAAGCGGCAGTGTGCTATGCCGCGGAGTTGGCGAGCGAACGAGTAGTTTCATTGTCAGAGTAGGATATTCCGTGTGCGGTTCAAACTGGACGAGAACCTGCCGGTCGGACTAGCAGATTTGTTCCGCGAGGCCGGACATGACGCCGTGACGGTTCTCGACCAAGGACTCGGCGGCGTGAGGGATCAGGATCTCGCGTTAGCCTGCGTTCGTGAGAGCCGAGCCATTATCACGTTCGATACGGACTTTTCGGACATCCGAACGTTCCCACCCAGTGCATATTCAGGGCTTGTCGTATTTCGACTCGATAGCCAAGCGCGTGATCACGTTTTAGAGATCGGAACCCGGTTTCTTCGGGCTCTTTCCAACGCGACACTCGACAGTCAACTGTGGATCGTAGAAGAATCGCGCATTCGAATGCGGGAGTGACATGAAGCGCACCGGCGAGGCCGCCTTCGAGACCGTCATCGAAGCACACCTGCTTGAGAACGGATACATGCCGGTCGCGCGTGAGGGCTTTGACCGCGAGCGCGCAATCTTTCCCGAGACGGTCCTGGCCTTCATCCGCGAGACCCAGCCGAAGGAGTGGGACAAACTGGAGGCCTTGCACGGGGACAAGACCTGTGAGCAGGTGCTCGTCGACCTGTGCAAGTGGATGGACACCAACGGCGCACTCGCGACGCTACGACACGGGTTCAAGTGTTACGGACGAACGCTTCATGTGGCGTTCTTCAAGGCAGCGCACGAGTTGAACCCGGAACTCGAAGCCCGCTACGCCGCCAACTGTGTCGGTCTTACCCGTCAACTCCACTACTCTCCGCGCTCGGAACATTCAATCGACGTCACGCTCAGTCTGAACGGCATCCCCGTGGTTACGCTTGAATTAAAGAACCCACTCACGGGCCAGCGGGTTGAGGATGCACGCCGGCAGTACAAGCAGGACCGCGAGCCGCGCGAGCCGATCTTTGAATTCAAACGCCGCACATTGGTGCACTTTGCCGTGGACACCGAATCCGCCCTGATGACCACCCGCCTGGCGGGTCCGGCAACGCACTTTCTTCCCTTCAATAAGGGTTGCGCCGGAGCAGCCGGGAATCCGCCGGACCCGGAAGGCCGGAACTACCGCACGGCATACCTGTGGGAAGAAGTACTGCAACGAGATAGCCTGCTCGACCTGCTTGCGCGCTTCATCCACCTGCAGATCGACGAGAAACGCGATGATCAAGGCCGCAAGGTGAAGACAGAATCAATGATTTTCCCGCGCTACCACCAACTTGAGGCAGTGCGCATGCTGGTAGACGCCGCACGTAGCGAGGGTGTGGGGCACAACTACCTCGTTGAGCATTCCGCAGGCAGTGGCAAAAGCAACACGATCGGTTGGCTGACGCATCGACTCGCGTCCCTGCACAATGCCGCCAACGAGCGCGTCTTTGACAGCGTGATCGTGGTCACCGATCGCGTCGTACTCGATCAGCAACTCCAGGACACGATCTACCAATTCGAACACAAGCGCGGCGTGGTGCAGCGGATCGACGAAAGCTCCCGACAACTCGCCGAAGCGCTCGAGTCGCTGGTGGCCTTTTCGGGCAAGGTGGTGGACGACAAGCCGGCAGACGTCACCTACACGGAGCCAGGCATGAACGATGGCATCTCCGAGAAGGAGTTGCCTGAGAAGTTCGCGACGCAGGAGTATCAGGTCCTGCTCGTCGCGGAGAAGTACCAGACCGGGTTCGATCAACCTCTCCTGCACACGATGTACGTGGACAAGCGGCTCGCGGGCATCCAAGCCGTACAGACGTTGTCCCGGTTGAACCGCATTCATCCGCTCAAGGAAGACACATTCGTTCTCGACTTCGTAAACGACCGCGAAGAGATTCGCGAGGCATTCAAGATCTACTACGAAGGCGCCGGGATGGGCGAAGAAGTCGACCCCATGCGCATGTATGCCATCAAGGGTGAACTGGACGCTGCAGGAATCTACCTTGATGAGGAGGTTGAGCGGTTCAGCGCCGTCTACTTCAAGCCGAAGCGGCGGTCGCCGACGACGGTTTGCGACAGGCAGCCGCAGTCAACCCGGGCGACAAGTTCGAGTTGGTGTTCAAAAACCTGCTTGAGAGTTTGTTCGTCGAGCGCATGGACCAGAACGAGGAAATCTTCATCCGGTACATGAACGACGAATCATTCCAACGGGTCGTGAGCACGTGGATCGGGTCCGAGGTGTACCGTCGGCTTCGAGCCGGTGATGAGCACTCAGACCGCGTTGAACTCGACGAAGCCCTAACGCCCGCCTTGCGTGTTGTAGACGGACAACTGAAAGATCGCTTCGTCACCTGCGTCCCACTTGTGCCGCTTGCAGTCGCGGCCGGCGCATTCAGCAATCTCCAAGACACGGCAGCCGATGGAAACTGGAAGTGGGTGGAGGTCAGCACCAGCCATCGTTTGCGCCCGGGCATGTTTGTTGCGCAGATCGTAGGGAGGTCAATGGAACCTGCGGTCCCCGACGGCACCTACGGCTTATTCCATGCTCCCGTGGAGGGCACACGACAAGGAAAGACCGTACTGGTTCAGCTTCGTGATGCCACAGACCCTGAGACCGGAGCGCGGTACACCGTTAAACGATACGAAAGCGAAAAGGTTCAGAACGATGACTCCTGGCGGCACATGAAGATCACATTGAAGCCGAACAATCCGGAGTTCGAGGCCATTGTTCTTTCAAGCAAAGACGAGGGAGAGGTTACAGTTGTGGCAGAACTGGTGGAGGTGATTTAGCGTCAATCACAAAAACAAATGTTAATAGTAAATAGAAATGTCCGCGCAATCCGCACCGCCTACACTGTAGTCTTTGCGGATTTTGCGGCACAAGTCCCCCATTATCGTGGGTAAACAAGTATATAGCGCCCTCAGCGGTTGACACCAAAGATGGCGTGTGCGCTAATAGCCACGCGAGAAAGGCCTAACCTGCAAGTGTAACCATGCCCGACTACGGCTACATCGCCAAACTGATCCGGCTGATCGCTGACCTACTACATGGAGCCTACCGCCCGCCGCAGCACGAGCGCGTCACGTTACCCGTGACCGCGTTGCATCGTTTCGACTGTGTGCCTGTTAGGCATCGACTGCGTACGATTCGATCGAGCTAAGGAAACCATATGCTGATTCATCAACTGAAGTTATCCGGTTTCTTATCCTTCGGACCGAAGGGAGTCGATCTGAGGATGGAACCCTTGAATGTCCTGATCGGCCCAAATGGTTCGGGAAAGTCCAACTTTCTGGAAGCGGTGGCATTGCTGAAATCCGCTCCGCGCGACATTTCGGAACCGTTCAGACGTGATGGTATTCGAGAGTGGCTATGGAAGGGGCAAGGAGCATCCAATACGATCAAGATCGAGACCTTGGTCGATTATCCTCATGCTGGCGGGCTAAGACATTTACTGAAATTGACCAATCATGGCGGTCATCCAATCGTCACTGATGAGCAGATCGAGCCTTCAGAAAAGCGTTCCAACGAGAAAGAATCGCTGTCCTACTACCGCCCTCCTCAAAACGAACAAACCGCTTTGCTAATGGCGCAATCGCGGTCGAAGACACAGGGCGGTTCGGAAAATTTGCGTATTGGAGATCCGACGCCTTTGGGTTTGACCGGCCACTCTATCGAGTTCTCTGATGATTTCCAACCGGAAGAATCTCTGCTTTCTTGCGCTGCCAACACAGAGTACCCGGCGCTCTGGCACCTGCAGGAACAATTCAAACGAATTCGTCTCTATCGGGAATGGTCATTCGGCCCTTCGACGGCGTTGCGTCAGAACCAGAGCGCACATGACCGCACCGACTTCCTAGACGAAGGAGGAGGCAATCTGGCACTCGTACTATCGCACTTCCAAGGAGAGAACAAAAGAAAACTCGTTGCGGCATTGCAGGAACTCTTCGACGGCATTGTCGATGTCACCTGCCCGGTAACGAGTGGCTCCGTGTCGCTCTTTCTGGAAGAAGGAACCGGCAAACTGATTCCGGCAAGCCGCCTTTCCGACGGCACTCTACGCTACCTGTGCCTACTGGCTATTTTGCTGCATCCTGAACCACCACCATTCATCGCGATTGAAGAACCAGAGTTAGGCCTTCATCCCGACGTCGTCGCGAAGGTTGCGGATTTGCTCGTCGCCGCTTCCCAACGCACCCAACTCGTGGTCACGACCCACTCGCGCATGTTGGTGGACGCTTTATCGGACCATCCATCGAGCGTTGTTGTCTGTGAGAAGGAAAATGGCGAATCGCGATTTACACGTTTGGACAGCACAAGATTGAAAGCTTGGCTGGATAAATACAGTCTGGGCGAACTTTGGCGTTCGGGAGAACTCGGCGGTAATCGCTGGTGAGCGCCAAAATCTATATCGAAGGGGGTGGAGACAGCAACGAGAGTTTCGAAACTCTTTTTCGCCGATCCTGGAAGAAATTCTTTGAATCCGCGGGGCTCAGAGGACATATGCCGCAAGTCGTGCGCGGCGGGCCAAGAAAACGAACCTTTGATCTCTTTACAACGGCTATTGCGACCCCTGACTCCGAACGGGTACCGCTCCTTCTTGTAGACAGCGAGGGACCTGTTCAAGCAGGACGCTCCGTCTGGAAACACTTACAAGCACGCGATGAATGGAATCAGCCAGGCGGCGCAAGCGAGGATCAGGCTTTTCTGATGGTCCAACTCATGGAAACCTGGTTCCTGGCCGACCGGGATGCGCTAAAGAGGCATTTCGGCAATCAATTTAAAGAAACCGACCTCAAACAATGGCCCCAATTGGAAGACGTGCCCAAAGAAACAGTCCTTGATGCTCTAAGAAAGGCCACAACCAAATGTCCCAGCCCTTACGCCAAGGGCAAAGTCTCCTTTAAATTGCTGGAGAAAATTAATCCCACCCTTGTCGAGGCTGCATGTCCACACGCTAAAGCACTATTGGATCGATTGAGGACATTGTGATGGTTTACTCTACGAATTCAGACAATGGAGGCAATGCCGTGTCTGGCACAAGCTCCAACACATCAAAACTATAGGAACCTCTGATTAAGTGCACTATCGGGCGCAGGGCTGCGTTGTGTCCTCGCT
>VYFB01000036.1 GCA_009842645.1 Nitrospira sp. SB0677_bin_15 | reverse complement strand
GCGAGGACACAACGCAGCCCTGCGCCCGATAGTGCACTTAATCAGAGGTTCCTTACGATTACCATATGTGATTTCGCATGGACACACAATCGGCAACGTTGTCTTTGCCCCCCGGATTGTTGCAGTCTGTTTGGAACATGGAATCGACTCACGGCTTTCACGCCGTTTTCTCCATTGCGTCGTCCTTTCCGCTTCGTCGCCTTTTGCCATGGGCAGCTAGGCTTTTTGCAGCGTCGCTCCTGTTCAACGTCCAATTCGCGCACTGTCAGGAATTCGGGACGGCATCCTTCGACAAGCTCAGGACAGGCTCCTTCGACTTTACGTTCCCGTTCGTTCTGAGCGTAGCGACAGCGGAGTCGAAGAACACTCAGGACAGGCAGAGCGAGTTCCCGCCGTCCCCTACGCTCGTTTCACCGCTGATCACCCTTCATTTTGTGACGTGGAAGGCGGACCATCCTCGGGTCTGGGATGAGGCCATTCAACGGTTTGAGCAGATCCACCCGCACATCCGTATCAAGCGGGAAATTGCACCGCATTCCTCCACGGCCTATCACGATCTGTTGACGCAGAAGTTGCGGAATCGCGACGCTTCACTCGACCTGTTCTTTATGGACGTGATCTGGACCGCAGAGTTCGCCGCCGCGGAATGGGCCCTGCCGCTTGACGATTACTTTCCGCCAAACGAACGCGAGAAATTTCTGCCGGCCACAATTGTATCGGGCATGTATCGGCACCATATCTACGGGGCCCCTTCCCGTATCGACAGCGGCATGCTGTATTACCGCAAAGATCTTTTGGAGAAATATGGGTTTTCTCCCCCCTCCACGTGGTATGAACTGGTGCATCAAGCGCAGGCCATTCTGGAAGGCGAACGAACCGCCAACCCGCTCCTCAGGGGCTACAGCGGCCAGTTCAAGCAGTATGAAGGACTGGTGTGCGACATGCTGGAGTTCGTGGGCAGCCACAACGGCTCGTTTCTGACGGACGACGGCAGGCGCTCGAATTTGACGGCTCCCGAATCCTTGCAAGCCGTGCAATTTGTCCGGGAGCAGATCATTCAACGACTGGCAACCCCGGCCGCGCTGACCTATCAGGAGTCCGAATCCCTCGCCGTGTTTCTCCAGGGCAACGTGGTGTTTCACCGCAATTGGCCGTATGCGTGGGGATTGGCGAATGATCCGCAGTATTCAAAGATCGTGGGCAAGGTCGGCGTGACGACCCTTCCACGTTTTCCCGAAGGCAGAAGCACGGCCGCCTTGGGCGGATGGCTCTACGGGATCAGCGCCTATTCGCGACACCCTGATGAGGCATGGGCCTTTATCGAGTTCATGGCCAGTCCCGAGATGCAGAAACATTTTGCGATCCATGCCTCATTGGCCCCTTCCCGGCTTGCGCTGTATGCCGATCCGGAGGTACTCCACGCCAATCCTCAATACAGGGATTGGCTTGCAGTTTTTCAAACGGCCCAACCGCGGCCCCGCACGCCTGTCTATCCCATTGTTTCGCACATTCTTCAACGGTATTTTAGTCGCGTGTTGGCTTTTCCCGAAACGGATATTCAAGAAGAGGCACAAGCAGCCGATCGGAAAATCAACCGGTTGTTGGCCTTACTCCGTGACTTGTGACGAAATCGACCAAAGAGCACACCACCGACTGGTTGATGGTCTTTCCGGCCCTGACGTTCGTGGCCGTCTTTTCCCTCTATCCGGCCATGGATTCGTTCGTGCTGAGCCTGTACTCGGACTTCCCCGGCCCGGAACGATCCTTTGTCGGGTTCGGCCATTACGCGGAACTGTTGCAGGACCCCGTTGCTCATCAGGCGTTCATCGTCACACTGGGCTTCGTCCTGTTCTCGACTGCCTTGGAACTGCTCATGGGTACGGGCATTGCCCTGGTCGTTCATGAACGCTTTAGAGGGCGAGGATGGGTCCGTGCGGCCGTGCTGATTCCATGGGCGATTCCCACGGTGGTGGCTTCACAGATGTGGCGGTTTCTGTTGAACGATCAATACGGCGCAATCAACGCAATCCTCTTCGGCGACAGAATCAACGCCTACGTCCCGTGGCTGGCTGACCCGTGGACGGCCTTTGGCGCGATCGTCCTGGCCGACGTTTGGAAAACGTCGTCGTTTACCGGACTTCTTGTCCTGGCGGGCTTGCAAGTCATTCCTGAGGAGACCTATGACGCAGCGCGCGTCGATGGAGCCACGGCATGGCAACGTTTCCGGCACATCACCCTCCCTCTGCTGAAGCCTGCGCTGCTCACCGCTCTCCTGTTTCGGACCATTGATGCGTTTCGAGTCTTTGACCTCGTCTTCGTCATAACGCAAGGCGGCCCCGGTGACGCCACGCAAGTGATTCAATTTTACGGCTATAAAACCCTCTTCACCGAGGGACGCGTGGGCTATGGGACCACAATCTCGGTCACGGTCTTTGTTGCGATGGCAATTCTCTCCCTGTTCTACGTTCGTACCGTTGGCTCCAAACTCCTGCAACGGAAACCGGCATGATGCATCGTCCGATCTTGCTTGGCGGGATCCTCCTGGCCGTACTCGGCAGCCTGTGTCCTTTTCTCTGGTTTGTCCTGACTTCGTTCAAGTCACAAATCCAAGTGGAAGCGATCCCTCCAACCTGGTGGCCGGACGGCAGTCTCGTGTTTTATGCCTCAGCACTCTTCGAGCATCGACTGTTACACTACGTGAGAAACAGTGTCACCGTTGCCGGAAGCGCGACCGTCATTGCGCTAATCGCCGCAACTCCGGCCGCCTATGCTTTGGCACGGCTGCGGTTGCCGGGAAAAACATGGATCCTGGGTGGGCTGCTCTGCGTCGCGATGTTTCCGCCTATCGTCATTGCAGGACCGGTCTGGCAAATCCTGGAACGGCTCGGTGGGTTGAATACCCATTGGGGACTGGTCCTGCCCTACGTCTCACTGACCTTGCCCCTCGCCGTGTGGATTTTAACCACGTTCTTCCACGAACTGCCGATCGAGTTGGAAGAAGCCGCACGCATCGACGGCTGCACAACGTGGCAGGCGTTGTACAAAATCATGCTGCCCCTCGCGGCACCCGGGCTGTTCACCGCGGCCATCCTCACGTTTATCTACGCATGGAACGAATTTTTCTTCGCCTTGCTGATTCTCACGGATCCCGAACGCCAAACCCTGCCGGTCGGCATTGCCCTGTTTCAGGGAGAATTTATCATGCCGTGGGGAGAAATCGCCGCGGCCTCCGTGATCGCCACGCTGCCGTTGATCATCCTCGTGCTCCTGTTTCAACGCGGGATCATCAATGGCCTATCGGCCGGCGCGGTGAAGAAGTAAGGTAAGGCATGGCCGGACTGGAACTACAACACATCGAGAAAACGTTCGGCCGGACTCGGGTTCTGCATGACGTGTCGTTCGAGGTCAGTGATGGCAAATTCTTTGTGTTGCTGGGTCCGTCGGGATGCGGCAAATCCACGTTGCTGCGCATAATCGCCGGTCTCGAACCGCAAACCCGAGGCTCGGTGTCCTTCGGAGGACAATGCGTGGACGACGTCCCCCCTTCGGACCGCGACATCGCCATGGTCTTTCAACACTATGCCCTCTACCCACACTTGACGGTCAAGGAAAACTTGGCTTTCGGGTTGAAAATGCGGCGAGAACCCAAATCCGTGATCGAAGCACGTATCGCTGAAACCGCTGCGTTATTGGAAATTTACGACCTGCTTGACCGGAAGCCGAAGGAACTCTCGGGCGGGCAACAGCAACGCGTGGCCATGGGTCGAGCCATTGTTCGGAAACCCAAATTGTTTCTTTTTGACGAACCACTGTCAAACCTGGATGCCCGGCTTCGGGCATCAATGCGAGTAGAATTGAAGAAATTGCACCGCCGCTTGGGCACCACCATGGTCTACGTGACGCATGATCAAAGCGAAGCCATGACGCTGGGGCACGCCGTTGTCGTTATGAATCGCGGCAGGATTCAGCAAATCGGACGGCCCGAACAGATTTATCATGAGCCCGCTAATCCCTTTGTCGCCGGGTTCATCGGCAACCCTCCGATGAATTTGTTCGAGGGCTCTTATCGCCTCGATCAACGGCAACTCGAATTCCTCATGGGAGACTTGACGTTCCGGTTTCCGTTTCAGGCTCACGAACGAATCGGCGCAGGCACTGGGACGGCAACCTTGGGGGTCCGTCCTGAAGACGTCACATTTGAACCTGAGGGGCCGGGACATGTTGCGAGCACCGGAACCATCGACTTGGTTGAAAACCTCGGCAATGATTCCATCGTGCATATAATGGTCAAAGGACAATCTCTGATGGCACGAACCTCATTCGGTTTTCGGCAACACGCGGGAGAGTCCATCACGATCTACGTGAAAAACTTTCACCTGTTCATCAACGACAACCGGATTCCATTGCCGTCGTTATGAATCGCCGACCGCGTCTTTTCCACGCAGCAGCATCCGTTTTGCTTGCCTTCTTTCTTGGCCTCTCCCTCGAGTGTCTCGCCGATCTTCCATCAGGTATTCAACCACTGGAGACTCTCCCTCGAAGTCGCGCCCTGTTCATCGGCGAACCCATTCGTACCCTTCTCACGGCCGCGAACCAGGAGCGGTTTCTCAGTGAATTGGAAAACCAGCCGCCTGATTGGAATCAGTTGCATGACCAGCCGGGTGAAGAACTCGGGTCCAGGCTCTTTGACTTCAACCGACAGCGGGATGCATTACGGGAAGGACATCCGTTGCTGAGCCAACGAGTGGCGTTTTGGTGGTCGGGTGTCCTGGGCGAGTACCGGGAAGCCGATCAAGGATTCTCCGTGGTCATGGGTCCTGAGTTCACGAAAACGACTTGGGGCCTTGTCCGATTCAAGCCACTCCAATTGCCGTATGAAATGGTCGCCGTCCCTTCAGTGGCCGGACTTCGGACGCTCCTTGACCGTCACGCAAAGAGAGAACACGTGGAAATAGGAATCCTCTTCACCGGCACGCTGATTCCCTGGGAATCCATCATCTACGCCTTTTCTCACGACGGCACGGACCAAGGGCTGATCATGCCCGTGGTACAGGTCGACGGGGTCCGGTACTTTCTTCGTCCCATTTCGAACCCATGAAACTTGCATGGCTCTCCTCATCATCCGAGAAAACGTTTGTTGGTTGACCCCTGCTTTTCAAGTCGGTATCTTCGTCTCTGCCAACAGGGTAAAACGGAGCCGATGGCCGGTATCAATTCTCAGCCGTACCAGACCACGGACCGCGAATAAAGGACATCATGGATATTTCAATCGGGTCAAATCAGCTTCGCAATACGAACGGCATTTTTGTGGCGCAGGACCAGGACCTGATCAAGGTGGAACAGAAGGCTGAAGACGGGAGTATCCTCCTGAGCATGGCCCTCTATAATCCCGCCGGATCACAGGTTGCCAAACTGGAACGCAACGAATGGTCGTCCAATGACCAGGACCGCTTCGAACTCCGGGCCGAACCCGCATCGGTGACGGTGATTGATAATACGCTCAAAGGCGTGGTGTTCCTCGTCAAAAGGAACGAGGAAAACGGCGTCCAGGTCCCCCAGGCCAAGTTTTACTTGCCGGGCGGGACAGTGTCCGAAGTCACGGCCGAACATTGGCACGTCGGGAATAAGATGGAGTTGAAAGACGCGGACCTCGACTTACAGGGCGGCGCGATCGAGATTCAATAATTGTTGCCCATGAACGATCTGGCAGGCAAAAAGCTGGGGTTGCTTCTCTCAACCCCCCCTTCTCATCCCAACGCGGACGTGGTCGTCGGCTTGAGCCGCGAAGCCCTGCGTTCACACGTGAACGTGTACTTGTATCTCATTGATGAGGGGGTGAAAAACCTGGAAAACGCGGCGATCCTCAGCCTGGTTTCGGCAGGCGTCAAATTGAACGTCTGCGCCTACGGATGTCAGCAGCACAAAGTATCCACGGAAGACTATGGCCAGGAAGTGACCTTCTGCGGACTGGTGGTCCTCTCCCAAATCATCACAGGCTGCGATCGATTCATCAGCCTGTAACGGGCTTGGTATGAAAATAGCCAACAACACCCCAATTTGTCATTCCGATACCCCCATTTGTCATTCCGAGCGAAGTGAGGAATCTCTCGCTCGATAACCGACCGCCTCAACTACGAGATCCTTCGCTTCGCTCAGGATGACCACCTGTACGATTTTCATCCCTTGGGGTGCAGGCGGCAAGCCTGTCCTGAGCGTAGCGGAGCGCAGTCGAAGGGCCTGCATGGGGGATTCCTGTTTACTCCTCTCGCCCGCCCGCCTCTCATGACTCCGAAGGGCCATCTTTCAGAATCCTCTGAAGTTTTCCAGCAAGTGCTTAATCAAAATTAAGTCGTGAAGAGAAGCTAAAACAGCCGAAGACTTTTCTGTGTTGGCTTTTTGAGGGCACGCTTAAAGCCCCCGTCTTCTGGAAACGGCGAAGTGTCTGTAGAACCATTCAATGAACACGGTGGATAAACCTGATAAGGAGTATTATCCGTTTTCGACAATCGAGGTTTCAAACCGACGAATCGGGATAGAGCACCTTTCAGGTAGTCTTCGTTTAATTCACAGCAAACCCATTTGCGTCTTAGCGACTCGGCCACCTCACCAGTGACGCATGAACCCCCAAAAGGATCAACCACCAGATCCCCTTCATCAGTAAGCATTCGAATGAAATATTCGGGAAGGCGTGCCGGAAATCTTGCAGGATGCACCGGCAGATTATTTGCGCGGCAATAGTCCTGATAAGTCCCGTTCGATTCTGTATTTGCGATGGCCAAAAGGTTTGGTGGAACGGAACCACCGTTGTCTTTCTCGAATTTATTGGAAATGTCATGACCCGATGGACGTAACTTGGGCTTATAACCGTTCTTTAATAAAGATTTCATTGAATTACTATAGGGGGCGAGAATACGTTTGTTAGATGCCTTGGGCCACGACGTTTTCGACAGCCACCAGACACAGTTTACAGCGTCCTTTACTCGTATTCGCCTGACGTTTACCCATTCTGCCGGAGTCGGTAGCTTTGCAGGGTTCCACCAGTAATGTTCCTGACAAAGATGAAACCCGTAATCCCGACACAGCGCGATAAGTAACTCGAAATGATAAAGTGAACGAGTAGGAGCCCTGGGTTTCCAAGCCCCACCGATATCAATCACGAGACTGCCTTTATCCTTCAACACCCGTTGCATGCCTTCGGCAAACGGTCGAAACCACTGCACGTATCGATCAGCGTCTTCGTTACCGTAGATCTTCTTTCTGACAAGACCAAACGGCGGCGAAGTCATAATCAAGTCCACAGAATTTGGTGCCAATGTCGCGTGTAATAGACCGAGAGAATCGCCATAATAGATTTCGCCATATTGCGTTTCTCTATAAATCTCGGGTTGTGCAACACCGTATATTGCGGAATCTTCTTTCGCTTGAGATACATGTCTATGGTTGTCATACAGGTGGCGAAGATAACTGCTCAGCGAATCATAGCCAGCTACCTCTGCAGAGCATTGCATCTCCGAATACTCAGTGTCTGTAAGCCGGAAATTGACGAGCCTTTTTCGAGGGCTTTTAACTTTTGGGCGGGGCATAATTAATTGTAATACGAAAATCAGTTCTGTCAATTATTTTTTGTAATACAATATTGTGACTCAGATGCGTTCAGCTTTACCTGAGAGGGATAACTCAGATTTCCCGAAACTCGTTCGCAGACCGGATGAACTCTATTCGTGGCCATTGATTCCTGTCCGGTGGAAGGAATATCTCTTTACCAAGATGTGACTCAAATTCCTGAAGTCCTCCGCCCAAACCAAGTTTGATGAGTTTATCTTTCTCGCGAGGATTGATCAGCATTCGTCGCTCCTCAGTGAGGTAGATCAGTTTACGATCATACGCCCTGTGATAAGTGGGAGAAAGACACAATCCGTTTTGAACGTCATCGGTACTACCTTCCGCGCCAACAGGCAAAATGTGTGCAGCATCAATGAGTCGTAGTTGCAATCCGGTTACACAACACTTTCGGTCGTAGGCGACGGTGACCTTTCTTCTAAAATTACTGTCTCGGACAAGGTGCGATAATTTCTTTACAATACGCCTCCTGTCGGGGGCCAACTTGTCGATTTCAGCATCAGTTACGGATTCGAGCCTTCCGATTCTGGATAACAGACTGGACACTGTGACATCTGCCCCTTTCTCATGCAGGCTTTCATAATTTGCACAGTATGCGAGCATATTGTCAGGACGAAAACCGACTGCAATTTCATCGTTACCTTTCCGCGCAAAGGCAAAACCATCCCTAACAGCTTCCCCAAGGGTATTGATATTTATCTGGATGGAAGGAGACTGGGTTGAAAACATTCGGTGTTTTCTAAGATCAAATCCGGCAAAGCACTTGCTATTTGGCTCGTAACCCAACAATAGCGTAGGGCCGTCTGGATTTTCCGGCAAAGGGGGAGTTACCGACGTAAGTTGTATACGATATTCGTCAACCGAACGTGGTCCACCCCCATGAGTCAACGTCCAGATGTATATCCAAACAGAAAACGATGCTTCTCCGGACGTAACGTAGAATCTTTTCGGATTTCCTCTCGGCTTCGACACCAAGACAGCCGACGCTGCAGAATCAGTGAAGGCCTCTTCTATTGCTTGAACGATTATTTCAGGAGGCAGTGCAGGCATTTATTCTCTGTTCTGTTTAAATCTGAGAGGGGAGGAAGCACCCATGCTTTTTATCTTTAAGAACAGATAAGGGGCTCTCGGGGAGTGTGTGGTCCGCTTGGCCGCCAGCGGAGCGGTTTTCACCGATCGCCCTCTACGTGACGGCCAATTCGCGGCGCACCAGATACCAATTCGCCAGGGCAAATAACGTGAACAGGTTCGCCGCATTCTTCGCTAACCCCCGATACCGCACCCGCCGATAGCCCCACAAGTGCTTGATGACACAAAAGACATGCTCGACCCGGGCGCACACGCGGTTACTCTTGCGATTAAACGCCCGATCGGCACACGTCAGGCGCCGCCCGCGTGTCGCTTTGCGATGCACCCACCCCTGCGAGTCACTGCCAATGTGCGCCTTCAAGCCGAAATACCAATTCCGCCCCTTCTTCGTGGACGCCATCTCGGGATCCCGGGTGTGGGCCTGATTCTTCGTCGAGCCCGACGCCGCAATAATCGTTGCATCCACGATCGCCCCCGTCCGCACCAAGACCGCTCGCTCGCATAAATATTGCTCCGCCAGCCACTGGATTGGTGCATGGGAGGCCTCCGATTCGGGGTGGGTTGGGGGATACCTGGCCGGAGTATACCTTATTTGAGACACTTAATCAGAGGTTCCATAAGTTAGACCACCGTCAGGCCGGAATCCTCAAAACGGCGAAAATCCGCCACGTTCATGGTTGCAATGGGTGCGCCTTCAGCCAGCGCTGCCGCTGCAATCATGCAGTCGAGCAATGAGCCACGCCGTCGCCCCGACTCATTGAATAACCGTGCGGCAATTGCCGCATGATCCGGCGTGAAAACACTCTGCTGTCCAACGATTTGAGCCGCCAACTCTATTTCGGATTGGTCAAGTGGACCGCAGAGAAACTCCGCCCAAGCGACCGTGCTCATGCTCAGCGTTTCGCCGGCACTGATCCACTCTCGCAACTTGCAGTCCTCAAGGGTCCCCACGTTCAGCGCCCGAATCAAAAAACTCGTGTCCAGGTGAATCATGGGGTCTTATGAGCCAGCCGCTGAGAAGTCGCTCGACGCTCAACTTTCAAGTCCCTTTCCCACTGTGCGAAATTGACTTTGCGCAACCGTAGCGAGACTTGTAGTTGGTCGAGAGCACTGAGCGCCGCAACGTCGCTGGGAATCCCGTCTATCGCTGCAACCCGAATGGCGCGCCGCAACACTTCGGACTTCGACACGTTCCAGCGTTGCGCCAATTTTTCAAGTGTGCGTATGGATTCCACATCCAGCGAATAGGTCGATTTGATAGTAGTTACGGCCATACAATACTATATGGCCATATCCAGACCATGTCAATCTTTTGCCCTCACAGGCATTACTCCCTACCAGCCTGTGTGTAGGCCAGACCGAATACGGCGTCGCTCATCCACCGCTTGAAGCTCTGGTGGTCCATGAATTGCTTGAACAGTTCGGTGTCGTCCTTCATCACGGACGTCATGACGCGCACCAAAGCTTTGTCATGTTCGATGCGCGCGTTCTCCTTGTCCGGGTTTTGCCGGGCGTTCTTGAAGGCGGTGTCCTCCGCCACCTTGGCTGGAATGGTCTCGGTGATGAGTTCACGCACACGGTCGGCGTCCTGCCAGACAATGTAGCCGAAGAGATCGTTGAAGGCCCTGATGATGCCCGAGAGGGTCTTATCCACGTACATCGTGTGCAGCAGGGGCTCGTCGTAGCCGGTCTGAAATTTGTCCGCACAGACGAGAAAGCGGTAAGGATCTTCGCGAATCCGCTCGGCGATCTTATGTGGAGGGAAAGCCGTTCAGGGAGGCCTCGCTGACCTTTGTTCCGCCGAACTCATGCTCACCTGAGAAGGCCACGATGGCTTGGAAGGAGCTCTTGCGTTCCCGAAGATACTCCCGAATGGCATACCTCGCGCCACAGGTAGTCGGCCTTGAGTCCATAGGGGTTGGGCGGTTTTCCTGCGCCGTCGTCCCAGCCCCGGTTGAAGGGTAGGAACCACGAAGCCTTCCCTTGTAGATGGGTGCAAAAACGCACTTCGTTCTCATCCACAGCGAAGTGTGCCACGTAGCGGCTGAACTTGAAGAGCTTCTCACGCGGATTGCGATCCTTCTTGTACTGCCAGACCGCGTCGTCCACCGTCTGCTTGGTCAGGTTGTTTTTGAGTTCGAAGGTACAGACCAGCAGCCCGTTGATGAACAGCACGATGTCCAGTGCATACTGGATCTCGTCCCGGCTGTAGCGTAATTGTCGCGTGACGGTGAAGCAGTTCTGCTCGAACTGCTCCTTTGCCTTCTCGTTCCCGACCACAAGGCGTCCCAGCCGCGCTCCCTGGCCTCTTCGACGACATGGCCGAAGAGCCGGAGGCGTCAGCTGCCTGGGCGTCCCGTTATCAAACAGAATGTGCATGGGTGACCTGGGACCGGAGTTCCTGAGCGACGTGCTCCGGCACCGCCTCCACCTCCGATTCATCAACCCCGCCGAACCACTCGATGAAGTCGCAAATGGTCGCGCCCGCCGCAAGGTTCTCAAAGAGGGTGTACACCGACGAGGTAAATGTATTGTTCGATGTCCACGACGTAGATCAACTGTCCTGGGTATCGTTCTTGATTAGGATGTTCCAGCACGTGTACCAGGCCAACTTGTTCAATTGCAGCGACGACCCGCTCGAAGGATATTCCTTGCTGCTCAATGAGTTGTCGGTTCTTCTCCGCATTCCAATCGAAGCGCGAATCAATAGGGACGTATATGTTTAAGGAACCTCTGATTAAGTGCACTATCGGGCGCAGGGCTGCGTTGTGTCCTCGCTCAACCCTCACCTATCTCCCCGATAAGCTTCGGGTTTCGCTCCGGGACGTCTTGCCCGATGCCGACAGGTGGATCAGGCTAGACACTCGACTTTAGAATTATTTCCTTGGCGGGGAAGCTTGAACGGGTTTCTCTGGTCAGGATTCTTCGATAAGCTGATATTTGGCGATCCGATAGGCGACTTGACGCGGCGTCATACCCAACAATCTCGCTGCCTTTGCCTTGACCCATCCTGTTTTCGTGAGGGCATCTCGAAGACGGTCCCGTTCGATTGCATCCAAGCGTGCGGAGAGTGTTTGCTGGGATGCAGGACTGTTCGACTTGGTGGTGGGCTGAGATTGAACGGTTCGCATGTGGTCAAAATACGGCGTGAGCGATTCAGGAATGGCTTCCATATTGACAAGCGGGGTCTCTGCAAGGACAACCAACCGTTCGATGCAATTTTGTAATTCACGAATGTTTCCTGGCCAATGGTAGACACTCATCATGTGAACCACGTCCTGCCCCAATTGGATGTGCCGGCTATTGGCGCGATTGAATTTGTCGAGAAAATGCGCAATGAGCAAAGGCACGTCGTCCCGCCGGGCACGTAAGGGAGGAAGCGTGAGTGGTACGACGTTCAGCCGATAATACAAATCTTCTCGAAACTCGCCGGTATGGACCATGGCTTCGAGATGACGATGCGTCGCGGCAATCACCCGGACGTTCACCGAGAATGTTTCCTCACCTCCGACTCGCTCAAAAGTTTTGTCCTGAAGAACGCGAAGAAGCTTCACCTGCGTTGACAAGGGAATATCCCCGACCTCATCCAGAAACAACGTTCCGCCGGCCGCCTGTTCCAGTCGCCCTTTTCTGGCCTGATTCGCACCCGTGAAGGCTCCACGTTCCTGTCCAAACAGGGTCGTTTCAATCAGGGTTTCCGGAATCGCCGCACAATGCACTACCACGAAGGGTTGCTCGGCACGCTCACTCAAGGAATGAATCCTGTGCGCCACCAATTCTTTACCCGTCCCGCTTTCGCCGCGAAGCAATACCGTCGCCGAGGTGTTCGAGATCCGCTGGATGGCAACTTCCACTGCTCGCATCGCCGTGCTGTTTCCAATAAGCATCGTCGCCTGTTCCTTTTTCCTGGCGGCAGGGACGACACGCCGGTCGCCCCCTACAGGTTTCGGTGTATCACCGGCCTGCTTGAGGCGTGGGAATGACCCGGCAATCTCGCAAGAACGACCCGGAGCCTTTCCCGCTACGGATTCTTGATTCAACAAGTCCAATGCCTCGCCAATCCGGGCTTCGGGAGCATCCTCCCGATCTAAAATAGCCCACAGTCGGTTTATGAGCTTGTCGGCGTCCTTTGAAAATTCCCGTTTCACGTTCGTTCACGTCTGCATAAAACAAAAGGCCCCGGTAGGTCCACGTGCAAACTCGTTGCCCCATGGCTTCCCGGCGCCTTTGCCTTGGTACGCGACCGACTGCCCGAATAAGAAAGTTCCCCGTACTCAACGAATGTACGGCAAGCATTCTCTTCGGCCAAAAAAAACGTCCTTTCCCCACCTTCATTGGGGAAGGACGTTCATTGTCCTCGCACAACTTGTCTCAGTGAGCGCAATGACGACTTTGTCACTGTCAATTGTAGTTAACCGTACTTTTCCTTTTTTGTCAATGTGACGCATTGGTTGTGTCAGGCGTTGACCATGTGCCCGGTTCGTACCGTCGATACAAACCTGACAAAATTGTCGGATTCGGACAAAAATGTCATGACCCTGACAATGATGTGCTGTACGCACTCTGTCTGACGTCAACTCCGAACTTCTATAAAAGAAACCTCTGATTTACTGCACTATCGGGCGCAGGGCGGCGTTGTGTCCTCGCTCAACCCTCACCTATCTCTCTGATAAGCCTCGGGTTTCGCTCCGGGACGCCTTGCCCTGCATCCCGCTATCACAATAAATCAGGGGTTTCAAAATTCAATACTTGGTTATGCAGAAGAAAATGGCATTGTTCTTGCTTCCTTCTCTTTATAGAAACGCTACGGTGTTTGCCGAAATCCCGTAGAGTGACAAAGAAGTCAAAGTCGTTCTGGCAATGACGCCAGGCCTGAGAGTTTTCAGAACTCTTGGCTTGGCGTTTTTTTTGCAGCACCAGGTTTGGACTTGGGAGTCGGCAACTGCAAAAACAGAAAGACCCTGGATTCCCGCGCCTGTCCTGAGCTTGTCGAAGGATTCGCGGGAATGACAGAAAAAGGAGGAGCCATGGCACACACAGTTCACTATCCTGAAAACTCCGGATCCCCGATCAGGTCGGGGAGAAGCGTCGGGGATGCCAGAGAGGATTCCCCCTTCGCTTACAACCGTCGAGGGCAAGCCCCGGACATTTTTGATGAGAAGCAACCTCTCACCCCTGAAGAGTCCCTGTCCAAGACACTTGAAGTGGCCGTGACGAAAGCCGTGTTGCAGGCGAGTGGTCCGACGCGACGACAAGTACTGGCCGGTGTCGGAAGCGCGGCGCTGGTCGGTTTAATCAGCGAGTTTCTTCCGCTTTCCCAATTGCAGGCATTGGCCGCGGACCCCGTGGGCAAACCGGAAAAAACGGATCTGGGAATCGGGTTTATTCCCATTACCTGTGCCACGCCGATCATCATGGCCGAACCCATGGGGTTCTACAGCAAGCATGGCCTGAATGCCAAAGTCAAACGGGCGGCGGGGTGGGCCATGATCCGGGATTGGGCGATCAACAAGGACGTGGATGCCGCGCATATGCTCTCGCCCATGCCCTTGGCCATCACCCTGGGCGCAGGGTCTCCCCAAGTCCCGTTCTATATGCCCGCCGTGGAAAATATCAACGGGCAAGCCATTACCCTGCACAACAAACATAAGGGCGTGAAAACGGCTGCTGATATGAAAGGGTTTCGTTTTTGCGTGCCTTTCGATTATTCCATGCACAACTATCTATTGCGCTACTTTCTGGCTGACGGCGGCGTGCATCCGGACAAGGACGTGCAGATCCGCGTGGTGCCGCCCCCGGAAATGGTCGCCAACCTGAAGGCGGGCAACGTGGACGGGTATCTGGCCCCCGATCCCTTTAACCAACGCGCGGTGTATGAAAACGTTGGGTTCATTTACAAGCTCTCGAAGGACATCTGGGACAAACACCCATGCTGCGCGTTTGCGATCTCACAGGAATTTGCGACGACGTATCCCAATACGTTCCTCGCGTTGTTCCGGGCGATTGTCGATGCCACCCATTACGCGTCGAACCCTGCGAACCGGAAGGAAATCGCCAAGGCCATCTCTCCGGCGAATTATTTGAACCAGCCCAGAATTGTACTGGAACAGGTACTGACCGGGACGTTTGCCGATGGATTGGGTGGGATCAAAAAGGTCCCGAGTCGCATCGACTTCGATCCGTATCCCTGGCACTCCATGGCCATCTGGATCCTGACTCAAATGAAGCGGTGGGGTCATTTGAAAGGGGACGTGAATTATCAAAAAGTCGCGGAACAGGTCTATCTCGCGGCGGAATGTGACAAGGTATCCAAAAGCCTGGGGTATCC
This sequence comes from Nitrospira sp. SB0677_bin_15, assembly GCA_009842645.1. Classification (GTDB taxonomy): domain Bacteria; phylum Nitrospirota; class Nitrospiria; order Nitrospirales; family UBA8639; genus Bin75. Next base: position 24,681 of record VYFB01000036.1, on the reverse strand, counting down.
CACGCATGCCAGGACCATGACAACGCACGTCATCATGGGCAAGACGTTTGATCCCGTGAAACCTGAAGTCTACGTGAAGAGTTTTCCCATTCACAGCATGGCGTAGGGGGGAAAATGTTCTACCTCCCCTCACCCCTCCTTACAAAGGAGGGGAAGGGAGGCCCCCTCACCCCAGCCCTCTCCCTCCAGGGGAGAGGGGGTTGGGAGAGGAGAATTAGCAATGACGGGAATAACGATGGGCAGCAAATCGACACAGCATCCGTTCTTTATCTCCCTGTTTTTCCTGGGAATTTTTCTGTTCGCGTGGCACCTCGCCACCATCAGTCCTCCGTTCGATCCCGCGGGCAAGACGGAAGAGGAATTGCTGGTCCTGGAGTTCAACGGCGACATCGTCCGGACCAATGACGGCAGGTACGCGTGGAACCCGGAAAAAGAAAAAGTGAAAGGGGTGCCGGGTCCCATCACGGTATTCGAGAAAGCCTGGACTGAATTGAACGAAGCCTTTGTCATTAAAGGAACCAACGATCATGGAATCGCCTTTTTGGTGGGCTATACGGTCTCGCGATTTTCCGTGGGGTTCATGGCTGCCTCCGCCGTGGCAATTCTGGTGGGGATTGTGTTGGGAATGAACCGGATGTTGTTTCGCGCGCTGAACCCATTCATTCAGATCCTGAAGCCCATCTCACCGTTAGCCTGGATGCCCTTGCTCCTGTATACGGTCAAGGACCCGACATGGACGGCGGTCCTGGTGGTGTTCATGGCCGCGGTCTGGCCGACCCTGGCTACCACGGCCTTCGGCGTGAACTCCCTCCGGAAGGAGTATTTGCAGGTGGCCGCCATTCTTCAGTTGTCGTGGTTCAAGCGGCTCTACAAGGTGATTCTTCCCGGTGCCGCGCCGACCATCGTGAACGGTCTTCGCATTTCATTCGGAAGTGCCCTGGTCGCCGTGGTGCCGGCAGAGATGCTGCTGGGGGAATTGGGCGTGGGCTACCTGAGTTGGATTGAATGGAACAACCTGGATATTGCCGGCGTCATCTTCGCCATCCTGGTGGTGGGGACCGTCGGTGTGCTCCTGGATTCCGGATTTAACAAATTGGCCGGCTTGGTCACTTACAGGGAGTAACGTCATGTCTTTTCTCTCTATCGATCATCTCAGCAAGTATTTCCCGAGTCATTCCGGGAACGGCACGGTCTGTATCTTCGAAGACGTTACGGTCAAGATCAACAAAGGAGAATTCGTCACCGTGATCGGTCATTCCGGATGCGGGAAAAGCACGTTGCTCAACATCATTGCCGGGCTGGAAACCCCGACCGAAGGCGGAGCTATCTTGAACGGACAGGAAGTCACGGGGCCGGGATTGGACCGGATGGTGGTATTTCAAAGTTTCGCGTTGATGCCGTGGATGACGGTCTTCGAGAACGTCGCCCTGGCCGTCCGCTCGGCGTATCCCACTTGGAGTTCGCAGAAGATCAAAGCACACGTGCAGAAATACATCACCCTCGTCAGCCTGCAAGGGGCCGAAACAAAAAAACCCGCGGCCCTGTCCGGGGGCATGAAACAACGGGTCGGACTCGCACGCGCGTTTTCCATTGAGCCAAAGGTCCTCTTGCTGGATGAGCCGTTTGCGCAAATCGACGCGCTGACCAGGGGCGTGATTCAAGAGGAATTGGTGCAGATGTGGAATGCCACGCGCAACACGGTCTTCATGGTCACGCATGACGTGGACGAAGCCATCCTGCTCTCCGATCGCATCATGCTCATGACCAACGGCCCTTCCGCACGGATTGCGGAGATCGTGGACGTCACCATACCCCGGCCGCGGTCAAGGGAAACGATTATCGAAGACGAACACTATTACAAGATTCGAAACCATATCATCCATTTTCTCGTCCGCCACGCCTCACACGGACAAGCGGATGAGAGCGGGGATCATACGGAACGGTCCGGCCCCGTCGAAATTCATTTCCGTACTCAGCAGACGAAACCCGTAGAGGCGGCCCTGTGTGGCCGCCCCTAACTGGAAAGGAGCCATCATCATGAACGATGCGAAAGCAGTCATAAAAGCCAAACGTCTGGAAAAAAATATTGCGCTTGTCGACGTCGCTGCAGCGGTGGGGAAAAGTCCGACCTTTGTAGCCGCTGCCTTGACCGGCAATCACCGCTTGACGCCCGAGCAGGCGGCAACCGTCGGAAAGCTGTTGGACCTGGACCAGGAGTCCACCGCCAGCTTGAGCCGTTTTCCGGTTCGGGCGGATTTCCCGAACATGAGTGATCCGTTCAAGTATCGACTGCTTGAAGTCATTGGCGTGTACGGCGATGCTTTGCGGGAGATGGCCAATGAAACGTTCGGAGACGGCATCATGAGCGCCATTGACTTCTCGATCGACATGGAAAAGGTCAAGGGAAGCCAGGGAGAAGATCGTTGCAAGATCACCCTGAACGGCAAGTGGCTCGAGTACAAAACTTTCTGACAAGGATGTTCCACCTGCCCGCAGGCGCCTCTTTACTTCCTCCTCCTTGTTAAGAGCGCGCCTGCTTCCCCCTCACCCTGCCCCCGGTCTATACACCACGGTGGGGAGAGGGTAACAGATCAGAGGCCGTCTCCTATAACATCCGCATGCCGACGTGGCCTCACGACCACACGGAACCCCTCGAACGCCTCGCATACTTGTTTTTCATTCGCATACAGAGCATCATGGGGTCCCCTGTCACCTTCAAAGGAGTTGCACTCATGACTAATCGTTTGAGAACGACCGCCGTGCTGCCCCTTATGGCTTTCAGCATCGTGAGCCTTCTAGCCACGACGGCCCCGATTCAGGCTGCCACAATCCAAGGCTTCGGTGCCTTGAAATTCGGCATGACCCCCGCAGAAGTCAAGGCGCTTGAAGACTGCTCAAGCCAGACCCAATGCCTCTATGACCTTATGGGAAAGAATCGTTACTTTACCTTGGCCTATGGCCCAAACGCAGGCGCTCCGTCCGGGAAAGGAGGCCCGCCGGCCACTCTCAGCCACATCGACATTGAAATGGGCACGTATACACAGGAATGGTTTCTTGAAGTCTTTGAGGTGCTGACCTCACAATACCCCCTTAACCACCAGCCCACTGACCAGGAACAGGCGATCTTTAAAGATGGAACTGCTCAAGAACTGGTGTTCGGGTTTGTGGACGGCTTTGTGTTGCTGAAAATCGTGCGGCGACCGTTCGGGAATATGATCATTCACGTCGTCTTTCAGGATGCCGCCCACGCCCAAGGCCAGCGCGATACCTGGAACGCCGCCGTTACCCCTTAACCGGACAGACAACCCATGCCGAACCCTGATCATCCCGCCGTCGAACGCACGGACATGAATCCATTGGCCGTTGTCACCGGGGCTTCACGAGGGATCGGGGCCGCCTATGCCCGCGTCCTTGCAAACCGGGGCTATGATCTGTTGCTGGTCTCGCGCGATGAGACGCGACTCACCCGCCTCGCCCGTGAACTCGAGGCGAACCACGGGATTCAAGCCCACGCGTTCATTGCCGACCTGTCCGGGCCTGACGCCGCCCATCAATTATTCGTGGAAAGCCGGCAATACCGGCAGACCCCGGACATGCTGATCAACAACGCCGGGTTTGGATTGTACGGGGAATTCGTCTCCCACCCGCTCCCGCGCATCCAGGAGATGCTGCACGTACACGTCCGAACCGTGGTGGAAAGTATCCGGTTGTTTCTGCCGGGAATGATCGAGCGCAGGTCAGGGACCATCATCAACGTGGCCTCCATCGCCGGCCTGCTCCCTATCCCGCATTTCGCGGAATATGCCGCGACTAAAGCGTTCCTGGTGTCGTTTTCAGAAGCATTGGCCGAGGAAACGCGCGACACCGGCGTGGTGATCCAAGCCTGTTGCCCGGGACAAACAGAGACCGATTTTCATAGCACGGCCGGCTATCGTCCACCCGGCCTCTTGCCCATGCAAACGGCCGACCAGGTGGTCCACGCGTCCCTGGCCGCATTGCCGAACAAGGGCCCCGTCGTCACCATCGGCTGGCAAGGCAAGCTGACGGCATTGGTCATGAAATGGTTGCCACGGATGTTCCTCATCAGAACCGTGAGCCGTGTCATCCGGACGGCAACCCGGTAAATGTTCACTCATTCGTTGACAGGAGAGTGTGTGCCAACTCTGTGCGGATCTTCTTGTAGGTTCCTCCCCTTTGTAAGGGGAGGTCAGGTGGGGTAGAGCCGCATGTCCGTGGGGCGCCGATTCTCACAGTAATATCCAAAGCCTCTCTACCTCCCCTCCCCCTCCTTACAAAAGAGAGGAGCAGACCGCATGGGATGCCGCCTTACACATGCATGAACTGTGTCCCCGCTAAAGACTGCGGGAACAGGCTTCGAGGCAGCGCGCGTCGTCCACTCTCGGATCATTGACCAACCGGCTGACCGGCACCGCAATCATGGCGTCTGCGGGGTAAGGCGTCAGGAACGTGAGAAGCCGTGTCGCATCCTGTAACCCGGGATCCAGCCACGGTTCATACGCTAAGGTCGGCAAAATGACCGGCATCCGGTCATGAATCGAGGCCAAGCGTTCGTTGGGCGTCGTGGTGAGGATCGCGCATGATTCGATGGTCTTCCCATCGGCACCCGTCCACTGATCCCAAAGTCCGGCGAACGCAAATGGACGTTCACTGTTCAACCGGATATGGTAGGGCTGCTTTCGTGAGCCTTCCCGTTTCCATTCATAATAGCCGTCTGCCAGCACCAGACAGCGACGTTCCTGAAACGGTTTTCGAAAGGACGGCTTTTCCGCCACGGTTTCTGCCCGGGCATTGATGAGGTTCATTCCCATGGCGGGGTCCCCGGCCCACGAGGGGATCAATCCCCACCGTAGCGCGACCGCTTCGCGTTTCCGTGCAGGAAGCGCCGCTCTGACACAAACAACCGATTGGGAGGGAGCCACGTTATAGCGGGGCTGAAGGTCCGGGGCGGCTTCGAGTTGAAACTCCTCAGCGAGGACCTCGGGCGTGCAGGTCAAAGTATAGCGTCCGCACATCTTGCTCGCATCCGCAACTCTGCCTCCGCACGCTCATAATCTCCCAAGTGTGCGCTCATCAAACTTTTCCACAACTTTCCATGATTCGGTACGAAAAAATGAAGAAGTTCATGCACAATGACGTAATCCCATAGGCTCTGCTTGAGGTCTAATAGTTCGGCATTGAAATTAAGATACCCGTTCGTTGAGCAAGAGGCCCACTTATTTCGCATCGGGCGCACGCCCAGCCAAACGACGTCCACGTCCAATTTCGCGGCCCATGCCCTCACCCGCTCTTTAAAAACCCTCTTTCGCTCCATTTCACTCATGCTCTAGATTCGATCGCCTTGTCCGGAAGCATAAAGGAACCTCTGATTTATTGTGATAGCGGGATGCAGGGCAAGGCGTCCCGGAGCGAAACCCGAAGCTTATCATCGAGATAGGTGAGGGTTGAGCGAGGACACAACGCAGCCATGCGCCCGATAGGCCACTTAATCAGAGGTTCCTTAAATCAATGAGTCCTTCTTCTTCCTCCTCAATGGAATTGTTTTGTGTCACATCTGCAATTTCCCTGTGAGCCGGAATAGGTTCACCAATAGGCCTGTCATCTATTTTCTTTTTCCATTTTTGGACCGTCGTACTAAGATGTCGCCTTATATTATTACGGAACTCTTCAATTGAGCTAAATTCTCTGTAGAGACCTCCTAAGTCCTTCAATTTTGTTCGAAACTTGGAAATGGCTCCTAATTGATCTAGGCCCAGATCGACAGGAGATACTGGTGTAGTCTTAAAATAGAACATTATTTCTATAGAATTTTGGTCTTCTTTATAGCGATCGTAAGCTCGCAAAAATTCTTCTTCTGTGCCGGAACCTGCTCGTGGCGTGGGCGTACCAAAACGTGTCCACATTATACCGATGAAAATATCGTAAGCATCAGAAATCTGTTTGTTTATAACATCCTGTGGATCTTTACCAAATCCAGGGGTTGTACGAGTTTCCCATCGTACGACATCCAGGCGAATGTCAAGCGTATCCGCTCAGGTGTTATTCAATTCCTGAACAACGTCTTCAAAAACTTCGCGCTCTTCGGCAACATCTCCAGGGGAAGAGACAAAAATCGTAAGCACGGTCTGTGTTTTTGGCATACGGCAACTCCTCGGGGCTTTATGCTGTAATTGTCAATAGTCATTGGACTGTATTGAAACATGAAGTCTGATGTAAGGCAACGAAATGAAAACGTTGGTCGTCTCTCAGACTGAAAAATCCTTGCATGGGAGCCTGAATGACTGGTTATGCTCAAAACACGTGGCGGGATGTTCGCACTCAGGGGCTTTGCTGTACGATTTTGATCAGATACCGATTGGCTGGATCCGACCAGAGGGGAAATAAGGGGAAAGGCGTGCTTTACACCTGGTGTTGACACTGAATTTCGGCTAAATCCGGCTCCGACCATCACCGCAGCACGAGAACTGGGTCATTGCCATAAATCTTTCTGAAGTTGCAGTAGGTGTGGGAGATCGGGAAAATCCATGAGTTATTTTTCCTGGAAATTCAAATCGTGCACACGAATTTTAGCGGTCATCAATTCGTGAAGGAGGGTGCGGAAGAGGTCCTTGAGTTGATCGCGCTTTCGTCCGTTAAGGGCAGTTTTCTCTTCAGCAGCATCAATCACGACCGCAATAGCTTCTTGTTCGGCGAAGGGCGGCATTGGAAACTTTAAGGGAGCAATATCCTTCTTGTTCAGTTGAGGTGTGGGACCCGGATCGGTGATCTTCTTGAGGTCAAAGGTATTGAACCAGTGGAATAGATACCGGTGATTCACGGCTTCGGAAGGCATGACAGCGATCAGGTTCGGATCTAAGACGGTACGGCTGGTGGTGAGTCGTTTCTTGTTGGTCGCGATCGCCGCTCCCCGTTTTGGAAAGACAATGGAATTGTCCGGAACTGTCCGCTTCAAGGCTTCTTTCTTAGAGAGAATGCGTTCGAGGTTTGCGGAACGGAACTCAATCTCGTTGTCGGGGAGGTTCATATCCGAAACCTTGCTTCCAACCACTCGGATACCATTGGGCACATTCGGAGCGTCCTCCAATTGTTTGTAGGACATCGCCGATGCCTTAATTGTACAGACTGCTTCGACCGTCGGCGTTTCCCAATTCTCGGGCATAAGACCGATTTCAGTCTGTTTCTGCGGTTCACCTCTGATGCCTTCGGTGAAGAGCTTGTGCATGAGGGTCTTTTTCAGTTCGGTGGTGGTCTGAATGATCCGCTCCTGCGCCTAGATCGCCCGCTGTACCGTCGAAAGGACATGCGCGATCTTCTTCTGCTCGGGGCGTGGAGGGAGCGAGAGTTGGAACTTACGCAACGAAGGCCAGAAAGTGCGCGGGTGCTGAACTCCGCTGGTTGTTGATTTTGCGTGGTCGATAAACTCGTCGCTATGAATAAGGTATTTGAGAAAATTGGATTCGCATCTTTGTGCGGCGCGAAAGACGAGGATATCTGTAGAGCTGATTCCATCGAAATCGGCCTGCGCCCCTTCGCGGAGATAGGGACGAAGTTTACCGAAAAGAATATCTCCTACCTTGAAGGCCGTTTTGGACGATCTGATTTCACTTTCTGCTCCACGCCCGACGAATGCCGGAAACCCTTGAACAAGATGTTCCAGTCCGATGTAGGGCGTACTCCCTCTATTAACCGGTTGGTAAGAATCTTTCACCCGGTCGCACACGTCATGGAACCAGAAATTTTCCCATCCAGTCGGCAATGGTTCGACCAATAGATTCGAGTCGCTCATTGTCCGTCTTCTTCCATGCAGACGGAAGAGATTTCTTTATACAATACGTCGGGGATAACGTCGGCTCCATTTTTCAACAAAATCATTCCCATGCGAGCGGGACCCTGTGTTCCTGACGATAGGGCTATACTCAGTGCTTCAAATTCTCCAATTTGGTTATCCATTCGTTGAAGATGGGACAAGATCCTCGCATTTTGTCGATGCCAATTTCCCGAGCGATGTTGATACCAGTTACTGTCTTCTTGAATCTGTCAGACAAGACTGCCAGCCGCTTGGATGGGGCAATCTGGGACTTGTCATTGATCTTCTCCGGTTCGCCACATCGGGAAAGAATTTTCTCTACGTCTCTTAGCCGAACATTCAGTTTTTGCGCCAAGATCTCGGCATCGCTGAAGAGCAAGGCCTCAAACTCGAACATTGAAACGTACGGTATGAATCGCCGCTCTGAATCTTGGTCTCCGAAAAGTTCGTTGACCCGCTTCCGGGTTGCTTCGTTCATCACTCGGGCCTTTGACATGTGTTGTGTATTACGTTTTGACTCTTGGTAACCGGGCCAATCACTTTTAATACCGCAGTAATCGATAAGTAGCGTCAGCCATGTTTCTTTTCTTTGTTTGAGATGGCGCCCAATGTCGTTTTGGGCCCGTGAAAAACGAACGTCACCGCCATTCTGACCTGGCTTCGTCAGGATTGTCGAAGTCATGTATACTCCTGCCCGTGCTAGATAAGGAGACAAAAGAGCTTTGACAAATATTTTCTCGGTTGGGCCTTCTACCAGCGCTACCACTTCGACGGACTTACTCATAAACAGGCCCACCAGCGATGACGTCTTTGCTCCAGAGTTCGCCCACGGAATAGCCTTCAAGCCATGCTCGATAATCCTTTTCATGCAGACGTTCAAACGTGGATGCACCATCTTTCCGGCTGACCACAACGACGTCCTCGACCGAGAAGTTGTCGATCAGTGCCGGTGACTGCGTCGCCACGATGAGCTGTGTGCGCTTGGAAGCGTTTTGAATCAGCTCTGCCAAAATACTGATTGCCGCAGGATGTAATCCCAACTCCGGTTCATCGATAATCAAGGAAGAAGGGGGATCTGGTTGCAATAAGGCGGTTGTCAGGCAGATAAACCGGATGCTCCCATCGGAAAAATGATACGGTTGCATCGGGTAATCCGACCCCTTGGCGCGCCATGAAAGTGTCACCGTCTTTTTTTGCCCCGAACTTTCCACATCAAGGAGGAAATCATCGAAATAGGGAATCACCAATCTACAGGATTGGAGGATTTCTTCGTACGTTTCCTCGTCTTCGTTTTTTAGTCTCAGTAGGAATGGCGCAATATTCGAGGCATCGAAACGTAGCGATTTGTTGTCTTGTATGATCTCCGAGTGACGCATCGCTGCACTTCCGCTGGTATCGTGAAAATGGTAGATCTTCCATGAATCGATGGACTCATAGACAGGTTTGCTGTATTCGGCGTCGCGGGATCTTGCCTTCACTTCTTTCACAAACAAGGATTGCCCATCCGGGCTGTCCCCAAGTTTCCACCAGCCTGTCCGTCCATGCTCATAGTAACGTTCTTCGTCTGTCAGCGCCCAACTATGTTCTGATGGTCCGGGTTTAATCTTGAAACGGTATCCGCGTGGGCCGAAGCGAGTTTCAAACTCAAGATGTCGTGTGGCCTTTCGTCCGTTAAAGAGAAGGTCACTGATACCCCCGCTTTCTCGAACGTAGTCCTTAAGATTCCCGTTGATGATCGCTTGCAGCAGACGGAAGAAGGAAATTAGGTTGCTTTTGCCCGCACCATTAGCGCCAATCAATACGTTCAGGCTCTTGAACTCGAAATCTCCCAGTTTATGGATGGATTTGAACCCTTGTATTGTCAGTCTGTCTAAAGGGTCTCCCATATTAACGCTCTCTGTTTCCAAGGAATTGCTGCACTAGTCGCTGGTTGTGCCCTTCATGTCGAAGATTTCCCGAACGATATTGGCTGATTTGTCGATTATATCCCAATTTGTTTTAAAATTGTCCGCAACGCCTTGTCCGTCTCCCTGGCTTCAGCCTCTATAATATTCAGTTCCGCCACGATCTCCGCAAGCGGACGATAGGTCTCCGCGTCACCGGTATGGATGTAGCGACTGGGGGAAATGTTGTAGTCGTTTTTCTGCAGTTCGGCGTGATCGACGATGCGGCTGAGTTTTTCTTCTTCCTTCCACTTGATCAGGATGCCGGCGATACGGGCGATGCCTTCGGGCGGGATGAAGTTTTTGGGGTCGCCCTTTTCGAAGATCCGGCTGGCATTGAGGCTGGTGGACATATGCTGGACCCAGCCCCAGCCGGCGGAAGATTTGCCGGGGAAACCGGCCCCGGCGGGGAATCGGTCAAGTTCGTCATTGTCGTAGTCGGCCTCGACATACCAGTCCTGATTCCACATGGGATTGGCGACGACGCGGTCGAAGGTGCGGAGCTTGCCGCTTTTTTCGGCGCGGAACCTGGGGTTCTTGAAGGCGTCACCGATCTCGATCTGGCCTTCCATGTCGTGGATGATCATGTTCATGTTGGCCATGGCCCAGGTCTCGGGGACGTATTCCTGGCCGAACAGTTTGAGGGGCAGGCGCACGTCTTTCGTTTTTGGGGCGGCTTTTATTTTTGCCTCCATGGCGAGTTCGCACTTGATGAGCAGGCCACCGGAACCGCAGGTGGGGTCGTAGATTTCCATGCCCGGGTCTGGGGCAAGGACACGGGCCATGATCTCGCCGACTTCACCCGGGGTGTAGAACTCGCCGGCACTCTGGCCGCTGCCCTCGGCGAACTTGCGGATGAGGTATTCGTAGCTCTTGCCGATGATGTCGGCCTCGACGTCCTCAAGCCCGAGGCGTTTGGTGCTGATGGCCTCAATGAGGTTGGAGAGACGGTCGTCGTCGAGATCGCGCTGGCCGTGGGTGGTGGCGTTGAAATCGACACGGTCGATGATGCCTTTCAGGAGCGGGTTTTCCCGAGCAATCTCGCGCATATGGGTGGTGACACCTTCGCCGATCTTATCGGAGAGTTTGCGGATGACCGACCACACGGGCTGCTCCGTATCTTTGGGCTTCAGCGGCAGGTAGAAACGAACCATTGCCTTTTTCTTATCTGCAACTCTCCGCCACTCCACCTCAACCAGTCGGAAGGCTTTCTCTCGCGAACCCACCTCAGTGGCGATGCGATTCAGTTCATCATCAAACACATCGCAGAGACGTTTAGCGAAAATAAGCGGCAAGATGTACTCTTTGTACTTCGGCGCGTCTTTTGCCTCACGAATGGCACACGCGGCATCCCATATCCAGGATTCCAGCGATTTATCGTTCGCTTCTGTATTTTTCTTGTTCTTCGACATCGCTGTTTTCTTGTGAAAACCCTACTGCATCCAAACCTAAAAAACCCGTGTCGATTCGCTTAAGAGAAGACGTTATGGGTTATTGCAAAGATAGAGTTGAGCATTCGTACCTGCCGTATCAAACCCTGATAAATTTATACTTATACGACGATGTTGTACAACCTGGGAAGAAGGATGCCGTCCCACGTCTTCGCGGACGGAGGATAAAGAAAAGACAAAAACACTGGATCCTCGATTAAAGATATCGAGGATGACAACAAGAGGAAAGACAAAGCGAGTAGGTCAGATTAGCCCTTCGACTTCAGGCGTGTTGCGCCTTACGCTCAGGGTGAACGGCTTCTCTCCCGTTCGTTCTGAGCGTAGCGACAGCGAAGTCGAAGAACGCTCAGGACAGGCAGAGCGTCATCGACAATTCCAGCGGTCACTCCTGCGTTCTGAAGTGAATTCTGACCGTCAATTCTCCATCGACGGGATCGTCCCCGTTCATTTGGGGATCGAACGTCCACTGTTTGAGGGCCTGCACTCCGGCCAGGTTGATGAGACGATTTTTCGCGGGGACCAGAACCACGAGCGTGGTCTCTGCCATCTTACTGACGAGAATGCGGGCTTTCAGCCAGTCATCGACTTCCTGTCCTTCTAACGCCGGCGGCATGGTGGGCCACGGAGTGTACTTGGGGACCGGACCAAGCTGTTGATCTTTGTTCAGCCTGAGTCCATGCACGTGTACGGTTTTCAGGACCTCCACCTGTTCATCCTCCAAATGATCCGACTCATGGGTGGAAGCATCAACCTGGCTCCAGGCAAACTGAGGGCTCATTGCCAATAAGGGGCTCATCATCACGAGCACCATCAGGACGGATTTCATCTTGCAACGTTCTTTCATTTTTCTTTTCTTACGGGAAGCGAAAATTCTGTCATTTGTGATCCGGTAGCACTTCTTGGGGCTCTACCAGCCCTCTCACCACTCTCCCCCTCACCCCAGCCCTCTCCCGCCGGGGGAGAGGGAGGAGGAAGGGAGAGGGAGGGAGAACATGCTTTATACCTGCAAGAGATGGGTGCGGAGTGATCGGGATTGACTGCGGCTCACTCGTAATTGTTGTGTATTCGTCAAGGTCACAAGATAGGATCCTCCCGGCATGGGGGTAATTTTTCTGATCGACTCGACGTTGACCAAAGCCCCGCGACCGACTCGAAGAAACCGCTTGGGGTCCAGCTTGGCTTCCAACGTTTTCAACCGGTAATTCATCGTATATCGCTCCTTATCCATCGTCGTCACGTGCATCAACTCCCCCTCAGAAACGACCGACGCAATACGATGAACGGGCAACAAATAAATATCGTCGCGTTTGCGAATGGGAAACCGATCGATATACTGCCTTGCAATCACCGGCAAAGGCTGATCCACCGGTCCAAGCTGCTCGCTACTGACGTGCTCTGCCAAGGCGTCACGTTCGAGCCTTCCACGGGCACGATCAATCGTTGTGCGGAGACGGTCTCGATCAACGGGTTTGAGGAGATAATCCAACGCTTCAATTTCAAAGGCGCTCACGGCGTGCTCCTCGAACGCCGTCACAAAGACCACCAGTGGGACGCGGCCGTGGCGCAAGGACCGGACGATGGACAACCCGTCCATTTCCGGCATCTGCAAATCAAGAAAGGCCAAGTCCGGTTGGGCGTCCTCAATCAATCGCATGGCCTCCATGCCGGTTTGGGCGTCCCCCACAATTTCGACGTCTTCAAATGAGCGCAGCATGGACAGAAGAAATTGTCTTGCCGGACGTTCGTCATCGGCTACGATCACACGTAACGTCATGGCCACGTCACTCCGTATCCTTGTGGAAGTGCTGAGGCATGCGTGACCTCATGACCGCCGAGTGGAATCAGGAGGTTCACCACCGTTCCATGCTTCACACTGCTTTTCACGTCTATTGTGGCGCGTTCGCCGTAGTGCAGCAACAACCGTTGTCTGATATTGGACAGACCAAGCCCTGTTCCCCTGCTGTTCCCATTACGGACTGATCCTGCTCCGCCCCCCGTGTTCCATACTTGAAGGTGCAACAGCGACGGGAGACTCTGTTCCCGGCCATCGCCCGCTTCTTCAGTCCACGCCGTAATCCGGACCCGCCCCCCCGACGCCGAAGGCTGAATGCCGTGCTTGACGGCGTTCTCCACCAATGGTTGCACGATCAACGCCGGAATCGGCACGTCACGTACCGACTCCGGAACGTCAATATCGACCGTCAGCCGATCTTCGAAACGCATCTGCTCAATTGCCAGGTAAGCCTGTATTAAATCCATTTCATGCCCGACGGTCGTCAGTTCTTTATCCAATCGCTTCAACACGTTTCTCAGGAGGCCGGTCAATTGCAGGAGCGTGTCAACGGCCTTCACCGGAGACGCTTGGATCAAATAGCCGATCGTGGTGAGGGCATTGAAGAGAAAATGGGGATTCAATTGCGCGCGCAACGCCCGCAGTTCCGATTCGGTCGCGAGCTTTTGCATTTCCTGTTCCCGGAAGGCCTGCACGCAACGTTCGTGGGTGACGCGCACCATCGTAATGCGACGGGAAAGCAGGTGCGCCAGCGATTCCAGATGATACAGGTCATCGGACAAAAGCCTCCACCCATGAGGAAGTGGCCCGATCTTGATACAATAGCGGAGAGAATCAACCGTTGGAATCTCCACGGTCACGTGGGAGGCGTCATGCGCCACGATCGGCTTTCTCGACAAGGAACCATCGTCGACTTCGCGTGCCTGCATGGACGTCCATACGATCTCTTCCGTGGACAGCACGGCTTTCAACATCGCGCAACATTGATCCATGATCGCTTCCGGTGTGCCCCGCTGCATGATGGCCTGCGCCACGTCGTCCTGGAATTTCTCGTAATCCGGTCGCTGCAAGACCACCGTATCGACGACCCACGACGCCCCGCGAGAAACATAGGGATAGAGCAACGCGGTCCCGACCCACAATCCGATAAGAATCGCGTCCATGAACGAAGCCGGCTGTTCCGGACGCAAGATAAATTGCGAGGCGCCGCCCAGCCCCGCGTACAACCCCATCGCAATGCCGACCAAACCCATGAGCGAAAGCGCCCGCTTCAAGAAAACGTCGCCGAAGGCAAAACGAAAGTCCTGATACAAAATGGCTACCGCCAACGGCAATGACGCATGGTGCCCGATCAACTCCATCCACCACGCGTATTCGCCGGATTGATGGTGGCTGAACGGTATCGCGGCCGCGGCAATTACGGCCAGGGTCAGCATCCCGGCGTGGCGATCCCATCCCTGTTGCCTGACGGTATCGACCAGCAGGATCGCCAGCAGCAGGACAAAGCCCCCGGCCAGCAGGCTCATCGCCTCGACCGCCATGACGGTTGTGCCCGGCATGACGGTCAGCACGTTGAACGCTACGGCTCCGGTGCTCAAGGCATACGCTCCCACGAGCAGAACGCGCCGATTCTGCTCGATGCGCCGGCGCATCCCGGATTGCAGAAATGAATGGACCACAACGGCCGGGAGAAAGCCCAGAGCGGACAACGCCGTCACTTGCAGCAGGTGATGCAGCCAACCGGGTGAAGCGGCAGGCAGGAGAAAGGAGGTCAATCCGCCCACGTTCCATAATAAACCCAGGACCGCGGTCCACAGAGACAACCGCCTCAGGGGCGTCACCCGCGCATTGCTCACGTTTTGTGAGACGGATTTCCGTGGTGTCTGCAACACCAGGATCAAGATCATGGCGTAAAGAACCGCGCCGGTGAGAAAACCGATGGGGTGCGCAAGCAGGCCTACGGCTGTGTTTGTCATGTTCTTCGTCTTTCAAGGAAATTGATAGCCAGTATAGGAGGCTGGAACATCCCCGGCAACGCCTTCCCCATGAACGGGCTTCCTATTCAAATAAAATGTCGATTCAAGCCGATCAACGATCTCCACTGTCTGTGTTCCGTCATCCATTGGCAATTTCCTGGTAGGAGCAGGCGACCGGCCGGTCGCCCCTACACAAAGGGGGAGACAGAACACGGGGGCAGATTCGTCAGCAGGCGGTCAGGATTCCAGGCAGCCGGCGATCTTCCGGGCGAGGACGTCTCCGTCGTCGAGAGACTTGGCATCCCACCCTATTCCCAAACCCGATCCATCGCCTTCTTTCGGAATGATGTGGAAGTGTACGTGTCCAATGGCTTGGTGGGCCGGGGCACCGTTGTTCTGCAGGACGTTGAAATCCGCGGTCCCCGTAGCTTCGCGTACCGCACGGCACAGGCGCGGTAACACGCGACCGATGGCCGCGGCAGATTCATCCGACAGTTGATCCAAGGTTTCAGCCGGCTCTTTCGGAATGACCAGGGTATGGCCATAGGACAAGGGATAGATATCCAGGAAGGCCAGGACGTGCTCGTCTTCATAAACCTTATGGCACGGAATCTCGCCGTCCAGGATTTTTTGAAAGATCGTCATCGCATACAGAATAAGCCAAACTGCTCAACCGTGGCAAGCGTCCTTGTACGTGGCCGGAACAATGCGCTAGGCTATAGGGATCGGAATCCGAATATTATGCCGAAACAACAGAGTTCGTCGAAACCCCTCGACACGTTTCGCCTTTCCCTCCCCACTCCTGCAGGCGACCTCCAGGCCGAGATTTCCGTCCCGACAAGTTTTATTCCGGTGTCGGACATTGTCCCGTTGATGCGTTCCTTGGGAGAAGAAGCCCTCAAGCTCGAAGAAACGAACGTGCAACGGGCCGGGCAAACGATTTCCTGTCAAAAAGGGTGTGGCGCCTGTTGCCGCGTGATGGTGCCGGTTTCTCCTCCGGAAGCCTTTACGCTCAAGAAGAGGGTCGAGCAATTGCCCTCCCCGCATCGAGAACGGATTCGTCAGCGTCTTTCCAAGGTTAAAGTTGCTTTGAACGAGGCGGGACTCCTCGGCCGGCTCGTGCAATTATCCGAAACCCGCACACAGTTGTCGGACGCGGATATGGAGCCTGTCAACCAAGCCTATTACGCCCAGCGCCTCCCATGCGTCTTTCTTGAAGATGAATCGTGCAGCATTTACGAATTTCGCCCCGCGGCCTGCAGGGAATACCTCGTGACCTCACCGGCCAAGTTCTGCCAGGACATGACCGATCCTGCCGTTAAGCCCGTCTCCGTGCCGTTTCGCGTCGCCACGGTCTTAAGTCTCATGTGGGCGAAGCTGACCGGAGGCCCGGCGCGATTGATTCCCCTCCCCATTGCCCTGGATTGGGCGGACCGGCACGCCGAAGAAAACAAGGCGTATGAAACCGGGAGCACCTTGCTTGAAATGGGGATGGAAAAAATTTGGGACTTCCTGCGTCAACGAACGTAGCCAACGACACCCCCATTTGTCATTCCGAGCTTGTCCTGAGCGAAGCGAAGGACCTGCGAGGAATCTCTCCGTCGATAACCGACCACTTCAACTACGAGATTCTTCGCCTTCGGCTCAGAATGACAATGCTGGTGTGTTGGCTCTCCGGCCCACGAGCGCATAATCTTGACAAGCAAACGCGCCGGTATGATAGAAGAACATGTTTGTTATCTTGATCGAAGAGAGGCTGATTACGCATGCGAGTCTTTATTTACGCCGAAAACCTGAACCCGACCCAGTTGAAAAGACGGGCACCCGAACATCAGTTTTTATTCAAGGCTTACCTTCCGGACCACACCATTCACTTCCCACGCTTTTCCTCGCAATGGCGATGCGGCTTGGCCAGCATCACCCCATCGCCGGGAGAACGCGTATGGGGAGCGGCGTTTGAACTCACCGACGAAGATCTGAAGATCCTGGATGCCTATGACGGGGAAGTCCCGGAAGGGGCGTTCCGGCATCTGGAAGTGACCGTGATGACGGAAGACGAGCAGAAAGAATTGGTGACCACCCACGCGGCCAATCCGATCGGTAAGTTTCGCGTCAAGGACGATTACCTGGATTTCATCAAGAAAGGCGTCAAGCACTGGGACTTGCCGGAGGAATGTCTCGAGACGTGGGAACTGTTTCGACCCCGGAAATAATCACTCAAGGAACCCCTGATTAAGTGTGATAGCGGGATGCAGGGCAAGGCGTCCCGGAGCGAAACCCGAAGCTTATCATAGAGATAGGTGAGGGTTGAGCGAGGACACAACGCAGCCATGCGCCCGATAGTGCACTTAATCAGAGGTTCCTCAATGGCTTCGGCCAGTCCGTCATACAGTCTCTACCTCCCCTGACCCCTCCTGATCCTTCGCTACGCTCAGGACAGGCAAAGGAGGGGAATTTAAGGATGACTCCCTCTCCCCCGGCGGGAGAGGGTTGGGGTGAAGGGGTATTGTCACCGAATACGTGAACACATACAGTAATGACGGATTCGGGAAGCTTATTTTCGCATTAATATAGACCGAAAGGAGTCGTCATGCCCAAGCCGAAATATCATATTGTCGTATGCACCAACACCAGACCGCCGGGTCACCCGAAACCCTCCTGTGGCGGGGAAGGCTCTCAAAATATCCTGATGAATCTCAACATGGGTCTGATGGAACGGGGGTTTCAACCGGGAGAAGTACTCGTGACCGGCAGCACCTGCCTTGGTCCCTGCGAACAGGGCCCCACCGTGGTCGTCTACCCGGACGGCATCTGGTACTCCAAAGTCAAAGAAGAGCACGTGCCCTTGATCTTGGATGAACATATCAAAAAAGGAACGCCGGTGGCTGAATGTAACCCCGATTCCATTTGGACCTAGAGAAACCTCAACCGCCCTCTTCTGATCATGTCTACGCACCACGCCCCCCACGGGCACGAATCCGGGCATCAGGCACCCCCTGCCGAACACAAGGCGCGCGGGCCTATTTCCATCGAGTGTGGCATCATTACGTGCAGCGATACGCGGACCCCGGAAACCGATAAGAGCGGACAACTCATCAGGGAGTTGCTGGCGCAGACCGGCCATCGCATCGGCGCCTATCACGTGGTGAAGGACGAGCCGGTCGAAGTCCGTGAACTGGTCGGGCAATTAGGAGCACAACCTGGACTCGAGGCCCTCATCATCAATGGCGGCACCGGCATTTCCCGTCGCGATTCCACGTTTGAAGCCGTGGACGGCCTCCTGGAAAAGCGATTGCCGGGCTTCGGGGAGCTCTTTCGCTACCTGTCCTACAAGGAAATCAGTTCGTCCGCGATGCTCAGCCGAGCCACCGCCGGCCTGTATCAGGGAATCGTGCTGTTCTCGATTCCCGGCTCAAGCGGCGCGGTCCGTTTGGCCATGGAAGCCCTCATCATTCCCGAACTCCCGCACATTGTCGGGGAAATGCGGAAGTAACGTCTGCCGCCCGTCCTCAAGGAAAGGTGACGGCTTTCATGGGCGTTTCCGTAAGCCCCCTCACCTCAATCCTCTCCCGTAGGTTTCGGTGACTTCTCCGCAGCGATCACAGATCATGGCTTGTCCTTTTCCCCTTGTCGTTCGAGGTGCCTTCTTCGGTTGGCTCGATGGGAGCGGGGGTTTCTCCTTTATTATCCATGGCAAACAGGATCAGCAGTGACACGACCCCTACGCTGATGGCGCTGTCCGCCACGTTGAAGGCCGGCCAGTGGTAGCCGCCCATGTAAAAGTCGAGAAAGTCCACAACTTCGCCATATTGCAACCGGTCAAGCAGGTTCCCGATCGCTCCTCCGAAAATGCCGGCGACGCTGAGCCGGCCCCACACGTCTGCCGGGTGCATGCGATAAAAGATCATCCCCAGCAGCCCCATGGCGAAGATGGACGTGCCCACGAAAAAGATGAGCCGAAACGCGCTGTTGGTCGTGGCAAACATGCCGAAGGCCGCACCGGGGTTCCGGATGTAGGTCAGGTTGAAAAACCCGGCGATGACGGGGATGGATTCGTGCAGGTGCATGGTATGCATCACGAGGGTCTTGGTGATTTGATCCAGGACCACGATGACGAGCCCGACGCCAAGAAGGATGCCCCACCGCTGGAATCCGGAGTTCACGCCACGGCCTCAATGCACCGGTCGCAGAGCGTCGGATGTTCGGGCACGCGGCCCACGGTATCCCGGTAATTCCAGCAACGTTCGCATTTTTCTCCCTTGGCCTTCACGACGTTCACGCTCATGCCCAAGGCTTCATCACTGACCAATTGCTTTTCACCGGCAGGGTTCCCGGTTGGATGAAGGACCACCTGGGACACGATAAACAGCGTGGGTAACTCGCGTTCATAGGCTTGCAGAAACTCGTGCAAGGCCGGCACGGCGTGAAGCATCACGCGCGCTTCCAGCGAAGATCCGATGATTTTTTCTCGCCGCTGTTCTTCCAAGGCCGACAGGACTATGGTGCGGATGGCAAGTAATCGTTTCCAGTTGGCGTCCAACTCTGCCTCATCGGGTATGGCCGCGGAAGCGGGAAAGGTCGAGAGGTGGACCGAGTCATCCGGCGACGGGTCTCTTCCGGGCACAGCGTCCCAAACGTCTTCCGCGGTAAAGCTCAGGATTGGCGCCATGAGCCGGGCCAACCCCGTGACGATATGGAACAACACCATCTGCGAGCCCCGCCGCAGGGGCGAATCCGGCGCAAAGGTGTAGAGCCGGTCTTTGAGAATATCCAGGTAGGTCGCGCTCATATCCACGGAACAGAAGTAGTCGAGTTCATGCACGATCTGCCGAAAATCGAAGATCTCGTAGCCTTGGCGAACCTGACTGATGAGGTTGTTGAATCGCAGCAGGGCCCACCGGTCCAATTCCGGCAACCGGGAGATCTCCACCTGATGCTTGTGCGGGTCGAAATCGTAGACGTTGCTGAGCAAATACCTGCACGTATTCCGGATTTTCCGGTAGGCCTCGACCAATTGCGTGAGAATCTGCGATGAGATGCGAAGGTCCTCCTGATAATCCTGGGCTGCGACCCACAAACGCAGGATTTCCGCGCCGTGCTGTTTGATCACGTCTTGCGGCGCCACTACGTTGCCCGCGGACTTGGACATCTTTTTGCCCTGCCCGTCTACCACAAACCCGTGAGTCAGCACGGCCCGGTAAGGCGCCTGCCCGTCCGTGGTCACGGAGGACAAAAGCGCGCTGTGGAACCATCCCCTGTGCTGATCCGATCCTTCCAGATACAAGCTCGCCGGCCACCAGCCGTCGCCCTGCTGTTTGACGACCGCGGCATGACTCACGCCCGACTCAAACCACACGTCCAGGATATCCTGTTCCTTGTTGAATTCCGTGGCCCCGCATGCCGCACAGGTCGTGCCCTCGGGAAGCAATTCCCGTGCCGGTCGTTCGAACCACACGTCCGCGCCATGCTTGCTCACCAAGTCAGCAATCCGGTCGATGATCTGCGCGTCGATTAACGGGATTTGGCATTGCGCGCACGTGAATCCGGGGACCGGCGTGCCCCAAATCCGTTGACGGGACAGACACCAATCCGGCCGGTTCTCGACCATACCGTAGATACGTTCACGGCCTCGCTCCGGAATCCATTGCACGCGGTCGATTTCTTCAAGTGCCCGTTCGCGCAACCGGCCTTCGTCCATGGACACGAACCATTGTTGCGTGGCGCGAAAAATCACCGGCTTCTTGCAGCGCCAGCAATGGGGATAGGAATGGAGTAATGTCTCATGGCCCAGCAACGTGCCCCGTTGCTTGAGTTTTTCCACGATCGCCGGGTTGGCTTTGAACACGTGCTGCCCGGCAAACTCATGCACCTCTTCCGTGAAACGTCCGTGGTCATCCACCGGCACTTTGACTTGCAGTGGTTCCGTGAGCACCTGCCCGGCATTGTATTTCAAGGCCAGCAGGTAGTCATCCATCCCATGGCCCGGCGCGATATGCACGCACCCGGTTCCCTGTTCCAGTGTCACGAAGTCCCCGAGCAGAATGGGCGAAAGCCCGTTGTCCAGGGGTCGTTGGCAATGAAGAGCCTCGAACC
Organism: Nitrospira sp. SB0677_bin_15; assembly: GCA_009842645.1. Classification (GTDB taxonomy): domain Bacteria; phylum Nitrospirota; class Nitrospiria; order Nitrospirales; family UBA8639; genus Bin75. Next base: position 3,601 of record VYFB01000036.1, on the reverse strand, counting down.
CGTCATTACCTCCTTCGACAGGCTCAGGATAGAGTTTTTTGCAACCGAGAATATCAGGCTTTTTCAACGCACAGGCTTCGGACACGGCTTCGACCAGCTTTTCCGCCATGACCAGAATTTCCTTCCCGACAAGGACGAACGCATAGTCGATCCGGGGATGGATCGCGATGGCCTGATTCGCGGGAAGCGTCCATGGCGTGGTCGTCCAGATGACGATGGAAATGTTTTCGACGCCTTTGAGTCCGGCAAGACCAAGTCGTTCCCTTGAAGTCGCATCAAACGGAAATTTCACGTAGACGGAGGGTGACTCATGGTCCATGTATTCCACTTCAGCCTCGGCCAGGGCAGTTTGATCTTGCGTACACCACAGCACAGGTTTCAGCCCTTTGTAGACCCCGCCGCGCTCCACGAATTTGCCGAACTCCCGGATGATGGTCGCTTCGTAGGCTTTGTCCATCGTGAGGTAAGGGCGGTCCCAATCACCCAGGACGCCCAACCGTTGAAACTCGTCCCGTTGGATGTTCCAGAATTTGTCCGCGTATTCACGACATTGCCGGCGCAGATCCGTGGCGCTCATGTCCTTTTTCTTCTCGCCGAGTTGCTTCGTAACCTGGTGTTCGATAGGCAATCCGTGGCAATCCCAGCCCGGCACGTAGGGTGCCTGCATGCCTTCCATGGTGCGGGATTTGACAATGATGTCCTTGAGAATTTTATTGAGCGCGTGGCCGATATGAATATGGCCGTTGGCATATGGCGGGCCGTCATGCAGGACGTACAAGGGCTTCCCCACCCGCGACGCCTGAATACGTTGATAGAGTCCCTGTTTCATCCACCGGGCAACGAATTCCGGCTCGCGATTCGGCAGGTTCCCCTTCATGGGAAACGCCGTCCTGGGCAAATTGAGCGTTGATTTATAATCCATTGTCTTCTTTTGTCGTTGGTACGAAAATAACCACATTCGTCATTCCCGACCCCGATCGGGAATCCAAGGTCTTCTGCCTTTTGCTTTTGCCTTTGTCTGTTTCTGTCATCCTTGCGAACGCGAGGATCCAGTGCCGTTCTCCTCGCAATTCGAAGGAAAAGAAAAAACCCTGGATTCCCGATTAAAGATGTCGGGAATGACGGAAAAGAAAACCGAAGATGACAGAAGGGTGCAAGAGCGTCCCATTTTCATCTCTTGGTGTGCAGGTCGCAAACCTGCATGAAGGATGCCCGTTCGTTAGCTGACCGCCATCATTCTGTCGAGTGCGACCCGGGCCAGAACCTTGTCGTCGACCGGGACGGAAATCCGGTTCACTACGCAGCCTTGCGCAAGATTCTCCATGCTCCAACACAGGTGCGCGGCGTCGATCCGGAACATGGTCGCGCACCGGCAGACGGTGGGGGACAGGAAAAACACCTGTTTGTCGGTTTCTTCGTGTTTCAGCCGGTTGACCAGGTTCAACTCGGTGCCCACGGCCCACAGGGTGCCCGGCTCCGCTTGTTTGACCGCGCGAATAATACGCTCGGTGGACCCCACCACATCGGCTTCATTGACCACGTCTTCGTGACATTCCGGGTGCACAATGACCTGAATCCCCGGGTAGGTCTTGCGAAAGTATTCGACGTGCGCGGGTTGAAACATCTGATGGACACTGCAATGTCCTTTCCATAAAATCAGGCGGGCTTTTCGGATCGCCTCTTTCGTGTTCCCCCCGTACGGCAGGTATGGGTCCCAGACGATCATCTGTTCCCGCGGCATTCCCATGGCATTGGCTACGTTGCGGCCCAGGTGCTCGTCCGGGAAGAACAGGATTTTTTCTCTCCTGGCCCAGCACCATTCCATGACGGCCCTGGCATTGGACGACGTACAGGTAATGCCTCCATGCTCCCCGCAAAAGGCCTTGAGGACCGCGGCAGAATTCACGTACACCGCCGGCATGACGGCCTCTTCCACGGACAGCACGCGCCCCAGTTCCTCCCAACACTGATCCACCTGCTCAATGGCCGCCATGTCCGCCATGGAACATCCCGCGGCCAAATCCGGTAAAATCACGGTCTGGTTCGACCGGCTCAGAATATCTGCGGTTTCCGCCATGAAGTGGACGCCGCAGAAGACCACGTAAGGGTGCTGCGACCGTTCCGCCGCCAACTTGGACAGCAACAAGGAATCCCCCCGGAGGTCGGCGTGTACAATGACTTCATCCCGCTGGTAGTTATGCCCCAGGATCAGCACCCGGTCGCCGAGCGCCTTCTTGGCGGCCCCGGTCCGCTCAAAGAGTTCCTCGGCCGGAACCGACTCGTAATCGGTAATGGGGAAGGCCCTGATTTCAACGGAATTCACGTCCGCACCTCTTCCTCAGTGACTCAAATATTCTCACTGGCTTGTTCCCTTCGCTCGATCCTTCGTTTCGCTCAGGCCAAGCTCTTCGACTTCACGCTCCCGTTCGTTCTGATCCTTCGACTTCACCCCTAGGGGCTACGCTCAGGATGAACGGAAAGGGGATCGTCGGTTCTGAGCCTGTCCTGAGCTTGTCAAAGGGCGTAGCGACAGCGAAGTCGAAGAACGCTCCGGGCAGGCTCTTAAGCATACATCCGATTGGGAACTTCAAATTGTAGCAGATATTAAACATCCTGCAACAGTTAGGATGTGTGAATAGCCACAAGGATCATTACCGTGAGGTGTCTCAAAAATGCCATGTGAGACACTTTATTGTCTCACCACAAAAAACGGCATGCCAAGCCTTGCTCAAGAGTTTTCCTAACCATTTGAAATGAAAAGAGAAATTCTCGTTTGAAAATGTGGCATGCAATTTGAGTGAAGATAGCGACAATGACTCAACGAAAGTGAGACTTAGGCGGACCTGTTTGCTGTGAACGGCCCGTGTAGCCTTTGGCATACGGATGAATAAGGGAACCTCTGATTAAGGAACCTCTGATTAAGTGTGATAGCGGGATGCAGGGCAAGGCGTCCCGCAGCGAAACCCGAAGCTTATCATGGAGATAGGTGAGGGTTGAGCGAGGACACAACGCAGCACTGCGCCCGAGAGTGCAGTAAACATGTCCTCGACGCCTGTCCCCGACGTTTTTAATCGGGGATCAGAGGTTCCCAAAGAAATTTAGCGCGCCGATCGAGATTCGGGGCATCTCATCGCAAAACTCATGAAGAATCAATTGGCCCTGAGTTGGGCGGTCATGCTATTAGCATTCGCAACGGCTTGCGTGCAGGCTCAGGCCCAAACGATCAACAACTCACTGGAAGTCTCCAAGTCTCAGGTGTCGGTAGCCGAGAACGGCGGTACGGCCACTTACACCATCACACTTATAAAGGAACTGCCTCGTGTTATCGCCGTGAGGCTGAAACCCCCACCCCACCCGTCCGGCCTGATAAAGGTGGTCCCGACTTTGATGCTGTTCAGAGACTTGGGCGAGGAGAGGATAGTGACGGTAACTGCTATAGACAACGATGATTTCGGCGACCGCACGGTGACGGTCACGCATACAGCTTCGGGCGGCAAGGGTACGATCTCGGTGGAGGTGAGAATCAAGGATGACGATGCACAGCCGGTGAGTCTATCGGCGGCGCCGAACCCGGTGGCGGAAGGCAATTCGGTGACGGTGA
>VYFB01000027.1 GCA_009842645.1 Nitrospira sp. SB0677_bin_15 | reverse complement strand
ATGATAAGCCTCGGGTTTCGCTCCGGGACGCCTTGTCCTGCATCCCGCTATCACAATAAATCAGAGGTTCCGTCACCAGAGCCATAACCGGAGCCCTCTCGACGAACCGAAGCGCCCAAGCTTTGTAATTTATCTTCGATCCGTTCGTATCCCCGTTCCAAATGATAAATTCGGGAAATCCGCGTTTCACCCTCTGCCGCCAACCCGGCCAACAGGAGCGCGGCACTGGCGCGCAGATCCGACGCCATGACCGGCGCGCCCGTCAAACGTCCTAATCCTTTCACAACCGCACGGTGTCCATCAACCGCAATCACCGCACCCATGCGTTGCAATTCCGGGACGTGCAGAAACCGCCCTGCAAAGACCAATTCGGTGATAACGCTGGTTCCTTCCGCCAAACACATCAAGGCCATCATTTGCGCTTGCAGATCCGTGGGGAACCCCGGATAGGGAAAGGTTTGAACGTCTTGGGCCTGCAACCGGGATCCGGCCTCAATGGTGATCGACCGTGTCCCCTCCGACAGATTGGCGCCACATTGCTTGAGTTTGGAAGTCACGACCTCCAGATGTTCAGGCACGCATTGATCCACTTCGACCCGCCCACCCGTCATGGCCCCGGCCATCACATACGTGCCGGCTTCAATCCGGTCGGGAATGACCTCGTGATCCGCCCCACGCAACGCCGAAACCCCTTCGATGACTAGACGTCCGGATCCGGCCCCGGAAATCCTGGCCCCGCGTTTGATCAGGAAATCGGCCAGATCGACTATTTCCGGCTCCATAGCGGCATTGTTGATGACCGTGGTGCCTTTCGCAAGACAGGCAGCCATCAATAAATTTTCGGTGCCGGTGACGGTCGGAACTTCGAAATCAATGCGTTGACCTTCCAACTTCGGGGCATGGGCCCGGATGTAACCGTAATCGACGGAGACCGTGGCTCCCAGCTTCCGCAGGCCATCCAAATGGAAATCGACCGGCCTCGGACCGATGGCACATCCACCGGGGAGGGAAACGACGGCTTCCCCAAACCGGGCTAACAACGGGCCCAATACCAGGATGGAGGCCCGCATGGTTTTGACCAGATCATACGGCGCTTCGAGTGATTGGACGTGAGTCGCGTCGATAACCGCCCGCCCCTCTTCCTGCTTGACGGAAACACCGAGTAAGCTGAGAAGCGTCATCATGGTGGCGACGTCTCTCACCTGAGGCAAGTTGGAAATCGTGCATTCTCCTTCTCCTAACAAGGTCGAAGCCAAAATCGGAAGCGCCGCATTTTTGGCGCCGCCCGCCCGGACGCGCCCTTCCAGGCGCTGCCCTCCCGTGACGATCAAACTGTCCATGTCGACGACGTTCGCTCCAGGCAAATCACGCGATCGATACCCGCCTGATCGCGCCGAATCGTTTTGACGATGAACGCTTCGCCGACTTTTCGACGAACGTCCTCTGACTGATGCATTCCCATTTCCATGACCAGAATCCCGCCCGGATGCAACAATGACGGACTCTCCGCAAGCAGGCGATCGTAGAACGCCAAACCGTTCGAACCGCCATTGAGGGCATGAAGCGGCTCAAATGCCCGGACTTCCCGTGGCAGGCGATCACATTGCTCCGACGGAATATAAGGTGGATTCGAGACAATGACCGACACCTTGCCCGCAAACGCGCCGGCGGCCAGCGGTTCGAGGCATTCGCCCAGGAAGAACCGGACCCTATCGGCCATGCCATGACGCTGCGCGTTCTCGCTAGCCACTTGTAGGGCCGGGGCACTGCAATCCGTAGCCAAAACGGTGGCACCCGGGCAGTCCAGAGCCAACGAGACGGCCAGGCAGCCCGACCCCGTTCCCATATCCGCCATGTGACAGTCGACCGTCGAAAAACGTGAGGCCAGGACTTCCTCGATGATCAACTCGGTTTCAGGCCTGGGAATCAACACGCTCGAGTTCACGAGAAAGTCGCGTCCGCGAAAAACCTGGGTGCCCACGATATATTGGACGGGTTCCCGTGACGCCCGGCGCCGAAACAGTGACTCGGTTCTCGCCCAATCTGCCGGCCTGACCCTGGCGTTTGGGTCGGCATATACCCTGAGACGCGAAATACCCAAACCGGCTTCCAGCAGCCAGAACGCTTCGTTGTCCGCATTGTCCACCTCGGCGGCCTGAAGGATCGCCAGACCCCGTTGATAGGCGGATAGAAGCGTGGACGGGGACGGCAAGGAACTGTTCGGATCAGTCTGCATCATCAGTTATTGGACGCAATTTCAGCTTCACGACTCTCCAGCTCACGAGCATCGTCCAACGCCTTCACCAATTCCTCAAGGTCTCCGTCCAGGATCGATTCCAGTTTATGCAAACTCAGCCCAATCCGATGATCCGTGACTCGATTCTGCGGGTAATTGTAGGTGCGGATCTTTTCACTTCGTTCACCCGTCCCGACCTGGGAACGCCGATGCTCGGCAATCGACGCTTCCTGTTTTTCACGTTCGGCGTCGCCGATGCGGGTTCGAAGAGTGCGCATGGCTTTTTCACGATTCTTGAGTTGCGACCGCTCATCCTGACACGTCACCACCATGCCGGTGGGAATATGGGTTATTCGCACAGCCGAATACGTGGTATTGACGCTCTGACCTCCCGCGCCCGAGGAACAGAACGTATCGATGCGAAGATCTCTGGGATCGAGATGCACTTCGACGTCTTCAACTTCCGGCATCACCGCCACGGTCGCCGTGGACGTGTGAATGCGCCCGCTCGCCTCCGTGCTCGGAACTCTTTGAACACGATGCACCCCGCTCTCATATCGAAAGGCGCCGTACGCTCCCCGACCTTCGACCAGAAAAATGGCTTCCTTGATCCCACCGATGCCCGTCTCATTGGCATCAATCATCTGCACCCGCAACCCGCGGTTCTCGGCATAACGCATGTACATACGCAACAACTCACCGGCGAACAGCCCAGCCTCTTCGCCGCCTGTCCCTGCTCGTATTTCGACGAATGAGTTTTTATCATCTTCGGCGTTTCGAGGATGCAGGAGTTGCAGCGCGCGTTCCTCAATCTGTGCCCGTTGCTCCTGTAACGCTCCCAATTCATCGGTGGCCAACGCCTTGAGTTCCTGATCCAGTTGCCGATCATCCAGCATCCGCGAGGTATTGGCGATTTCCCGGAGCAGACGCCGGTAGTCCCCAAACAACTGGCTGACGTCTTCTAAATCAGCCCGCTCCTTGTTGTAGGCAATCACCATTGGCGGTTGGCTGAGGACCATCGGATCGGCCAGACGATGAATCAATTCGTCGTAACGATGCGCCGCGGCTTCCCATTGGGCAAGCCAACCCTCAAACTGGTTTTCCATCTTGTCGCCGGACATAGGACGTCACTTTAACGTTTCCTCTCCCTTGATGGGAGAGGATTAAGGTGAGGGTGTCTAGGGAAGAGGGTTCTATGAGGCATGAGATGCGGTCCTACACAGACACTCTGCCTCCCCTTGCCATTTACAATTCTCTACAATTGAACGAAAGTCTGCGAGAAAATCGAGGAGTGCGAGATCGCGTCGAGCGGGGAGGCTAGGCTTTGGACTTCTTGGCGTATTTTTTCCTGAATCGTTCCACGCGCCCTTCGGTGTCAACGATTTTCTGCGTGCCGGTAAAGAAGGGGTGACAGGCAGAACAAATGTCCACCTTGATATCGCCCACGGTAGAACGGGTTTGGAATTTCATGCCGCATGCGCAACTGACCGTCGCCTCGGAATATTCGGGATGAATGCCTGCTTTCATAATACCGATGTCCTCCTGAAAACGGTTCTAACGCCTCTAGTAACCTCTGCTTTACTGCACTATCGGGCGCATGGCTGCGTTGTGTCCTCGCTCAACCCTCACCTATCTCGATGATAAGCCTCGGGTTTCGCTCCGGGACGCCTTGCCCTGCATCCCGCTATCACAGTAAATCAGAGGTTCCTCTATCTAGCATGAACGACCTGTCGTTGGCAAAGCGAACGGTTCCGTTATCGATTCATGGACTGGAGGAAGTCCTGATTATCCTTGGTCCCGGCGATCTTATCCATAAGAAACTCCATGGCTTCCATCGTCCCCAAGGGACTCAATACCTTGCGTAACACCCACATTTTATTCAACCGGTCCCGGTCAACCAGCAACTCTTCCTTCCGGGTTCCCGATTGACTGATATCAATGGCCGGGAAAATGCGCTTGTCCGCCAAACGGCGATCCAAATGGACTTCCATGTTCCCCGTGCCTTTGAACTCTTCAAAAATCACGTCGTCCATACGACTGCCGGTATCCACCAGCGCCGTGGCCAGAATCGTGAGACTCCCGCCGTCTTCGATGTTTCGAGCCGAACCGAAAAACCGTTTGGGCCGTTGCAGCGCGTTGGAATCCAGTCCACCGGAGAGCACCTTTCCACTCGGAGGCGCAATCGTGTTATAGGCGCGAGCCAACCTGGTAATACTGTCCAGCAGGATCACCACGTCGCGCTTGTGTTCAACCAATCGCTTGGCCTTTTCCATCACGATCTCGGCCACTTGCGCGTGCCGTTGGGCCGGTTCGTCAAACGTGGAGCTGATGACCTCGGCGCTCTTGACCTGACGCTGCCAATCCGTGACTTCTTCCGGGCGTTCGTCAATAAGTAAGACGATGAGCAGGGTCTCCGGGTGATTGTGCAGGATCGCACGGGCAATAGCTTGAAGCAGCATGGTTTTTCCCGTCCGCGGAGCGGCCACGATGAGCCCCCGTTGTCCCTTCCCGATGGGCGTGGTCAGTTCCATCACCCGCGTGCAGTATTCCTCCTGATCAAACTCCAGGGAAATGCGTTCTTCGGGATAGAGCGGCGTCAAATTGTCGAACAGAATTTTGTCCCGCTGCACTTCCGGGTCGTCATAGTTGATCTTTTCAACTTTCAACAAGGCAAAATACCGCTCCCCACCTTTGGGCGGACGAACCTGACCCGAGATGATGTCACCCGTTCGCAAGCCAAAACGACGGATTTGAGAGGGAGAAATATAAATATCATCGGGACCCGGAAAATAATTCGAATCCGGCGCACGCAAAAACCCGAAGCCGTCGGAAAGAGTTTCCAGGACCCCTTCACCAAAAATGAAGCCGTTCTTCTCCGCCTGCCCTTGTAAGATGGCAAAGATCAGTTCCTGTTTCCTCAGATTTGCACACCCTTCGATCTTCAATGACCGGGCCAAATCCGCAAGGTCGCCGATGGATTTTTGTTTCAATTCCGCAAGATGCATAACCTTCTCCTAAACGGTGGGTGATCGTTGAAGATCTCGGGTCGTGACGACAAGCCGAAATGTGGGCCGACGGATTCGCAAACTATTTACACGTGGTGAACAGACCGTCCTGCTTGTGTTCCTGAACAGTCATTCAGACAATTCCGCCGATGCATTCAATGAAGGGAACCTATTCATTATGTTTTGGACAGAAGGGTGTTGGCGTTACGAAAAATTGATTGACAATTTTGGGACTTGAAAACTCATGCAGGGAGAAGTAACTGCCTCTTCAATCTGGAAGGTATATTTGTTTTGTATAACATGCATCTCCTGATTGTCAATAGCTACTTTCAACTATTGTTGGTTTGCGATGCCACGAACGTTGTGATAAATGAACAGAAGCAGGGGAAAACTTTTTAGCATAGAAAATCTATTACACAAAATGGCTAAGCCCGACGAGCCTTTTTCACATAGCAGGATTTTCTCCTTTGCCGAGGCGACGGAATTGATCCCCAAGCTGGCGACGCACCTGACCAAAGCCAAAGCCGGCAAAACAATTCTGCAGCAAACCAAAGAGGAAATCAAAAAAGCAAGTGCCAACGCACCGTATGGAGGAGGAAGTTGTGAGGGACCACGCTACATCAAAGCACTCGAAACGATTTATGAAAACCTCAACAGCATTAATGAAATGGGTGTGATTGTCAAAGATCTGGACATGGGCTTATGCGACTTTCCGTATCTCATGGAAGGACGGGTAGTCTATCTCTGCTGGAGGCTCGGTGAAGAAACTATCGAATGGTGGCATGAAATCGACGACGGCTACAAAGGACGCCAATCTTTACCTAAAGGAATCACGCGAGAAACGCGGAGACCGAGTGAATGACGTACGCGATCATTGGATGGGATGGACCCGAAGGGCAAAGCAAGCGGCAGCAGCATAGACCCGCCCACTTGGACTACCTTGAGCGCTTGCAGCAACAGGGTCAATTGATCTGCGCCGGACCCTTTACCGATCAAGCCGGAAGCCTGGTCATCATCGAAGCCGACACCGTGGACAGGGCCGAAAGCATTGCCAACGGCGATCCCTACGTCACGCATGGAATATTCAAACGAGTCGAAATCCATCCGTTTAAACGAGTCTTCCCCCGGCCACAAGAAATTTGAAAAGGCGGCATCTTGCGTGTTACAAAGTTTTGTTCATGATTTCACGTACGTGACGGTCCAATGATTAAGCTCATCCGCGAAGGTTCGACGAAATACCCTTGGCTACTCAAGATCATCATGTTGGTGATCGCGGTCACCTTCACCATCGGGATGGGGTGGTTCGGGTATGAAACCGCACAACAACCCAACGTGGTGGCCGTGGTCGGGGCGTATCAGGTGGAGTTGGAAGAATTCCGCAGGGCCTACAACAGGCTCGATGCCTTCTATAGAAATCAGCCGCAGCAAGAAGCCCCGGACAGCAAAGAACTCAAGCAAATCGCCATCAACTCTTTAGTCAACCGGAAACTATGGCTCGTGGCTGCCGATAACCTCAACCTGGACGTGCATCAGGACGAACTGCGAGACGCCATCATGAAGCGCGATGAGTTTCAGAAGGATGGGGCCTTCGACCCGGAAACCTACCATCGCCTCCTGTCGCTCAACCGGATTTCTCCGGCGAAGTTTGAAGAGGGCCTGGCCAAGGATCTTCGGATACAAAAAGTTCAATCCCTTGTTCAAGACGTGGCAACCCTCAACCCGGTCGATGAGGAACAAGTCGAGGAGCTTGCCGTTGGGCAAACTGCCGACCTTGAAGATGAAAAAGAAATCGAAAAGATCAATGACCGCATCAGACTCCAACTCCTGATTCAAAAGAAACAACAAGCCCTCGAAGCCTTCCAACAGGCCCTCCGGGCTTCCTCCGCCGTCGAAATCCGGCAGGAATTCCTCTAGGGACCCTCGCGATTCCCCAACCTTTCCCCTCCCTGAAATTCCTACAACCCAAGCAAGGCATAAAGAGCCTCTTTGTCGGAACTATCAATACGCGCCTTCATAGAACGAGACACCCAATTGCCTTTCTCGAATACCCAGTATATCACACAAATCACACGGCGACTTTGCCTAATTGTTGCGTGATATATTTAGCCCTGTTTTCGCAAAGCAAGGGAATTATGTATTTAAGGAACCTCTGATTCAGTGTGATAGCGGGATGCAGGGCAAGGCGTCCCGGAGC
>VYFB01000097.1 GCA_009842645.1 Nitrospira sp. SB0677_bin_15 | reverse complement strand
CCCCCGAAACCTACTAACCCGCCCCAAAGCCGTCATTCCTGCGAAAGCAGGAATCCAGAGTTTTTCTCTTTTTTCCCTCCCTCTGCGTCCAAGCTATCAATGGTTCATTCCATCAGGGTTATCGGCAGCCGTCGTTGGAGTCCTCACGGGTTGACAGACCATTGAGAATAGGTGAAAAAGACGGTCGAATGCGCCCGTAGCTCAATGGATAGAGCATCAGACTTCGGATCTGAGGGTTGGGGGTTCGACTCCCTCCGGGCGCGCCACTCCATTCGATACACAGGTCAAGCTTGAGTGCTGGCGTCGGGAACTGAGGAACCGTCTGCTGCGGGCCTATTCCCGCCCTTTCATCCGGACAATCGAGAATCGGCTTACAAATCAACTCGATCCTCATTGAATAGGCAGCAAAGTATCTGGTAAATTCTTTCAGACAAGAATGACCTTCCAATCTTAAAGTCCTCTATGGCATCACAGCCAAAAGCCCCTTCCTATTCTCGCCCCCCAGTTCGAGAAGCCATTATTGATATTCAAATAGAAGAGCTTTCCGAGGAGCTGCTTCCAAAACTGAAAGAGTGCGGCACTGAGTTGGACTCTCTCTACCCTAAGGCAGAAACTCAGTATGTAGGCATGATCTCTATGAAGTTTTCCGATGCTGACATGACATCGGAACAAAACAAACAAGTCCGTGGCTATATCTTCAAGTCCTCGGATGAAAACAGATGTGTTCAGTTGAGACGCGATGGTTTTACCTTCAATCTGTTAAAGCCAGATCCTATGGCAGCATGGCCTGGTTGGCAGGTTTTACGGGAGGAAGCTCGAAGAGTATGGGACAAATACGTAATGACAACGAGTACGGTGGAAATCAAACGCCTTGCAGTTCGGTATGTCAATCAGATTGTCATTCCTGGAGGTGGAATAGAACTCCTTGATTATTTTACTGAACCACCCAGAATTCCAGATGGACTTCCTCAACGTCTAAACCATTATTTTAGTCGTATAGTGATCGATAATCCTGACCTGAACGCCTTTGTTATTATTACCCAGGCTCCGGCACCTCAACAGTACCAAAGTCAACCAACTTTCACCCTCGACATTGATGTCATAAGAGAACGACGTATCCCGCTAGCCAGCTTTGATTTGTGGAGTACTCTTGATCGCTTCCGTGAGTTGAAGAATACGGTCTTTGAGGCAAGCCTACATCCAAGAGCCAAAAAACTTTTTGGATCGGAGGGAAACAGCGAATGAGTTTTGCAGCTTTAGAAATGGTGCCTGCTTCGAACACGTTGGAAAAAGGTGTTGGTGAGGACTCAAGACAGTTGTGGAAAACAGAGGAAGAAGTGTTTCATCATGCCACACAACCGATCTTATCAGGTGGTTGGAAACGTTTGCTCGCGGACGAGGCTTTTGAAATTTATAGCGAATGTTCGGAGCCAGACTGGGATGGGTATGATGCCGCACCGCTTTCTGAAGATTCTGTTTTACACGCAAGGCATTTTATCGATCTGATTCCAGTCTGGACACCACGACCTGATCTAGTCCCATCTCCTGATGGATGGCTCTCTTTTGAATGGCGTTCGTTTCCGAATAGAATTCTTTCGGTTACTCCGGGAAACGGAGTCGTAATTTATGCTGCTGCACTGGGCTCCCAAAATGTGCATTATGGGAGGGTCTCTTTGGAGGAATGTCGAGAAAAACTCCCACCTCAAATAGCTGAATTCTTGTCTGAATATTTTTGAAATGAAAGAGCTTTCTATGTCTGATGTCAGTCCTGAGGAACGCATTACCCGGTACATTCTAAATAGAAGGCACATCAAGCCTGAAAAGGGAGAAATAAAGGCTGATGCGTTTCTACCAACCAACCCTAAACCGGAACAGCAGGAACGGCAAACTTCTGTTTACAGGACGATAAATTGTGAAGAAACTGAAATCTGGTCGATTGGCGACCGATATGTCGAGAATCGTGAAAAAAAGCGTTTTATCCTTGCAAGAGGTGATCTCTTGGCGCAGGCAGTGTACAATCAGGATCTACGTATAGTGCCACATCCTTTTCCCCATCCTCGTCACGCCAATATTGTCAATTGGCCGAATGAAGAGAGTCCCGAACATCGAAAAGCGAAAGCCGTATTGTTAGCGCAAGAAGCGCGGCTTATTGTTAGGCTTTCGATATGAAGTCGCTTACTCTGTTGATCATTGCCAGTTAATTCTTTTCATATCCTAGAGCCATGACAAGAGTCTAATGGTTGCGGCAGGCTCGGCGCGCCATATTCGGGGGCATCGACAAGTCATGGGCGCTGGCCGTCGTAAAGGAAGATGACATGAGTGATCTGTTGATCTGGCTGCCGCTCATCTTATCGATTGTCATCGTTGTTCTGCTCAGTCTCATCCTCTGGAAAATCTCCGCCCGCGGCGGAGAAAAAACAGAGGGAATCATGCGGCAAGAAATCCGCGCAAGCCGGGACGAGGCCATGCAAAGTGCCCGTAGTCTTCGCGAAGAAGTCACCGCCGCACAAAAAAACGCAAACGCCACCGTCATTCAGGTCATTGGCGAGATGAACAAATCTCAAAGAGACAGCCTTGCCGCAATCGAGCAGAGGGTCATGGGGCTAAGCGAGACGAATGAAGCCAGGCTCGGGGGACTTCGTGACACGCTGGATTCGAAAATGAAAGCGTTGCAGGAAAGTAATGACAAGAAACTGGATCAGATGCGGCAAACGGTGGATGAAAAATTGCAGAGTACACTGGAGAAACGATTAGGTGAATCGTTCAAGATCGTCAGCGAGCGGTTGGAGGCGGTGCAACGCGGCCTCGGCGAAATGCAAAATCTTGCGACCGGCGTGGGCGATCTCAAACGGGTCCTGACGAACGTCAAGGCGCGGGGCACATGGGGAGAAGTCCAACTCGGGGCCATTCTGGAACAACTGCTGACCCCCGACCAGTATGAGAAGAACGTCAAGGTCCGCCCTTCGTCGGGTGAAGTCGTCGAATTCGCCATCCGTCTTCCCGGGACAGGCAATGAGGTGAACACGAACGTCTGGTTGCCCATTGACGCAAAATTTCCGCAGGAAGATTATCAACGTCTCGTCCAGGCCAGTGAAGCCGCAGACACGAATGCCATCGAGCAATCGCTGAAAGCTTTGACTCGTGGAATCGAGAATGCAGCTAAGGACATATCGGAAAAATACATCGAGCCACCGGCCACGACTGATTTCGCCATCCTGTTTTTACCCACCGAAGGCCTGTATGCGGAAGCGCTCAAGCAGCCCGGTTTGCTTGAAAAGCTGCAAGACACCTATCGTGTCGTCGTCGCCGGCCCCACAACCTTGTCCGCCATCCTGAACAGCTTGCGCATGGGCTTCCGGACATTGGCCATCGAAAAACGATCCAGCGAAGTGTGGCAGGTCCTCGCCGCCGTCAAGACGGAATTCGGCAAATTCGGCGACGTCTTGGATAAGGTCAAAAGACAATTGGAAACCGCGTCCGGCACCATCGACGAAACCGGCGTCCGCACCAGAGCCATGGAAAGAAAACTCCGCGAAGTCGAAGCCTTGCCGGATGAAGAATCCAGCGAAGTCTTGAAACTGGAATGAAAACGTTGAGGATGGGAGGCGAGTCGCTCCGGGTGATCGATGATTTCTTGTGATAGCTTCCTTCCGTCATCCTCGACATTTTTAATCGAGGATCCAGGGTGTTTGTTTTTTCGTTCGTGAAGACAAAAGACCCTGGATTCCCGATTACTAACGTCGGGAATGACAGAAGGGGGTTATTTTCATACCAATGGCATTAAAGCAATTCTTTGCCTACAGGCGAACCGAAGTCTATTTCGTGGTGGGCGTTTTCCGGCGTGATTTGCGCCAGTAATGCGTCAGGATTTTCCTCTTCGATAGCAGGATCAAGCACAATTTTACGGCCTTCCACACGAACCTCGACGCGCTGTTCAATGGCGACCTGGGACGCATTCCCGACCTTGGCAGGAATCCCTCATGCAGGCCCTTCGACTGCGCTCCGCTACGCTCAGGACAGGCCTGCGGCCTGCACACCAAGAGATGAAAATAGTACAGGTGGTCATCCTGAGCGAAGCGAAGGATCTCGTAGTTGAGGCGGTCGGTTATTGAGGGAGAGATTCCTCGCTTCGCTCGGAATGACAAATTGGGGTGTTGTTGGCTATTTTCATACCAAGACGAACAGCCGCGCTATTTCCCCATTTTTTCACCGTAATCTGCATGACAACCACTCCTGTTAATGCATAAGCATCTGCCGCTATGTTCTTTAACAGTCCTTTGTTATATCTCCCACATTGCGGGACTGTCCGTTCTCTCGATCACGAGAAGGGCCTCATAGGTATTTGGTAAATGCTCAAGCTCACTCCACCAATGAGGTGGAGAAGAAGGTGTTCGGGGATTCCATTTCCGTTCGTCGGAGCGGGAAAGCGGGCTGAACCCGGTTTTTATCTGCAACGTGTTTTTCTGGATGGCACAACCACGAAGATCGAAACAGTGCTGCCGGATTTTGCAAAGCATCTCCACCACGGCGGACGGCGGATGACAGTTTCCGATATACACGGTTCCGGGTACGGCTCTGGTGACCACCAAAGCCGCAATGGGATTCGGGGTTGCGCAGCCGATTTTGGATGATCCTTTGGTGGCCAGGCGAAATTTCTGTACCAAGGCAGTGGCAATGCCTTGTCTCCGGTAGAGTGGCAAGACCGCCATTGACTCGATCCAGGCGATTCTTCCGCTCATGGAAGGGATCTCTTTCCCAAAGAGATACCCGATTCCTGATTGTTCATCACCGACGATGAAGAGCAGATCCGTCGAGGCTAACCTTTCGGCCGTGGACTTTGGACCCAGACGGTACGGTCTTCCGTCCGGTCTATAGCCAAAACTCTCGTTAAAAATCTTGGAAACAAGCCCGCTTACGGTTGCATTTCGAGCGGCTTCCGGACCGGCGAACCTCGTAATTTTCTGAGAAATTGGCGGGGTCGGGCGAGCGGATTCTGTTTCCCAAAGGGGTTGGGTTTGTCCATGGACTGAAGGAAAGGGAGGCATGTTATCCGTGGGCAAGAACGAAAGAGTAGTGTAAATTTATACGTTATTGTTCCGGCAATAACAAGAAGATTTGCCGCAACAACCACTGCTTAGCGCAGAAACGAAAGCGTTTTGGCCTTGGGGTATTGTTTCATTGTTGCAAAGAAGTCGGTCTCGGTGAGCCGTGTCGGCCATTCCGGGTTGACGGCAATTTCGTATCGACCTTCTCCTATTTGCTTGATCGCGATTGCGTCCAAAGCTTCCAGGTTGAGCAGGTCGCGAACCAAACCTCCCAATGGGTCCTTTAACGTGCGGTAGGCGCTCTCGGTCATTTTTAGGAGCCGGCCAAAATCCATGGAATCAACCTCAAGTAAAATTTTGAGGATCTCCAATTGGCGTTCCGCAACGACCCGCTTCCGCTTTGATTTCAGCCTATTAAACAGTTCGTACATCAAGTCCCGATAGAGCACTTTGGAGATGTGACGCTGAATTTCGGCAAGAACTCGCTTGCTTTGGAGGGCAATGCCCTTGAGTCCGAATATAAGGAAAGGCGTCAGATCGTGGCCGGACTGTCGGACTTCAGCCAAGGCGGTAAGATAGGCATTTTTCTCGTCATAATAATAATTGGACATCGCAATGAAACACGTGTCACGAAGCCCGGCCCGTTGGAGCATCAGGGCTTCCAGGGCTCGGGCGGTTCGGCCGTTTCCATCAAGGAAGGGGTGCATGGCTGCCAGATGATAGTGGGCCGCTAATGCCTGAAAGAGCGGGTCCTGATCCTGGTATTCCCTTTGAATGGCCTCGCTGAATTGTTGAAAGGCTGATGCGCACTCTGCACCTCCTTCGGCACCTCGATGCCTGGGCATCCCAAAATTCACGTTCTGATGGTCCTTCCTTAATTGCCCGGGTGGACAATGATCATCGTCCGCGCCCGTCACAATAGTCCGGTGAATATGAAACATCAGATCTGCGGTGATGGGTCGGTCTTGGGGAAGCGCGGCAAGCCAGCGGTAGGTCTTGACGACGCCGTGAGCCTGTCTCTGAGAGCGCGTGATTAATTGGTTCGGGGTTTCCTGGAAGGCCAGGTCGAGTTCCTGCTCTGTAAATTCGGCGCCTTCGATCCGTGACGTTCCGGCGACTTCGCGCTTTAATTCCACGTCTTGCAGTGCCTCAACCCAGCGACGTTGGTAGGGGACTGTTTGCAGCGAAAGAATTGCGGCCTTCGCTTCCGTATAGGCACTGGTCAGATCCCTGCTGTGACTATCAAATTGAATCCAGTTTCTTGGGATGTCATATTTAATCATAAATCTATTATATTCTCAGCTTATTTCTATTTCAATTTCCATAATTTTTCTCATAACTATTTGTTTTTAAATATATATTTAATATTGCATATTTTAAAAATTTCAAATCATTTCCAATTTATTTCTTCTAAATTCCATAAACAGGATGAGTTGAATTTTCTTACGAACCTCTGAAAAAGGTGGTCGGATACTCCCGTTGGACAGAGAATCAGGCTTCGGGGCTGAGGGGTGGGCCTCTGCGAGGTGACCCATGAAGTACAACCATTCTAGGCTTCTGTATGGGATTGCTGATATTATGACAAGAGAAAAGCAAGATCCCTTGCCAAAGTATATCTTATCGAACCGCTAGGCGTGGGATTCCTAGCCAGATGATTGAAAAGGAGCGCCAATGGATCTTATGGAGAAATCGCTGGGCATCACCATTTACCCTCCTGAAGTCCAAGGGACCGGCGCGTTCGATGGGGGGCGGATCACTGAGATCAAGCCTCTCGGGTTTCCCGACGAAGGTCCCGTTGTTCCCCATACGGGGCCCCTGTTTTACTGGGCTTGGGCCACGGCTAAGGGGTACGGGAAAATTGGACTTCATCCTCATCGGGCCTTTGAAATCATGAGTTATGCCCTCAAAGGAGAGATCGGCCATTACGATACCATGGGCAATCGAAGCCGGGTAAAAGCCGGAGGCGCGCAGGTGATGCAGACGGGGTCAGGTGTCTCGCATGAAGAGGAAACGGTCAGCGATCATAATGAATTCTTTCAGATCTGGTTTGAGCCGAACCTGAAAGAAACCGTACGCCGGACCCCGACGTATGCGGAATTTCGCCACGAGGATTTTCCCATTGAGGTTCGTGACGGAGTGACCCTGAAACACGTTATCGGGAACGGCGCGCCGGTCTCGATCGTAGCGGAAGCGGCGATGCAGGATATTCTCATTCCATCGAGCCAGTGGTACCGGCGGGAACTTTCCGCGAACCGCACCTTGGCTATAGTCGTCGTCGATGGACAAGGAACGCTGAGCGATGAGTCCGCTTCAGAACAACATCAGCTTGCGCCAAGATATTTTGCAGTCGTCCACGCCGGCACGAACGGTTCGATCGCGATCCACGCGGAGCAAGGCGGGCCGCTTCGCCTCGCCATGATTGAGGTCCCGGCAGAAGTGGATTACGCATTGTATGATGACGGCAATCGCGGGCGAGGAGGGAAGCGTTGAGTTTCGTCCTCAACACCTTTTCGTTCTTGATCT
>VYFB01000115.1 GCA_009842645.1 Nitrospira sp. SB0677_bin_15 | reverse complement strand
AGGCAGGGGGGGGGGCCGGATTTCCGACGGGCTTCAAATGGGATAAGGTCGTGCATCATCGGGAGACGGAACGATATTTCGTCTGTAACGCCGGTGAGCACGAGCCGGGCACGTTCAAGGACCGGTACCTGGTCGAGCATTACCCGCATCAGTTGATTGAAGGCTGTTTGATCGCGGCCTTTACCATCGGCGCGCGGGAGGCCTATATTTATTTGAACGCCGAATTTCTGGCAGCCCGCTCGAGCCTGGAAAAGGCCTTGGAGCAAGCCAGGACACGTGGATTGCTCGGCCACAACGTTCTGGGGTCCGGGGTGGACCTTGAATTGGAGATTTTCGAAGGGCATGGCAGTTACGTCGCGGGTGAAGAGACCGCGATGCTGGAATCCATGCAGGGCCGGCCGGCGCAACCCAAGGAAAAGCCGCCGTTTTACCCCACCGAGTTCGGGCTTCACGGAAAACCGACCCTGGTGAACAACGTCGAAACCTTGTCCCACGTGCCGCACCTGCTGCGCAACGGGGCGCAATGGTTTACGGCAGTTGGTGCGGAAAAGAGTCCGGGAACCATGCTGTTTTCGTTGAGCGGGGCCGTCAATCGTCCGGGCGTGTATGAATTGCCGTTGGGGACGCCGTTGCGCCACCTGATCGAAGAATGCGGAAGGGGGGTTCCGCATGGCCGCGGGATCAAAGCCATCTTTCCGGGGGGACCGTCCTTTGCCATGATGGGGCCTGAAGCCTTGGACCTGCCCATGGATTTCGATGCCTTGAAGCAGGCCGGGACCGGGTTGGGATCGGCCGGGGTGATTGTCGTCGATGATGCCACCTGTATGGTGACTCAGACCCTCAAGCTCTCGATGTTTTTTCGGGAGGAAAGTTGCGGGCAATGTCCACCCTGCCGGATTGGGACGGAGCATCTGGAAGAACTGGTGGCGAAAATCGAGGAGGGGCACGGGACACGGGAAGATCTGGATAAACTCCTGCAGATTTGCGGGTTCGTCAAAGGCACGGGCTATTGCACATTGGTGACGGGCGCCGCCGTCCTGGTCCAAAACAGTCTTCGCCTGTTCCGGCATGAATTCGAGGAGCATATCGCCAAGCGAGCATGTCCGTATAACCCGACCGCCAAGGAACCGGCGATTGCCGTGGGGTGAGCGATTCCTGATGCCGCGTGTCACCTTTATTCATCCTGAAGGCACGAGCGGAGAGGTTCCGGAGAACGTTTCCCTGCTCGATGCCGCCGAGCAGTTGGGGTTTCCGCTCAATCATGATTGCGGGGGGAGCGCCTCGTGTTCAACTTGCCGCGTCGAAGTGATTATGGGCGGAGAGCATTTATCCGAAATAGATTTTGAAGAGCAGGACCTGCTCGACCGTGAAGCCTTGACCGAACCCTACCATCGTCTGAGTTGCCAGGCCTTGATCCTGGGAGACGTGATCGTGCAGGTGCCCGAAGAAAAATGGGCGTCCGCGGCTGCCGATCAACCGGACTCCTCGAATGCTACAGAAAATTGACGCATGAGCCGGAGCGGAACGGCAATGAAGGAAAAAATTTGCGTGACCCGTCCATACCGGTTCTGCGCGGCGCACCGGTTGCATACCAATGCTTTGCCCGATGACGTCAATCGAAAAATCTACGACAAGTGCAACAATCCCAATGGACATGGCCACAACTACACCGTGTTCGTGACGGTCACCGGCGAATTGGATCCCAAGACCGGCAACGTGACTGACGTCGAGGCCCTGGACCGGCTGGTGAACCGGAAAATTGTGGAACGCTTTGATCACCGTCATTTGAATCACGACCCGGCATTTCAGCAAGTCGTGACTACCGGTGAAAATCTCGTCAAATTCATTTGGGACGAGTTGGTGAACGACGTCCCCATGGGACGGTTGGAAAAAGTCGGGCTGATTGAAACACGCGACAATTATTTCGAATATCAGGAGTCCGTGTGACGGAACCTCAAGGAACCTCTGATTCAGTGTGATAGCGGGATGCAGGGCAAGGCGTCCCGGAGCGAAACTCGAAGCTTATCATGGAGATAGGTGAGGGTTGAGCGAGGACACAACGCAGCTCTGCGCCCGATAGTGCACTTAATCAGAGGTTCCTCAAGTGACCTGAGAAACGGTCATTCGATACCCGATGAATAAACGCCAATCTCCCAAGGCCTCGCCAAAACCGCGCGCGCGAGTCACGAAGACGTTTTCCGGCTCTGCCCAAAAACCCGGCGACGGCAACGCGATCCAGCCGCTGATCACGCAACTTCTGAAAGCGCTGGGAGAAGATCCGAAACGCAGCGGATTGGAGAAAACGCCCGAGCGTATCGCCAAGTCCCTCGCGTTTTTGACAAAAGGGTATACTCAGGACATCAAAGAGATCATCAATGGGGCGCTGTTCCCGCTTGAATATGACGAGATGGTCATTGTCCGCGACATTGATTTTTACAGTTTATGCGAACATCACCTGCTCCCGTTTTTTGGAAAGTGTCACGTGGGGTATATCCCGAATAAACGGGTTGTTGGTCTCAGCAAACTGCCGCGGATCGTCGAAGCGCTGAGCCGGCGGCTTCAGGTGCAGGAACGCCTGACCGTGGAAATTGCCGAGACGCTTAAGACGGAACTGAACCCCTTGGGGGTGGGGGTTGTCGTCGAAGCGCAGCACCTGTGCATGATGATGCGCGGCGTCGAAAAGCAAAATACCATCGCCGTCACGAGTCACATGCTGGGAGGGTTTCGCAAGCAACAGCAAACCCGCGAAGAATTTCTGAAACTCATCGGCCGCTCCGTTTGAGTGTGGCCCAGCCCCGCCCGGCCACTCCCTCTCCCCGACGTGGGAGAGGGCTGGGGTGAGGGGGCAAGGCAGGAGCGGTTGTCCGTGTCTGGAGGACGGGCGGGCACGCAGGCCCGCCCCTACAAAGCCGAATTTTCCACCGACGTCAAAAAACTCAGGATTGCCTTATTGAAGGCGGAAGAATTTTCCATGTTCGAAAGATGTCCGGCTTGAGGGATACGCACGAATGTTGCACCGGGGATCCGGGCGGCCATGCTTTCCACTTCCTCGGGTGGTGAGGCGAGGTCCTCTTCGCCGGCGATCACCAACGTCGGAACAGAGATGGTGCGCAACAGCGGAGTGGAATCCGGTCGTTCCTCCATAGCCATGAGGTCACCCACAATTCCGGACACCTGGTTGCCGGCGATGATTGTGCGCAACTGATCCTGCAAGTCTGCGCGGTGTTCACAGGCAGCGGGGCTCAACAGTTTGGGCAACATGAGATCGGCGATGACCGACGCTCCGCGGCGATACGCGATCTGGGCCATGGAGAATCGAGCGGTCCTGGCGTCAGGCGTATCGGCCGTGGCCCTGGTATCGGCCAGCACAAGTGCGTGAAACAATTCAGGATGCGTTCGGTACAGCGCGAAGAGGATATACCCGCCCATCGACAGTCCCACGAACGTCGCTCTGGTAATGCCCAAGTTTTCCAGCAGACCGCTGACGTCCTCTGCAAACTGGTCCAAGGTATAGCGCCACATCGGCGCATCGGACTCACCATGCCCGCGCAGGTCGATCGTGACGACGCGATAGCGGTCCGATAGAGCAGCGACCTGTGACGCCCACATCGTCCGATTGAGCGGAAACGCGTGGAGAAACACCACCGGAAGTCCTTGGCCTTCCTCGGAATAGGCAAGATCGATGTCGTTGATACGCGCTTTCATGGTCAGGGAAGATGTCGGGTTACGCTTCGCTAACCCGACCTACGCAAGACTGTCATTCCCGACATTTTTAATCGGGAATCCAGAGTCTTTGTTTTTTCCATCCGGTAGCAACCTCTTATTTCCTTGCAGTAAAATACATCCAGTACCCGTCGTTCCAGCCGATGCTGACCTCTCGAAATCCAGCGCGAAGCAGCCCGCGTTTTTGTGTTTCATAATCTTCAGGATGGTCATAAATGCGATGGTGCTCCATGAGCCATTTCCATTTTTCTTCATCGGGATAATGGGCATTGACGAACAGCCGCCACTCTTCACAGAGAGTTTCGTACTGATCATGGTGCTTGCTGATCATGAGGTCCGAGCAGGTGAAGAGGCCGCCCGGCTTCAGGGCATCGAACAATACCGGAAATATCCATTGTTTTTCCCCGCTGTCGAGATGGTGAAGGCTGAAGCTGGCGGTAATGAGATCGAAACGGCGCCGGGGGAAGTGATAGTCCCGGAAATAGGATTCGATACAGGTCACGTTCTTCCCGGCAAATCTTTGCTTGCACAAGGCCAACATTTCCGGTGAAGCATCGAGGAGCGTGTAGTGCGCATGGGGAAATCTGTTCAGCAGGAGGGCCGTCACGTTTCCGTTTCCGCATCCCAGGTCCAGGACGGCGTCCGGCGAGAGATCATCGGGAAGACAGCCGGAAAAGCATGATAGTAATTTGGGGTAATGCGGGACGCACTTCGTCATGTCCTCCGTATAGTTGCCCGAAAACTGATCGAATTCGGCGGCAATGGAATCTTGCACGTTCATTGGTGATGACGCTGTCGGTAGCGAGTAGGTTGGATTAGCGTAGCGTAATCCAACATTTACGGGCCTTGTAGTCAACCGCATGCAGGGAAGCCGTCGGGTTACGCTTTGCTAACCCGACCTACACTGCTCATCATCCTGTACAACCACGAGCGGTCGTCATGCCCGCCGTTTCATTTGCACCGGTTTTCAATGACGTTATAGCATACCAATAACGTAGGCTTCAGGAAAAACGTGATGTCTGCTTCGCACCCTCACCCCAACCCTCTCCCAAAGGGAGAGGGAGACGAAACGGCACCTGACCTGTTCTCTGCCGTTCCACGGTCGAATCCTAAGTCAAAACGCACACCGGCGCAAACGTCGTCCACCCCGCTGGCCGAGCGGCTTCGTCCCCGAACGTTTGAGGAGTTTGTTGGCCAGGACCACGTGCTCGCCTGGCATCAGTCGCTCCGGCAGGCCATTGAAAATGACCGGGTTCCGTCGCTCATTCTTTGGGGTCCGCCCGGATCGGGAAAAACAACCCTGGCCCACATCATCGCTCAAAAGACGAAAGCGGCATTCGTGGCGTTTTCCGCAGTGGTCAGCGGTGTGTCCGAACTGCGAGGGATCATCAAGGAAGCCGTACAGCGACGCCGTATTCATGACCAGGCCACGATTCTCTTCGTGGATGAAATTCACCGGTTCAACAAAGCGCAGCAGGACGCCTTTCTGCCTCACGTTGAGAAGGGGGAGATCATTCTCATCGGCGCGACCACGCAAAACCCGTCCTTCGAGGTCATTGCCCCGCTCCTGTCCCGGTCCATGGTCGTGACGCTCAATGCGTTGGATGATGAGGCGATGAGCATGATCCTGGATCGGGCCTTGAACGACGTCGAGCGCGGGTTGGGAACATCCGGGGCGACGTTCACGGATGAAGCCAGACAGTACGTGATTCGGTACGGGAACGGGGACGCGCGATCAATGCTTACGGCTCTTGAATACGTGGTCCTGCAGGCCGCGTCCTCTTCCGGAAAGCCGGTTGCCCTTGACGCTCCACAATTGGAGGAAATCCTTCAGCAACGCGTGAGATATGACAAGGACGGCGAAGAGCATTACAACCTGATTTCCGCTTACATCAAGAGCATGCGGGACTCCGACGCCGATGCCGCGTTGTATTGGTTGGCCAGGATGCTGGAAGGTGGTGAAGATCCCAAATTCATTGCCCGACGCATGGTCATCTTCGCGTCGGAAGACGTGGGAAACGCGGAGCCCATGGCCGTGGTTCTGGCCACGTCGATTTTCCACGCCGTGGACATGATCGGGCTGCCCGAAGCCCAAATCAATTTGGCACAGGGCACTACGTATTTGGCGTCCTGTCCCAAGAGCAACGCGTCCTACGCCGGACTGATTGAAGCGCGAAAGGATGCCAAGGCATTCGGCAATCTACCTGTCCCCCTGCATTTACGGAACGCCGTGACGTCGCTGATGAAAGACCTGGGATATGGAAAAGGGTATCGCTACGTCCATCATGACGAAAAGGCGCGAACCGAACAGATCCATTTACCGAAAGAGCTGGAAAAGAAAAAGTATTACCGGCCCTGAATTCTCTATTTAATAATCGTTTTGTAATAGGCCGCAAAGCTTTCTCTCGTAAAAAACGGATGGTCTTCTGAGTTCATGATACAGGTCCGGTCGCACCGAGGGTGAACCGTGGAAAAGCTCACCAAGGGCACACATCTTTGCGTGCCAGGGGGATGCGGGCACGGTTTGGTCAGAATGACAAAAGGAGGAGGTCATTCTTGCGCACCCTTCGACTTCGCACTCGTAGATGGTATAGTTGCGTGCCACTGTGTACGCAATAATAAAGTCCACTGAAAATGTCACGCTGTTTTTTTTTGAATACTTCGCACATCAGGAGGAGTCGAAGAACGCTCAGGGCAGGCGCGAGAATCCAGGGTCTTTCCCCTCACCCCGGCCCTCTCCCACAAGGGGCGAGGGGGCAAAGCAAAACAAAAACTCTGGATTCTCGCGTGCGCGAGAATGACAGAAGGAGGTAGTGAAATGTGTCAACGAATGACTGAACACATACAAGGATGACGGAGGGAGGGTATGGGGAGTGAATACAGGAGCGACTCGATGAAATTTTCGGCAGCATGGTTGTGGGTGGCTG
Organism: Nitrospira sp. SB0677_bin_15; assembly: GCA_009842645.1. Taxonomy (GTDB): domain Bacteria; phylum Nitrospirota; class Nitrospiria; order Nitrospirales; family UBA8639; genus Bin75. The sequence continues at coordinate 921 of VYFB01000115.1, read as the reverse complement.
GGGTAATCGTGATGAGCTTTGCGGCGTCTGGTGAGGCGGGCGCAGGGCAGGAACGGGCCGGGTGGTACGTCGGTGGAGGAATCGGGGTGAATTGGACGTCCCAAATCGATCAGGAGGGCTGGAACAGAGACACCTATTGCTATCCGGATTCAGGTTGTGAGCCGGAAGGTCGCCCCAGTCCGGACATACCGGGATACCGCTGGATGTACAACTTGGATCTGGATGCCGGCGCCGCATTCGAAATCTCGGTGGGCCGGATGTTCAACAACTGGCGCGTGGAATTTTCTGCCGCGCAACGCAACAACGCCATTCAACAGCAATTCAAGAGCATCGCGTATTTGGACGGGAGACCGACCCCTTCGCCAGCGGACAACTCACCTCGCCATACCGTGACGTCCAATTCCATGGCAAGGATCGACGACCTCACAACGCGCACGTTGTCGGTCAACGCGTATTACGATTTCACGGACGTGTTCGAGCGCATCACGCCGTACGTGGGAGTCGGGTTGGGAGTGGCGTTCGTCGAAATATCCGGCCTCCATTTCTCCACGCGTTACGAAGACACGGCGAACCCCGCGAGAGATCTGTCGGAGTTCAACAGCAGTCAGAACGCTGATCTGTCCGATACCGTGTTGGCCGGCAATATTTACGCCGGTACGGATTACAGCCTGACGGATCAAACGTTACTGGGCGTCAAGCTTACGTATTCCATCATGGACGACATCGAACACACGGGCAGTTACACGATGCATGCGATGCATCAACGGGACCCCGCTTTCTCCAACCAGACCACGTTCAGCGGTCCGCGTCAATTCTCAGTCATGTTCACGGCGAAATATTTGTTCGGTGACTAAGACTGAATTTAGAGTCTTTGCCTTTACCCCCTCGCCCCTTGCGGGAGAGGGCTGGGGTGAGGGGAGG
>VYFB01000103.1 GCA_009842645.1 Nitrospira sp. SB0677_bin_15 | reverse complement strand
CTCCCTCTCCCCTTGCGGGAGAGGGTTGGGGTGAGGGGTAAATGGGGCAGGCGGTAAGTCTGCATGAGCGGTTTCAGTCAAGGAGTCACGTATGGCATTGACCCATTCAAGCATGTTGGCCTTGGGAACGGCCATTCCCGATTTTCAATTGCCTGACGTCGTGTCGGGCGAAATAATCCGTCCCGACCAATTTGCCGGACAACGTGGTTTGCTGGTGATGTTCATTTGCCGTCATTGTCCTTACGTGGTTCACGTGCAGCAGGAACTGGGCCGGCTGGGACGGGATTATGCAGGGCAATCGCTTGGCGTGCTCGCGATCAGCAGTAACGACGCGGACAACTATCCGGATGACCATCCGGATCGTTTGCGAGCCATGGCCCGGGAACTCGAATTCACGTTCCCTTACTGCTACGATGAAACCCAGGCCGCGGCCAAAGCCTTTACGGCAGCCTGTACCCCGGACTTCTTTTTGTTCGACAAGGCGCGGAAGTTGGTCTACCGGGGTCAGTTGGATGACAGTCGTCCGGGGAATGACAAGCCGGTAACGGGAAAGGATTTGCGCGCGGCGATCGAAGCCGTCCTGGCAGATCAACCCGTAAGCCGTGATCAGCGCCCCAGCGCCGGGTGCAACATCAAATGGAAGTCATGACGGGATGCACCTCGTAGGGACAACCCCCCGTGGTTGTCCTCATGTCATTGTCGGGTTTCTTTTTACCGCCTCCAGGCAAACAGCTTCTTGAGGAATCGTTTCTTACTTTCGGTGAGGGTAGTCTTCCTCCAGGCATTAGCCACTTTTTTGATGACTTCGGCTTGGGTGGGGTAGGGGTGGATCGTGCCCGTGATCGTGCCCAAGCCGAGCCCTCCTTTCATAGCCAACGTGAATTCGCTGATCATGTCGCCGGCATGTGCCGCGACGATCGTCGCGCCCACGATGACGTCGGTGCCTTTCTTTACGTGCACGCGAGCAAAGCCGTGATCCTCCCCATCCAGAATCGCCCGGTCGACTTCATCGAGTTTGAACGTAAACGTATCCACCTCGATGCCCTTGTTTTTGGCTTCGGCCTCGTACAGCCCGACGTGTGCGATCTCCGGGTCCGTATAGGTCGCCCAGGGGATAATGAGCGAATCCGTCTTGGCGTATCCCAATCCAAGGGGATGAGGGAAGAGGGCATTTTGAATGACGATTTGGGCCATGGCGTCCGCGACGTGAGTGAACTTGAACGGAAAACACACGTCCCCGGCCGCATAGACGTCGGGATTGGTCGTTTGTAACCGGCTGTTCACCTTCACGCCGATGCGGGTATCATACTCCACTCCGGCCGTTTCGAGTCCGAGTCCTTCCACGTTGGGGGCGCGTCCCACGCCTACGAATATCTCATCGACCGCGAGTTTATGCTGTTCGCCGCGATAATTGTAATGCAGGACTTTCTCCTGTCTCCGTGATTCGACGGACGCGATCTGCGAATCAAAGATAAACGTCACACCGTCCGTGGTCATTTGCGTTTGGACGATTTCCGCGGCATCCGCATCCTCGCGGGGAAGAATATGCCCGGTTTGTTCGAAGAGGGAGACGCGGCTGTCGAATCGAGCGAAGGCCTGAGCCATCTCACAGCCGATCGGGCCGGCACCGATGACGGCTAGTCGCCGGGGGAGTTGGGTCAGGGAGAAGACGGTTTCGTTTGTCAGGTAGCCTGCTGCTTCCAGTCCGTGAATGGGCGGGGCTGCCGCGCGTGCGCCGGTACAGACCGCGGCCTTTGCAAATTCGAGTGTGGCACCGTCCACGTCGATGGTATGCTTTCCGGTGAACCGGCCCGCGCCCATGAACACGTCAACTCCGAGGCTGGTAAAGCGATGCGCCGAATCCACCAGGCTGAGACGCGCGCGTAGTTTCCGCATTCTCGCCATGGCAGTCTCGAAATCGGTTTTGACTCCATCCAGAACGGTTACGCCGAATGCCGCCGCCCGGTTTACCGCGCTCCACGCACGGGACGCGCGAATGACGCCTTTCGATGGCACGCATCCGACATTCAGGCAATCCCCACCCATCAAGTGGCGTTCGATCAAGGCTGCCTTTGCGCCAAGCCCGGCAGCCACCACAGCGGTGACCAATCCGGCGGTACCGGCTCCGATGACGACGATATTGTATCGACCCTTGGGCGTGGGGTTGATCCAGGATGGAGGATGGACGTTGTCAATGAGTTGCCGATTGAATTCGTCCATCGGAGCCATGGTCACGAATTCGTTTTGATGGTCATGCATAGCGCAGTCCTTGGTATGAAAGTAGTCAACGATGCCCTAATCTGTCATTGATACGAAAATAGCTTCACTCCGTCATTCCCGACCCCGCTCCGTCATTCCTGCGAAAGCAGGAATCCAGTGTCGTTCTCTTTACGGACGGAGAACAAAATAAAGACCCTGGATTCGTCCCCGACATCCTTAATCGGGGATCCAGTTCTTTCCATCGGGAATGACGGAAAAGAAAACCGAATCACGATGTTTCCTTTTTCACGAATTTTCGATGCAGAATGGGAACGAGCGCCAGTACACCCAGGAACGTGAACGCCAACAACACGGGCAGTGACGCGATTTCCGCTAATGAGTTGATGGATCCGAGTTGTCTCCCTGCAAACGCGTAGACAAAACTGCCTGGAATAATGCCGACAGAGGTTCCGATAATGTAGGTGCCGAGTGGGATTCGGGTCAGACCTGACACGAGATTCACGAGAAAGAACGGAAAGGCCGGGATCAGCCGCAAGGTCAAGAGGTAGCTGAAGGCGTTTTGAGCGAATCCGGCCTGAATCGGTTCAATGCGCTTGCCGAATTTTTGTTCGACCCAATCACGCAAGATGTATCGCGCGGCCAGGAAGGCCAAGGTGGCGCCCGTGGTGGCTCCGACGTTGACGAAGATCGTTCCGAGGATGCTTCCGAACAAAAAGCCGCCGGCCAGTGTCATGATGGCCCCGCCTGGTAACGAAAACGCGGTTTGAAGGACGTACACGGCCACGTAAAGGACGACCGCGGTGGTAAAGTTGGCGTTGGTAAACTCCAGTAAATGGTCCCTGTTGGCTTTCAGGGCTTCGAGTGAAACGTAGCGGCCTAAATCGAAATAGAAGAAGACTCCGATTCCCAGTCCCAGGATTCCGAGAATAACGAGTTTCCCAAGCTGTCGCGTTGAGGATGCGGTAGGGTTAGTCATTGTGGGCTCCATGGTAGCCCAAGCGCCTTCCGTGTACAATGCCGTATTCAGAAATTGGTTGGTGATTCATGACGTCGATCGTAAACAGCCGTACCTGCAGGTACGTGGACTTGGTCGGTCTGTGGTGCGCATTAGGGTATGCCGCCCTCGCTTTACTGGCTCGGCAGTCCGGCGAACCTGACCTGCGGGCATTCTTCCTCTTCGTCGCGTGGACCAGTCTGCCGGTCTTCAGTCTGTACCTGTACTGCCATCGGCGCGGCGAGCCGTTCCCGCTCGGCCGGTTGATTTTCTGGGCGGTGGCGTTCCGGATCTTCGGATTGCTGGGCGGACCGATTTACGAGGACGACTTCTACCGTTACCTGTGGGACGGCTACCGCTTTGCTACGACCGGCACGCCCTATGGCGCCGTCCCTGAAGCATTCTTCACTGCCCCCGGCGTTCCTGCGATATTTCACGGCATCCTGAACGGCATCAATTATCCTGAATTGCCGACCATCTACGCGCCGGTCACGCAAGTTGTCTTCCTGCTTGCCTACTGGCTGAAACCGGGCAGCATCGTAGCCTTGCAGGCGATACTGATCCTCATCGATCTCGGAACCATTGCGTTATTGCTGCGTCTGGCTCCGGCGGGGAACGTCATGCTCTACGCGTGGTGTCCGCTGGTTGTCAAGGAAATCGCCTTTACGGCGCACCCTGACGGTATTGGCGTCTGTCTGTTGCTGGCTGCAATCGTGCTGTCTCAAAATCATCGCTGGCGGAGTGCGGCCGCCTGCCTGGGTATGGCCGTGGGCGCCAAGATATTCGCGTTGGTCATGGTCCCGTTGGTGCTGGTTGGCGCGGGCTTCGGGCATTGGATCCTGTTCGGCGTTATATTGGCCGTGCTGTACGTGCCGTTTGTCCTGCAAGGCGGGACGGACGTTGAATCGCTGTTGGTTTTCGCCCGTGAATGGGAGTTCAATTCGGCTGCCTTCGGGCTCTTCACCACCGTCCTGCAACCCTTCCAAGCCAAGTTCGTACTGGGCCTGTTGTGTGCCGTCTTCTGGGGACATTATTATTTCCGCTATTCCCGGAGCGGTGTCCGTAAGGTTCCTGGAGGTGACTGGCTCTATGGCGCGTTACTGGCGGCCTCGCCGGTCATCAATCCGTGGTACCTGCTTTGGTTGTTGCCGTTTGCCGCGATTACACCGAGTGTCTCCGCGTGGACGTTCTCAGTTACGGTTTTCCTCGGCTACGTGACAGGGCTCAACCTGATTGACGATGGGTTGCAGCCGTATCAACATCCGGCATGGGTTCGGCCCGTCGAGTATGGTTTGGTTCTGCCGGCATTGGCCTTCGACCTGTTCCGGCGGCGTTCGGCCGGCTTTGGCAACAGGGTAAACAATTGAGGAACCTCTGATTTACTGAGGTATCGACTGGATGCGATGTACAAGGGCTTGAGCGTCGGAGCAGTGATTCCGGCATGCAACGAAGAAGACAACATTGGCGCGGTGGTAGGCGCGCTGCTGGATCTTTGCACGGATGCCGGTTCCCGTGTCGTTGACGACGTCGTGGTGTGCGACAACGGATCGACCGACGCCACGGCGCGGCGCGCCCACGTCGCGGGTGCCCGCGTGGTTGTCGAGGAGACGGCCGGCTATGGCAGGGCATGCTTGACGGCCATCGCCGCTCTTCACCCGGTGGACGTCATCCTGTTTGTCGACGGCGACCAATCATTTGAGATTCGGCAGGCACTCGATTTGCTGGCGGCTATCGCGGACGGCGCCGACTTGGCCATTGGATCTCGCGCATTGGGACGGATGGAGCCGGGCGCCCTGTCAATGCCACAGATCGCCGGCAACCGTGTCGCGAGCCTGCTGATCAGGCTGCTGTGGGGACAGGTGGTTACCGATCTGGGTCCCTTTCGGGCCATTCGCGCGGATGCATTACGACGGCTTGATATGCGCGATACCGCCTATGGCTGGACAGTGGAAATGCAAGTCAAGGCTATCCAATTGAACATGCGACTCGTCGAGAGGCCGGTGAATACCCTGAAGCGGCGTTTCGGGATTTCGAAGGTCGGGGGAACCCTGAAGGGCGTTGTCGGCGCGAGCATCGGCATTCTTGGGATGATCACGCGGTTGCGATGCCGGCGGCGTCGATTCCGGTAAAAGACGTGACAACAAGGAGGAAGAATAACCATGAAACCATGTTTGCGAATTGCCGTTATCCTGTTTGTGGCAATGCTGCTTGCCGTTGCCACGCACGCACAGACCGCGAAGCTGATTCCAGTGTGGAACGCGAGTGACGAAAACAACGTCGCGCGTATCGATCATACCGCCTGGCAGGAAATTCTGAACGATTATCTTCGCAAGCACGACTCGGGCGTGAATCGCTTCGATTACGCGGTGCTCAAGGCCAATGCAAGGGACACGGCCAAATTGAGTTCGTACCTGACGTATTTACAATCCTTCGATCCAAGAATCTATTCCCAAGCGGAACAGAAAGCGTACTGGATCAATTTCTACAACGCCTTGACCGTCAAGGTCGTGACGGACGCCTATCCCGTGAAATCCATCAAAGACATCAGTGAAAGCCTGCTGGGTAAGTTGGGGAGGATCTTCGGCGGGCCATGGGACGACGTACACGCCAAGGTCGCCGGTCTTGACCTGACGCTGAACAACATCGAACACGGCATCCTGCGTCCCATCTGGAAGGACAACCGAATCCACTATGCGGTCAACTGTGCCAGTTACGGGTGTCCCAACCTGTCGGCAACGGCTTTCACCGCGGAGAATACTGAGGAACTTTTGGATGCCGGTGCCCGCGCCTACGTGAACCATCCGCGCGGGGTTGATTTCGTTGATGACGATTTTCTCGTTATCTCAAGCATCTACAAATGGTACGTGACGGACTTCGGGGGAGATGAGAAGTCGGTGATCAACCACCTCGTCAAGTACGCAGACAAGGCGCTTGCGACGCGCCTGAGGAAATTCACCGGCTCAGTGGACTACGAGTACGACTGGAGCCTGAACCAGCCCTGAGGCGCGTCACGACATCCTTCGACTACGCTTCGCTTCGCTCAGGACGAACGGGTGGGTGCCGTCGGTTCTGAGCGTAGCCCCTCCAGGGGCGGAGTCGAAGAACGCTTCCTTCGACTTCGCTTCGCTACGCTCAGGACAGGCGTTGGCAAAATGAAGGGCTGGTTTCGCCAGAATTGTCATTCTGAGCCGAAGGCGAAGAATCTCGTCGTTGAGGCGGTCGGTTATCGAGGGAGAGATTCCTCGCTTCGCTCGGAATGACAAATGGGGATGTTGGAATGACAAATGGGGGTGTCGTGAGGCTATTTTCATATCAATCACAGGGTGGTGTCAAACAGGTATCCCATCGTCACGCTGAACACTTTGGACTTTGACGTATTACGGCCGTCGATGACCTCACCGTAAGACAAGGCCAGGTTCGTTTGATCGGTCACGTTGAGGCTTACCGTCCCGCTCAGGAACTGAATGTCTTCCTCCACTTTTGGAAAAACTCGTCCGCCAGGAGTGAATGGCGGAACGCCGATTTGAAGACCGGACTGAGCATCAACCAGCTTGTAATTGACACTCAAGCCGATGTTGTCCACCAGTACACCACCCGACACGTTCACAAAGAGGTCTGAAGGGACGTCCTCGTCGCGGACGCGGTATCCGACTTCGCCGGATATCGCTAACCAATCCGTCAACCATTTGCCGGCCAGGGCCGATGCTTCGAGGCCGCTTGCTCCGTCCCCGATGGAATTGATGTAGCCGGGTGTGTAAGAACCCTCGATGATCGCTCCACCACGCAGGGCGAGGCTCGGCAATGACGGCTTCACCAATTCATCCACGATGCGCCACGTGACGCCGATATTGGAGTCCGTCACGCCACCGTATTTATTCCGCCCGCCTGTCGGTCCGGCAGAGGCATAGCTCCTGGCAGCGCCCACGCGGAAGTCGATGGCGATTGCATCAGACCAGCCGTACATGCCGTTCAGCCACACGGTGTGTTGACCGAGGTTCGGGCCTTTGCCGTCGGGTACTGCATTTTGAGGGGGAGTTCCTCTCAGGTTATCCTGGACGTAGAATTGATTGGCGTTCTGTGAGACATAGGAAAGGTTAATGAATCCGGCCCCTGGTGCAGGAAGCCAGGGCGATACGCCGTCGGCAAATGCGGATGATCCGAGGGCCGTCATGATGGTAACCACGAGGGTAATCAATTTTGTTCTGTGCATGATAAACTTCCTCCGTCTCCAGACGTTCATGATGAATTCGACGTGGGTAGGAACCTCTGATCCCCGATTAAGAACGTCGAGGACATGTTTATTGTGATAGCGGGATGCAGGGCAAGGCGTCCCGGAGCGAAACCCGAAGCGTATCAT
>VYFB01000045.1 GCA_009842645.1 Nitrospira sp. SB0677_bin_15 | reverse complement strand
GCTTTATCCCTTACGACAAAGCCCTAACCGACAAGGCGCGTGAAAACCGAAAAAATCCAACACCTGCAGAAAAAGACTCTGGTTTGAAGTCTTGCAGAACAAACGACTCGGCGAATTCAAATTCATCCGGCAAAAACAGATCGAGCACTATATCGTCGATTTTTATTGCTCAGAATTGATGCTTGCTATCGAGATAGACGGCGATACCCATGCCGAACAACAACAATACGACGCAACCAGAACCCAAAGACTGAATAAGCTGGGCATTGAAGTCTTTCGTTGCCCAAATACGGAGATACTGAATAATCTTGAAGGTGTTTATGAAGACCTGCTGAAACGTGTTGCTGAAAGAACGACCCCTGAACCGGCGTCTGATTTCTCCCATGAATCTTGACCAACAAATTGATGAAGCGATCTCGCCAATTGCGGGCGTTATCTCCGACGTCGTCTTTTTTTCGGTCACTATTGCCGGTCTCGACGTTCCGGTGATCGCCTTTTGGCTAATCACGGCAGGATTGATTTTCTCGCTGTATTTCCGCTTTCCGAGTATCCGCTATTTCGGTTTGGCGCTGAAGATCGTATGCGGCCGGTACACGCGCGCCGACGAGCCCGGCGACCTCACGCATTTCCAGGCGTTGAGCGCGGCTCTTTCCGGAACGGTCGGCCTCGGAAATATCGCGGGAGTTGCCGTGGCTATTTCGATCGGCGGTCCGGGCGCCATGTTCTGGATGATCCTGGCCGGACTCCTCGGCATGGCAACCAAGATGGTGGAATGCACGCTCGGCGTCGCCTACCGCCGGATCAATGCCGACGGCACCGTATCGGGAGGCCCCATGCATTACATTCACAAAGGACTCACAGAGCGCGGTTTTGTGAAACTCGGGCAGGTCCTTGCCACGCTCTTTGCCGTTTTCGGCATGGGGGCCAGTATTACGCTCTTCCAAGTCAACCAGGCCTTCACCCAATTTTCCGAAGCGGCGGATTTCCATGATGGCCTTGCGTTCGGCATTGTCATCGCGTTCGCGGTCGGGCTTGTGATCATCGCCGGCGTCCGTGTGATCGGAGTCGTTGCCCAGGCGCTCGTTCCCCTGATGGCCTTCATCTACCTGGCGGCCGGAGTTATCATTCTCGGTATGCACGTCGAACAGGTGCCGGCGGCATTTGTCAGCATCGTTGTCGGGGCCTTCGCCCCGGAAGGGGTGAGCGGCGGCGTCATCGGGGCCATGATCATCGGCCTCCAACGAGCCGTCTATTCGAACGAGGCCGGCACCGGCTCCGCCGCCATTGCTCATTCCGCCGTGAAGACGAGAGAACCGTCGAGCGAAGGACTCGTGGCCTTGCTCGAGCCGTTTATCGACACGATTGTCGTCAGCACGATGACCGCGCTCGTCGTGATCGTCACCGGGGCCTACAAGATCCAGGGGCTTTCGGGGATTGAGATTACGTCGGCGGCTTATGCCTCCGTCTTTCCGTGGTTTCCGAACGTTCTGGCGTTAGCCGTCATTCTCTTTGCCTATACGACACTACTCACCTGGTCCTATTACAGCGTCAAATGTTGGACCTATCTCGCTGGTGAATCGTACTGGACCAATCTCGGCTATAAACTGGTCTATTGCCTGCTCCTGTCGACGGGCGCGGTTGTCTCCATGAAGGCGACGCTCGAATTCACCGATGCGATGTTTTTTGCCATGGCCATCCCGAATGTGATCACCCTGTATATTCTGGGACCTCAAGTCAAACACGAGATCGAAGGGTACGTCGCCCGCATCAGGAGCGGCGAAATTCGCCGGGTCGGGAACCTTGCCGGAAACGCCGATTAGGAACATGTACAACGCAGATCTAGATCTGCGCCAGGTACGAAGCCACGAGGAGGACGGCCAGGGTCATCACGATGGCGGCTTTTTGCAAGGTATCGGCGCGGGCGGAGACGGGCGGTGATCCGGATGCCGGTGAAACATCCTTGGACGACGGGGCATAGGGATCGATAATGAAATCGTGAATAAGGAGGAGACCGAAAGTGATGACGAACAGGAACAGCTTCAGCATCAACACCACGCCCCAGGCGGTTTCGATCCGGGCTGATCCGCTCTCGCTCAACATCTGATACGCGCCGGTCAGGATCAGGATAATGAGACTCACCCACGCGATCGTTCGAAAGCGACGGCCTGCCAAGCGGACGACTTCCCTGGCTTTTGAATCGGATGCCGTGTCTCTTGCCGCCGGCGCCAGCACGAATTGGGAAAATATCAATCCTCCGATGAGCGCGATAGCGGCAGCAAGGTGAATCCAGGTAATCAGGTAATCAGGCATCATCGCGTGAAAGAAGGGCGTTCAAGCGTTTATGAAGATCTTACCTATCAAGGTTTTTGCCTCCGCGGCAACCCCTTGACCCCGTTCAATACCTATCTCCCGAAAGATTTCAGGTAAAATAAAATACCCGTTCCTGCCAAGTCATTACGCGTTCTCAAGGAGGTTCTCGGATGAAACAACTTTCCACACTTCACGTTGACGACCAAACCACTGCCCTCCCCGTTGTCGCTGGAACCGAAGGTGAACGGGTGCTTGACGTCACAACGCTACGCGCCCAAACGGGACTTACCACCTTTGACCCCGGGTACGTGAATACCGCCTCCTGTTCCAGCGGGATCACGTTTCTCAAAGGAGACCAAGGAATTCTTCGATACCGTGGCATTCCCATTGAGCAACTGGCCGAACACTCGAATTTTTTGGAGACCGCCTACCTCCTGATTTACGGCAAACTGCCCACCCAATCCGAGCATCAGCGTTTTGCGGACGCCATCACCCGGCACACGCTCCTGCACGAGGACGTGAAACGCTTTTACGACGGGTTCCCCAAGGACGCGCATCCCATGGCTATCCTGTCAGCCGTGATCGGCGCGCTTTCGACGTTTTACCAGGACAGCCACGACCCGACCGACCCTCAACAGGTCGAGATCTCCACCTACCGTCTCATTGCCAAAATCCCAACCATCGCAGCCTATGCCTACAAGAAATCCATCGGACAGCCCTTTGTCTATCCCGATAACGCGCTGGACTATTGTTCCAATTTTCTCCGCATGATGTTCTCGGTGCCGTCCGAACCATACGCGGTGAATCCCGTTGTGACCAAGGCATTGAACCTGTTGTTCATCCTCCATGCCGATCACGAACAAAATTGCTCGACGTCCACGGTGCGACTCGTTGGATCGTCGCATGCGAATCTCTTTGCGTCCGTCTCCGCCGGCATCTATGCACTGTGGGGTCCCCGGCACGGCGGCGCGAATCAACAGGTGATGGAGATGCTCGAAACCATCCATGCCGACGGCGACGACGTGCGGAAATATATCGAACTCGCCAAGGACCGCAGCCATCCTTTCCGTCTGGCTGGATTCGGCCACCGCGTCTACAAACACTACGACCCCCGGGCCAGGATTTTAAAACGGGCCTGCGAGCAAGTCATGGACGTCTTCGGCATGCACGACCCGTTGCTGGACGTCGCCAAAAACCTGGAAGACGCGGCGCTCAAGGACGACTTTTTCGTCTCGAACAAATTGTATCCCAACGTCGATTTTTACAGCGGAATGATTTACAAGGCAACCGGATTTCCCGTGAACATGTTCACGGTCGTGTTTGCGATCGGCCGGTTACCGGGATGGATCGCCCATTGGCGGGAGATGATGCAGGAACCTCACCTCAAGATCGGCAGGCCTCGACAATTGTACACCGGACCCTCACAGACCGAGTATGTTCCCATGGATCAAAGAGAGGAATAACCCGGCGTCTCCCCCCACCGGTTCGCCTGCGGGCTGTGCCCTTGGCTCCCCGACTCCCCCTCAAGGGGGGAGTAATTTTTCTAAAACTCCACCTTGGGGGTGGACCGGGCTTCTTCTCCTATTTCGAAGTATTCGGCTTGTTCCACACCGGCCAGCCCCGCATAGAGCCGCCCCAACAATTTCCGGATAAAGGTGTTCAGGACCCGAACGCTGTCATTGTACCGTTTTCGTTCGACCGCCAATCGATTCTCCGTGCCTTCCAGTTGGTCCTGCAGCTTGAGAAACGATTGATCGGATTTGAGTTGGGGATAGGTTTCCCGCAAGACCAACAGCCGCGAGAGCGCCGACTCGAAACCGCTCGCCGCGCGGGCTTTGTCATTGACCGATTGCGCCTGAAAATAGGCTTTGCGGGCATTGGCGACGCCCAGGTAAATCTTCTCTTCCTGGCTCGCCACGCCCTTGACGGTATTGACCAGGTTGGGAATCAATTCAAACCGCCGCTGCAATTGATTTTCGACCTGTGCCCATTGGCTCTTCACCGCCTCATCCATTTCAATGGCCTGGTTATAGCCGGAATAGACACAGCCGCCAAGCATCAGGATCAAGATAAGCAACCCGCCGAAGACCATGAGTAAGATGCGTCCAGCGCTCATGATTGTTTCCCTCCGTTACGTATGCCGTATTCGACGCAGACAACTACCTCGCTACCAACTCGCTCCGCCTCCGCCGCCACCGAAGCCGCCTCCGCCGCCGAACGATCCGCCGAAACCGCCCCCGAATCCACCGCCAAACCCGCCGCTTGATACGCCCCACGGGCTTCGTCCCGTGACGCCACCCAAGGCGCTGCCCAGCAACATGCCGCCGACCATACCGCCAACCATGCCACCACCGCCCCACGTGGAATAATGCCGGCGACGGCGCCGCATGTTGGAAAACAACATGAAGAGAAAAAACAGCGGGACGAGCAACGATCCCAGAACCGAACCGCCCCCGCCGCCACCCCGGCTCGGCCGATACCGGTGTTGGGGAATCCCGGTGAGCGTGACCCGTTGGGCGTCCGCGATCTGATTGGCCGTGACAATCGCCAATTGGAACAGGCCCTGCGAATATTGGGCCTGTTTAAAGAATTGCGAGGCGACCGCGCGGGAAACTGAGCCCACCCATGAGTCGGGCAACGCACCCTCCAATCCATACCCCGTATGGATTCGCACCTTTCGCTCTTTGAGGGCCAGGGCGATCAAGGCGCCGTTGTCCTGACCCTTCCGGCCAAGTTTCCAGGCTTCGGCATGCCGCTGAACAAAACTGAAAAACGGTTCACCTTGTGTCGACTCCACGGTCAGCACTTTCAACTGCGCCGTGGTCTTCTGTTCGAGTTCTCGAAGCCAGCCCTCCAATTGCTGTTCGGTTCCCGGGTCAATGATGCCGGCGTCGTCCACGACGTAGGTACCGGGGTCCGGCACAAATACCTCACCCCAACTCAAAGCGGGCAGGAACAGCAGCAGCACGACGGCCAACCCGGATTTCACGTCCATGGTTGTCACCAGAGATCGGCCACGGTCTTTAACCCGTCGATTTCATCATAGAGCCGCGTAAAGTCATTCCAGTCATGCTGACGGTTTTCTTCCAGCGCCGCGCGAATGCCGGGAAGGGAGCGATCTGTTTCCTGCTCGATCCGGCCGACGATTTCAATCGCCGACAGGTAGTCGTATTGTCCGTGAAGCCACAGCAGCCCGCGGAGCGTGCGGATCAACCGCTCGGCAATATCGCCTTCCATGACCCCAAACAGTTTTTCACGACCCGCAGCCGCCAGGAGGCCCTGCCGCATGCCGATCAGGATGGTTTTCAGTTCGCGCTCACATTGCAGCCGAACGTGGCGTTCCTCAAACGACAGATCCGCAAAATAGTCGGTGCCGACGAAACACACGTGGCATTGCTGAATCTCCAGAAACTCCAACGGGAACGTATCCAGGGACCCGACAATGTACACGGGCGTCATGATCAGGGGAGCGGCAATCCTGGCTTTCCCGAGTTTAACCCCATCTTTGGCGAGTTCCCGAAGCATGGCCAGATCAACCGTTTCCAGGACCAGGACGCTACGCGCGGTATGCCGCGCCGGATCAAAGCCGGACGTAGCAATAGCGCCGACCCCGATCACCGCCAAACAATTGGCCCCGCCGAGCGTCTGCACGCGATCAAGAAACCGCTTCACCGGCTCCTGCATGCCACTGACGACTTGTTCGAGATTCATCACGGGTTGAGTCATAGGAGAAAACTCCAAGTTTTCCTTTGAGAAACGATTCCTTGTCTTGCTTAATCAGGCTAACGCACAAGGCAAACCCTTGCAAGCGAGAAAACCGGGGTGGAGTGGGAGAAGTGAAGCCATTCATTGTCAGACAATTCCACAAACAATGGTTTCAGCCCATCTGGTAGGGGCGGTGTCCGCCCTCGCTTAGTGCAGGAACCAGGGCAGGACGCGGAAGCCCTTGAAGTCGAAGTTCTCCTCCCCGCCGTGGACCAGGACGCCGCCCTGATTTGGATTGGAGGGGATCGACGTCCACCAGGCGAGCGTATCCACGGCGTCGCCGGCAACGGTCTGACCCGACTTTACCTCCACCGGGATGATTCGCTCGCCGGTGTCGATCAGGACGTCGATCTCGTGCCCGGTTGCGTCTCTCCAGAAGAACAGCGGCGGGTCGCGGCGAATCGCGGCGAAGTTCTTGACCAACTCCGAAACGACGAACGATTCGAACACGGCACCTCGTAGCGGGTGGCGCTCCAACGTCCCGGCATCCTGAATATCGAGCAGGTAGCAGATGAGTCCGGTATCGAGGAAGTGCAGCCGCGGGCGTTTGCGCATGCGCTTGCGATATTTCGCGTGATGGGACGGAAGCGTCGTGGCCAGGAAACCGATATCGAGGGCCGTGAGCCAACGCTTCGCGCTCTGCTGGGTGATCCCGACGTCGCTGGCGAGCGTGGTCAGGTTGAGTTCCTGGGCCGTGTGCGCCGCGGCCAGTCGAACGAACCGCTCGAAGCTCCGTTGATCGGAGATCTGCATGACTTCGCGAAGATCACGTTCGACGTAAGTGCGAAAATAGTCCGGCAGCCACTCCCCGGCCGGTATACCCCGGTCGTGAATGCGCGGGTAGAAGCCGTCGAGCAGCGTATCCCAGAGCCCTTTGCGCGGTAGCCGCCTCTTGCGCCCAGTGGTTTTCCTACGGGTACGGTCGAGGTTCAGGGGATCGAGCGGAGGACTTTCGCGCAACTCCGAGAGCGACAACGGATATAATCGGAGAAAAGCCGTACGCCCGGCGAGCGTCTGCGACACCGATTCCATCAGGAGAAGATTTTGTGAGCCGGTCAGGATGAAGCGCCCGGGAAGGCTGTCCACATCGACGAGTACCTGAATGTAGGAGAGCAATTCGGGAACGCGCTGGATCTCATCGAGAATCAGACGGTCAGACTGCGTCAGAAAGCTTCGCGGGTCCCGGATCGCCCGCGCTCGAACGTCCGGTGCCTCAAGCGACAGGTAGCGATATTCGCCAAAGAGTGCCTGAACCAGCGTCGTCTTCCCCGATTGCCGTGGACCCGTGAGCGTCACAACCGGGTAGGTCGCGGCAGCAGCCTTCAGTGCTTGGGTCAAGTGGCGGCGTAACATTCCAACGACTTTAGCAAGCCGCACGATTCGTGTCAATTCAGTGATGACATCATCGATAAAGCATGGATCTTGGTGGGCTGGCGGTCGTCACGCATTTGGCAAACAACCCCCTCACTCCCCCTTATCAGGGGGACGACAGATCCTCTCCCCCCTGATAAGGGGGGCAGGGGG
>VYFB01000056.1 GCA_009842645.1 Nitrospira sp. SB0677_bin_15 | reverse complement strand
TTGTAGCGGCCGTATCTTATGCGGCCAAGGAGCCGCGCCATAAGATGGCGCGGCTACAATAAGGAGAGGACGTCAAGTTAAGGAACCTCTGATTAAGTGTGATAGCGGGATGCAGGGCAAGGCGTCCCGGAGCGAAACCCGAAGCTTATCATGGAGATAGGTGAGGGTTGAGCGAGGACACAACGCAGCCCTGCGCCCGATAGTGCACTTAATCAGAGGTTCCTAAAGGATCTTTGGGATAACTTTTGCATGACTTCAGGGTGGGAGATGACAACTCGCAGTACCGTCTTAGCTGCACCACGGGGAGACCGCCGGCCCTGCTCCCAGTCCTGGACTGAATCGACAGAAACATTGAGGAGTCTTGCAAATTGCCGCTGAGTCAATTTGACTGACCGGCGAGCAGAAATAGCCAACAATTGCTCCGGCGTGTAGACACGGCCTTTTTTGCCAGCCTTCATTTGTTTGACGGCTTGGAGTAGTTCAGTGCCTTCTGTCGTCATCTTCGTTTTACCGGTCATGTTCAATGACCTCCTTGAGCAGTCGCAATTCTCCAGGTGGTATGGATGAGCGTCCACCTGTATACACATGAAGAGCCTACGGCATTGCCGTACAACCGTCAACCTGACGTATTCCTTGAATATCTAAATATCAAGTAACGATTTTCAAGAAATTTTACAGGGCGAAATGAAAAATGGAGGGACGATCGATGGTCCGACAGCCGTATGCGGCCCTGATGGCTTTGATTCGGCTATCGGCGCCTTGGCAAGTTCATTGGTAGGCCCAACTCAATCATTCGAGGATGGTGCCGCGACATCATTCCGTGTGGACCCCAGGCTTGTCGTCCGGCCCGGCGCGTTCAATTTTCAAGGCTTTGTTGTTCATCAGAACTTTCGCCTTGATCCGATCCCCATAGCCGAATTCTTCCGTGATCTCCGTCTT
Source organism: Nitrospira sp. SB0677_bin_15 (assembly GCA_009842645.1). Taxonomy (GTDB): domain Bacteria; phylum Nitrospirota; class Nitrospiria; order Nitrospirales; family UBA8639; genus Bin75. The sequence continues at coordinate 6,759 of VYFB01000056.1, read as the reverse complement.
GCCCGTGGCTTCGATTTGAATCTCGCCCAGTTCGCCCCGCACGATGTAGAAGTCCCGGTCCACGTCCAGCAGGTCGCCGACAATGGTTTTGGATTCCGGTTGCTTGGGTTGCGCGGCCGGCGCAGGAGCTTCTCCCTTGGCGGCTTGTTGAGGTTCAGGCGCTTGCGCCGAGGCCGGCACATTTTCCGTCACCCCCGCCACGTCATCCGGCCCCGCCCGCTCAATCTTCAGCGCCTTGTTGTTCATGAGCACCAGGGCCTTGATGCGGTCGCCATATCCGAATTCTTCCGTGATTTCGGTCTTGTGTGTGGCTTCGATTTGAATCTCGCCTACCTCGCCCCGCACGATGTAGAAGTCCCGGTCCACGTCCAGCAGGTCACCCACGATCGTTTTGGTGGGTTGTGCTGAAGTTCCCTCCTGTGCGAAGAGGGACTGAACTGGGATCAACAGGAGAACACACACGGCACTCAGTATTTTCACAAAAGCCACAGACACTCTCATCCCGCCACCACCTTTCCTGCTAAGGAACCCCTGATTTATTGCACCATCGGGCGCAGGGCTGCGTTGTGTCCTCGCTCAACCCTCACCTATCTCGATGATAAGCTTCGGGTTTCGCTCCGGGACGCCTTGCCCTGCATCCCGCTATCACATTAAATCAGAGGTTCCGATAATGAACATGATTCCACCCTCACCCTCACCCTGGCCCTCTCCCGTCAAGGGAGAGGGAACGAAGTCACCGTTTGGCCAGCCAGCGCAATGGATTCACCGGCTTGGTGCCTTTTCTCAACTCAAAATATAAAATGCTCCGGTTGGTCAATCCGGAGGAGCCGGTTTCCCCGAGCACGGCTCCCTTCGCCACCATTTCTCCCTCCTTCACCAACAACTTGGAGGCATGGGCATAAAACGTAAAGTAATTGTTGCCGTGATCCATAATCACAACGAGTCCGTATCCTCTGAGCCAATCCGCATAGACCACGTGACCGCCTGAAACGGCCCTGATGTCACTCCCTTCTTTTGAGGCGATTTCAATCCCTTTCTTCCGGACGTACGTGTCAAACGTCGGATGCTTTTGCCGACCAAAGACACCCACCAAATCTCCGTCGGCCGGCCACAACAAGGCGCCTCTTCGAAAGACGTCCGTTGTGCGCTTCTTGATTATTCCGGAAGCAATTTGACTGCGCTGCTCCAATTTTTTGAGCAGGATTTCCTTTCGGCCTTCAGCTTGATCGAGCGTGCGCAACGTGAGTTCTTGAGAACGAGTGGTTTTTTTTAAACTCGACAGCACCACGTGCTTTTGGGACTTCACGTCTCGAATGACGCTTAATTTTTCAGCGATACGACTCTTCCGTGCGATCAAAGACTCCCGGATTTTCTCTTGTTTGGCATGGAGTCGCTCACGTTGAGCCACCTGGCCCCGGTATTCCTCAAACAGGTTGCGTTGCCACTTGGCCAACGAGGAGAGGTACAGCAAACGACGTTGAAATTGCGGATAAGAAGTCGCGGTCATCAACGGCGAGACCCATCCGGCTCGTCCTTCCATATAGAGTTGTTTCAACCGGGTTCCTATCACGGCACGTTTCTCTCTCATGTCCGATCGAAGTCCGGTCAACTGCGCGTCAATTTTATCCAATTCCCGGTCGATTTGTTCGATTTCCCGATTGATTGAAGTCGATTCCTGCCGTTCCTTGTGCAACTGGCGATCAAGACGCTCGATCGCTTGCAGGACCTCCGCTTGTTTCTTTCGTGACTGATCCCGCTGTTTCCGGGTCTTTCGAATTTCCTGTTTGAGTTGTTGAAGGGTCTGTTTTTCTTTTTCAATTTTTTCCTGGAGGGAGGCTCCCCACGAACACACGGGGGGCGACAAGAACAGCACGACGCAGCACGCGAGCACAAGGCGACGTTTTCCAACCCTGGTTGTGGATTGCGACTTTTCCATCAACTTCTCGCTTTTATCAAGCCGAAAACCGAGAGCATGCTGCTCCCACACCCCAACAGCATACCGGTCATCACCAAAAGAAGCGAGACCTGGTTCGGGAAAACCGGGAGAATATGCTCCACGCCTACAAACCAACCCGACGCATTGAGTTCCAATCGAAAGAATTCGAATACCCCTTTCAACAACGCAAGGGACAGACCACCACCCATGACACCGAGGATCGTGCCTTCGATCACGTAGGGGATCGCAATAAATACTCCCGTCGCACCGATCAGCCGCAGGATCTCAATTTCTTCTTTTCTGGCGTGCAATGACAAACGGATCGTATTGGCAATAATCGTCACTGTGGCCATGGCCAGGATCACCCCGATCACGGCCGCTCCCAACTCAAAGTAACTGACCACTAACGTCAACGTATCGACCCAGTCCTGACTGTATGCCACGTGGGTAACACCGGGAAGCTCCTTGGCGCGTTCCGCAAACGCACTCAGCGATTCGGTATCCAGAAAACGCGGGGACAGGTTGACGACTACGGACGCGGGTAACGGATTGGCGTCCATCTCTTCCAAGAGGAGCGATTCTTCCGGAAATTGTTCGGAAAATTCTCGGAGGGCCTGCTCCCTGGACACAAACGTCAACGTCACGACTGCCGGTTCGGTCTCAAGACGTTTTTGGATCAGGGATACGACTTGTCCCGAAGCTCCAGGATCCAGATAGACGATCACTTCAACGTCGCTCTGAAGCGTTCCCGTCACGTTTTTCAGGTTCAGGTACAGCAACAAAAACACGCCGAAACATACCAGGGTAAAGGCGGTCGTCACGATGCCGATCAGGACGTTTCCGCGATTCACGCGGAGGTTGATCATCGCCTCCCGCAGGAGATACAGCGGCCGCATTACGAGTTTGCCTCCTTGTCAGAGACGACTCGGCCTTCCTGTAAATGAACGACCCGGCCATTCATCTGCTCCACCACCCGTTCGTTGTGGGTGGCCAGGAGAATCGTCGTCCCCTCGGCATGAATCCGCCTGAACAATTCCACGATTTCTACCGTCAAGTCCGCATCCAAATTGCCCGTCGGTTCGTCGGCCAACAACAGAACGGGACTGTTCACGATGGCCCGGGCAATACAAATGCGTTGTTGTTCGCCAGCCGAGAGTACCCCCGTGGGAATCTTCTGTTTACGCTCCATGCCGATGGCCTTCAGGACGTCCATCACTCGTTTGTGCGCTTCGCGTCTTTTCACGCCCTGAATGATGAGCGGCAGGACCACGTTTTCATAGACGGTCTTTTTCGGCAGTAACTGAAAGTTCTGCAGCACGATCCCCATGGTGCGCCGCAGGTAGGGAATGGCACCCCCACGTAACCTGGCAACGTTGCGATTCTGAACGAGAATTTGACCCGAATCCGGAATCTCCGCGCCGAAGATCACCTTCAACAGGGTGGTCTTGCCCGCGCCACTCGGTCCCGTGAGGATGACACATTCGCCCGTGTCGATCCGAAATGAGACATCATCAAGCGCCACGCACCGGTCATAGAATTTGGAGACGTGGAACAACTGAATCATCGTGACAACGGCCCGGCACGGCCACCTGTTTCGCGGCCCTTATGGTGGTGTTTCACGTGCTTACCAACGCCGATCATCGCCGGCCACCTCGAAGGCGTTTTCGATGTGTTCAAGCACGGGGAACGCAGAATTCCCAGCATCATAGAGGAGCACGTCGAACCGGCACGGCTGAAGTTCCAGGCAACGACGCGCCAGGTAGCGGGCAGCCAATTGAATGAGTTGACGCTTCTTCTGTGCCGTCACCGCGTAGGCGACGCCTCCGTAACGATCCGTACGGCGAGCTTTGACTTCGACGAAAACCAACGTCTCTCCCATTCGAGCCACGATATCCAACTCGCCGCGACCGACCCGGACGTTCCGTTCAAGAATGCGGTATCCTTTTCGGCGAAGCAACCCTTCTGCCGCAGCTTCGGCTTCCCTGCCCAGGAGTTGCCGGGTGAGACTCACGCGCCCTCCCGCAAGAGACACCGTCGCACAGGACCAAAACTGTGCCGGTGAAGTGAACTCGGTCCGAACTGACGGAGTAACCGGAGATGCTCCGGCGTGGGGTACCCCTTATGAACGTGGAAGCGATACCGGGGATCCCGCTGGTGGTATTCGCACATAATCCGATCACGGAAGACTTTAGCCAAGATAGACGCTGCAGCGATGGAACACGAAAGCCGGTCGCCGTGAATCACGAATCGATGGGGGATGCCGAAATCAGCCCCCAAGTGCCCATCGATCAACAAAAAATCCGGTGGGGCATGCAATTGGTTCACGGCCCGCTGCCAAGCCAGACGCGTCGCGCCGAGCACGTTCAGCGAGTCGATTTCAGCCTCGGAGGCGACGCCAACCCCCCAAGCCATGGCTGACTCGGTGATGACCGAAAACAGCTCTTCCCGTTGCGTGGGACTCACGTTTTTCGAATCATCGAGGCTTCGCAATACAAACCGGCGAGGCACAATCACTGCTGCCCCGACCACCGGGCCGGCCAAGGGTCCACGACCGGCCTCGTCCAGTCCGGCTACGCGTCGATAGCCACGGGTCCGTGCTTCCTCTTCGAGATCGCACGTGGGGCCAGCGGCGCCCAACCCTATGGCGTCATCGGTCAACGTCACACGACATCGAATTATTCGGCAGAATCCTCTACCGGAGTCTCTGCGCTTGCCGTCGCTGCCGGTTCGTTCTTGGGAGCCTTGGGTTTGTTGGCAGTCCGGAAATAATCCCGTTCAGCGACTTTGGCCCGCTTCCCTATCTTGTCACGCAAATAATACAACTTTGCCCGGCGCACTTTCCCTTTGCGGATCACGTCGATTTTCGAGATATTGGGCGAGTTGACAGGGAAAATCCGCTCAACCCCCACCCCATACGAGATTTTACGAACGGTAAACGTCTCACTGATTCTCTTGCCTTTACGAGCAATCACCACGCCTTCAAAAACCTGGACTCGCTCTTTTTCACCTTCGATCACTTTCACGTGCACACGAACGGTGTCCCCGATTTCAAAGACGGGTACCGGATTCGTCGGAAACGTTTGCTCTAACCGTTGAAGCCGATTCATGACGCTATCCTCCACTCTCACGGGGGGACACGGGGGTACCCCCACTACGTTCACATTCATGGGAAATATCCGACAGCAATTGTTGATCTTCCTGAGTTAACGATTCTCCTTGCAACAAATCCGGTCGCTTGCAATAGGTGTTTCGCAAGGCTTCTTTTCGACGCCACCGCCGAATAGCCTCATGATTACCTGAAAGTAAGACGTCAGGCACCCCGTATCCGCGCACCGTCTGCGGTTTGGTATAATGGGGAAAGTCCAACAGGGGTTCGACAAATGAATCCTGTTCCACCGACGCAGGATCCCCGACAACCCCGGGCACCAATCGCGCGGCGGCATCGAGCATCACCAAGGCCGGCAGTTCTCCTCCGGTCAACACGTAATCACCAAGCGACAATTCTTCGGGCTCGAGCCGGAGCAGTACGCGTTCATCGATACCTTCATAGTGCCCGCATATCCACACCACCCGTCGCGCTTCCCGGCTCAATTCTTCGGCAAGGCCTTGCGTGAATGGCCGTCCCTGCGGTGACGGCACGATAATCCGCATTCCACTTCGGTCCTCGCCCAATGCCTCGACCGCCCGGAAAATAGGCTCGGCCTTCATGATCATACCGGACCCGCCCCCGTAGGACGTATCGTCGGCCACGCGATGCCGGGCGTCGCTGTAATCACGAATATTATGGATGCGAATCGACACCAACCGCTTGTCCTGGGCACGCTTCACGATCGAATGCGATACGACGTTCTCCATCATTTCCGGGAACAAGGTGAAAATGTCACACTGCATCGTGCCCCACCCATTCCACGCTCGGTTTGACGATCATGACGCCTCCGGCGGGATCGACCGACGTAATCCATTTCCGTAAAGCGGGCAAGAGATATTCCTTGTCCGGTCCGCGCACCACAAATACGTGTTGGTGCGGTAAAGTCATCACTTCCTCCAACGTCCCAAGCACGTGGCCCGACTCATCCCGTACCGATAACCCGATTAATTCAAACTGGTAATGATGACCATCCGGTGCGGGAGGAACCTCCGTTCGAGGAATTTTCAACCACGCCCCGGAATAGGTCCCCACCTCTTCGGGCGTCGAGAACGCCCCGAATCGCAAGAGATAGGACCGGCCGTCAGAATGGACGTCCGTGACCGTAGTTACCAGAGTTTGCCCCGTGGGTGACTCCAGGGTGACTTCCTTGAGATTTTCGAACCTGTTCGGAACGTCCGTGAGTGAAAGAACCCGGGCTTGCCCTCTCACGCCAAAGGGCTTGACCAGTTTCCCGACAGTGACCATCTGCTCCGACAACGTCACGGTTCTCTCATCCGTCAAGGTTCCGACGCGCATGCTTGTCGAGGCCCCGACGCCCTGCATCGAACACAATGATCAGGCGTTTGCCTTCTTTTTCGATTCTTCGAACGTCTTTAAAATTCCCGAGCGTCGAAGGAGCGTACGAACGGTCACCGAGGGTTGGGCACCTTTGTGAAGCCAATCCAACACCCGGTCCGACTTCAAATTCGTGACGGCCGGGTCTTTCAAGGGATCATGCGTCCCGACGATCTCGATGTACTTGCCATCCCGGCGCGCCCTGGAATCCACGGCCACCACCCGATAAAAAGGCCGTTTGTGCCGGCCCATGCGAGTTAAACGTAAATGTACTGCCACGATTCGACACCTCCTACAAAATAAATTTTTTCAAAACCTGAATATTATAATTGGTTCATAG
>VYFB01000084.1 GCA_009842645.1 Nitrospira sp. SB0677_bin_15 | reverse complement strand
ATTCAGTGTGATAGCGGGATGCCGGGCAAGGCGTCCCGGAGCGAAACCCGAAGCTATCTCAGAGAGATAGGTGAGGGTTGAGTGAGGACACAACGCAGCCCCGCACCTGATAGTGCACTAAACCTGTCCTCGACGTTCTTAATCGGGGATTAGAGGTTCCTTACCAATTTTTGTGTTAATTTCCGAATACAGCTAAGGAAGGTCAGATGCGAGAACAATGGTCCTTGAATTCCGTCTTGAAAAAACCCGTCGTTCTGGCGATCGGGAGTTTTATCTGCGTATGCCTGGCGTTGGGAGCGAGCGCGACGTTCTTTCAGCCGTCCACGCCCACCCAAGCTTCGGGAGAACAGGTTGCGCCCCCGGAGCTACTTGCGCAAGACTCCGTGGCTCAACCGGCTGCCTTTTCTCCTCCCGCCACGAGCGAAGACCTCCTCCGGTTCAATCAGCACCTGATCGCAATTGCCAGGAAAGTCACGCCCGCGGTGGTCAATATTTCCATCGTGAAGACGACCGTCCCGCGAAGTTCTCCGTTTCCGCATTCCCCGTTTTTTGATGACCCCTTCTTTCGGAAGTTTTTCGGAGACCGATTCAGAGAGGAACGTCGCCAGGCCCCGAGACGCCGGCAACAGGGCATGGGCTCCGGAGTTATCGTCCATCCCGGTGGATACATCGTCACGAACAATCACGTGGTGGCCGAGGGCGATGAAATCCAGGTGGTGCTGGGGGATCAGCGAAAATTCGATGCGGAATTGATCGGGACCGATCCCAAGACCGACTTGGCCATATTGAAAATTGATGCGTCGGATTTACCGTTCCTCTCCTGGGGTGATTCCGGCACGTTGGAGGTCGGGGAGATGGTCGTGGCCGTGGGGAACCCCTTCGGCCTGAACCAGACCGTGACCATGGGCATTATCAGCGCCGTGGGACGGGCTAACGTGGGTATAGCCGACTACGAGGATTTTATTCAAACGGATGCAGCCATCAATCCGGGCAACTCCGGCGGGGCCCTGGTGAACGTCCGAGGGGAACTTATCGGCATCAACACGGCCATCTTCAGCCGAAGCGGCGGGTACATGGGTATCGGGTTTGCCATCCCGAGCAATATGGCCAAAGGTGTGGTCCACAGTTTGAAAGCGTACGGCAAAATGGTACGGGGCTGGCTCGGTGTGTCCATTCAGGACCTGACTCCCGACCTGGCGAAACAATTTGAAACCACCGAGACCAAAGGCGCGTTGGTGACCGACGTGGTCGATGGGAGTCCCGCGGAAGAGGCCAGGTTTCAACGGGGTGACATCATTCGTGAATACGACGGGCGACTGGTCGAGAATTCGACAAAATTGCGTACCTACGTGGCTGAAACTCCTCCCCAGACCATGGTGACCGTGGAACTTCTTCGTGAAGGCAACAAGAGGCGCCTTGACGTCGTCATCGGACTGATGCCCAAAGATTTGGCCGGGACCGGCGAAGTGGGTACCGTCGGTGAGCATCACGCCCTGTCCGGTTTGACGGTCGAATCGGTGGAACAGTCTGCCGGCGACACAGGGGTGCGCGTCATGAAGGTCCAGCCCGACAGTCGTGCCGCGCAGGCCGGTATACGAAAAGACGACGTCATCATGGAAATCAACCGGGTCGCCATCGCGGATGCGGACGATTTCGATCGCGTTACCAGTCAACTCGACGAAAACGATGCGGTTCTGGTGCTCCTCAGACGAGGACGCTCGACGCTCTTCCTGTCGATCGGAGGGAAATGACGGAGTTTTTCTCTTCCGTCAAATAGTCTTTCATCATGCGCTCCGCTTCTTCTCCTTCCGAGACGGAAGACAACCTGTCTTTTCCCCTTGATTCTCTGTAAGTAGTTCCGTTGACTCTTCTACATGGAAACCCTCGCCCCTGGCGGGAGAGGGCAGGGTGAGAGGGAATGGAAAGCTTCAGGCCATCCGGCGTTTTGTAACGCCTTCACGGTTGCCTGCCCTCCATGACGGCCATGGTGCCGTGCGGGCCTCAGAATAAATGTGCTAAGGTGACGGCCATGCCGGATGATGCTGTAGGGGCGAACCTGAGTGTCCGCCTTCTGGTCAATGCGGTTCTTGGTGCCATGGCCGTCGCCGGAGGGCTCTGGTTTCTTCAAGGAGGCCTCTCCTTGGGCGCGACCGTTGTCGTGGTGGTGGGGCTCATGGTGGTGTTTGCGAAGACCTGCTCCGGCGTGGCTCAGGTCTGGATGTGGTCCACCTTGCTGCTGGGGCTTGAAAGCCTCGCGTGGCCGTTTCTCATGTTAGGCGAGCTTCAACAATTCGGTCCCGAACCGCCTCTCGAAGAGATGAGCAAGGTCTTCACGGCGGTGTTGTTCGGAGTGTTTTCCGGAATCTTCTGGCTGACCTTTGCCTACGGCCTGTACCGCCGGACCCAACCCGCACCCGAAGAACCTGCTGTTCCCTTAACGCCCAACCAAGCCAAAGCCAAGCGAAAGAAGCAGCGGTAAAAACTTCCTTACATCTTGACTGGAGAAAATCGGTTTCTGTAAAATCGTAAATCATGAAATACGATTCAAAAAACAAATCTCGTAAACCTGTCTCCGATAGTGGTAATCGGGGATGGGTGGTGCGTGAAGAGTCTCCTGTGTTCGGAGTAAATCCTGGGGAAATGAAACGTCTGACGATTGACGTTCCAGCTTCTCTACATGCCAATATCAAGGCAGGATGCGCACGACAAGGCATTAAAATGGCAGATGCGATAAGGGAACTTCTGAAAGAGCAATTCGGAAATATCGAGTAGTGATGAATACGAAACAAGTTGAAATGCCTTTTGAATTGACCGAACGATATACGCCTTCAGGACGAAGAAGTCCGAATGGCGTAGCGACCTCAGACCTTATCTTCTCTTCGTATGTCGGAAATAATTCAGACATTTTCCCAAAGGTATTGAAGCTTCATGTTACGAATGGAGCAAAAATTGCGGATGTGACGTATGGTAAAGGAGTCTTTTGGAAAAATGTCGATACGAGTCAATACGATTTTTCCCCGTCCGATATTGCGGATGGGATAGATTGCCGAAAACTCCCATACAAAAACAGTTCATTTGACGCGATAGTCTTCGACCCGCCTTACATGGAAGGGTTTTACAGGAAAGGGAATACCACGAAAGCAGGTGACGGGACACACAACACGTTTAGAGAGCATTATTCGAATGGTGACGAGGTCCCTCAACCTAACGGCGGAAAATGGCACGAGGCCGTTTTAGAGATTTACAAGGAAGGCGGCAAAGAGGCTCACCGCGTTCTAAAGGATGGAGGAATATTTATCGTCAAGTGTCAGGATGAAGTGAGCGCGAACAGGCAAAATCTTACCCACGTGGAAATCATCAACGCCTACGACACCATCGGATTCTTCTGTAAAGATTTGTTTATTGTCGTTCGGCCCAATAAACCTGGAATGAGCAGGGTTATCAATCAGGTGCACGCCAGAAAGAACCATTCATACTTTCTTGTCTTTGTAAAAAGACCGAAGGGCAAGAAGGCATCGCAAATGCGATTTGCTAAAGCATCTCGTTCATCAAAGTAAAGGGTTCCTCATAGAACGGCGGTATGGGCGGCCAATGAACTGTCACGAGAGTGGCAAGCAAATGACTCCGTTGATACTCGGTATAGCCTTTGTATTTTGAGGACGGGAGGTCGCTGTTTTTTGCAAAGACAAATCGCCATTTGTCTTCGAAGGAAAAAACGTTGACTGCCAGAATATGAAATTCGTTACGAAGTAAACAGGTTGTATTGACTCTCGTCCCATCGGGAAGAACGACTTCGCGTCTGTCACTCGCATCGACTTGGGTTTTGCCAACCCAACCCTCGTCTGTTTTTCGTATGGTATTGGTCTGTAGAGATTTTGATTCGAAGATGAACTCCCTGCCTTTGTAAGCAACTACACGGTCGCCTTTCTTTTTCCTGTCATGATCGTCGTGCTTTGATACGTCAGAAATCCCCGTACGTCTGAGCCATAATTTTTCCAACTTCACCTCCGCCAGATAGCCGAGCAGCATTCCCCTGATGCTTGGGTTCTGATCAACCACTTGGGTGAGTTCCTCGACCGTGATGTCCCACCGTTTCAGTATGGAGTTAGTCATGAATTTTTCAATTCAATAAATTTTTCGCATAACTGGCAACCAAAAGCGAGGATTCCCCGGATAGCGCCTGCTTTGGGATTTTTAGAGCGCAACAATTATGTGAGAAGATAGCTTCTTGGGGCAAGAGGAGGGTCATGAAGAAACCGCGTTTGAAAGAGATTACGGCCTTTCCCAATCCGCGACACCACCGGACTTTACCCGAAATAGAGGGTGGGGTAGTGGGGAAGCTACCGTCATGAGCGTCTCGCGCCATTTCGGTGCGCGTATTTCCAGCTTCTTCATGAGATGCTGCCATTCGAAGTCGATCTGGCCACGCGGGACGTCGATCCTACCGGACGTGCGGCCACGGGCGATCTTTCTGGCGTCGAATCGGTATCCCCGCTTGACTGATTCTGCGTGAACGGCCCGCAGATATTCGGCGATGCACGCGACCGGGGATGATTGCTTACGAAATCGGAGCAACTGGGGATGGTGCGTGTAGCCAGTGGTTTCGCCCCTGAGTACCGCCTGAGCGAGCAACCCTTCCCGCCACAGTGCCACCAAGCCCCGGGGATCAAGATATTGCGGATGGATGCTCCAGAGGCGCATTTTTTATCATCTCCTGCACCCGGTATGCCGTCAAGACGGTTCTCCTGCTACGTCACGTCGACAGGGTCCACGTTCACCCCGAATTTCAGGCGTCGATGGGGTTTCCTCTGTGTCATCAATTCGAGTGTCCGTCGAACGAGGGTTCGTCCGGCGGTGCCATCTGCGACTTTGACTAGCAGATGATAGCGGGAGAGCCCTCGTGGTTGGGCCCCATACGCGGCAAGGGGACCCAGGACCGCGTCCTGTTCGCCCTGCTGCCTCTCGCCTTGTGCAATCATACGTGCGAGTTGTTCCGTGAGATGCTGGTGCCATAGCTTTGCGGCCTCCTCGGTTTCCGTTGCATCTTGACCTGAGACGTGTAATTGGATGAGCTGCCCGAAGGGTGGATACCCCACCAGCCGGCGAAACGCCAATTCATGGTCATAGAAGAGGTTGGGTTGTTGTTGGCTGATGGCATGCATGACCGGGTGTGAAGGGAGGCGGGTTTGAATGATCGTGGACCCCGAAAGGCCGGGGGTGACGAGATCCACGGCCTGTTGGAGGTGGTGAAACACGCGTTCCGACGATCGAAAATCCGGCACGTGCAGGCCGGCATCCGCATAGGGGATGCCGACGCATCTCACCGGCGTGAACGGCGACGCCTGGAAGAGCAGTTCCGTCCCGACGACCACGTGGACCCTGCCCTGTGAAAATTGCTCGCGGATACGGTTCGCAGCGGCTTCGGTCCGTATCGTGTTGCCGTCATAGCGGGCAATGGCGGCGTTGGGGTACAAACGGCGCAATTCTTCTTCAAGACGTTCGGTGCCGAATCCCACCGGTTCCAAACGAATGCCGGAACAGGCCGGACACGCGGACGGGATGGGTTCGGCTTGGCCGCAATAGGAACACCGCAGTTGTGATTGCCGGAGACCCAACGGGATGCGGCAGCGCGGGCATTGTGGCGCGGTCCCGCAATCCCGACAGGTGATGGATGATGAAAACCCTTTGCGATTATGGTAGATCACGATTCCGCCACCTTGCTGCAGGGCCTGCTCCATGCCGTCCTGCAGGGTGCCGGAGAACATCGTGCCGAACGCCAAGTCCTGCAGGCTGATCACCTGAACCGGCTTTGGTGTGCTCTTGTCGGCGAAAACCCGAGGAGACCTGGCGTCTTCGGCAAAGCGATGCACGGTCTCGAGTGTCGGGTAAGGCGCGTGCAGCACGAGCACGGCGTCGTCCAACTCGGCTTTTTTTCGTGCGACCTCCCGGGCGTGATAGTGCGGAATCGGGTCTTCCTTGTACGCGCTGTCTCCTTCACGTTCGATCCATACGCAGCCCAGGGAAGGGAGAGGGAGGAACAGTGCGGATCTGGTCCCCACGATCACGGAATAATTCCCCTGTTTGATGGCTTCCCAAAGTTGAAGACGTTGCTTGTCTGAATGGCCGCTGTGAAACTCGCCTATCGGTTGTCCCACCGACTGTCGAAGATAGGAGACCAGGCGTCTCGACCGGTTGATATTCGGGGCAATGACCAGGACCGTCCTTCCCTGGGCCATTGTTTCTTGTATGACGTCGCCCAACAGCGGTGGCGGGTCTTCCAAATCGCTGAGCAGCAACTCACCGAATCGTTTGGCTGCGAGGTGTTGCCGAAAACGGCCCCGCCAGGAGAATAAGCCAGGGTTTTCCTCCGGGATTTCAGGAACGCCCCGTGCAGGCGTGCTGTCCTTTCTGGCCCTACTCTTGTTTTTGCCGCCTCTCTCTCCGTTTTTCCCGCTATCCCCTTCGTCATTCCCGCGAAAGCGGGAATCCAGGGTTTTCCCTTCCGAGGCTTCGAGAAAATCCTTTGCAAGGGATATCGGTGTGGGGTTGCTTGGGACCGGCAATTCGGTCCAGTCCTGCCTGGGCTGAATCCACTTATTTCGCTTGAGCCTTTGTAGGACCGTGGAGGGGTTGTCCAGCAGCGTCTCAATGGTTGATTGCGCCAAGCCCTTGGAACGCTTGGCGAGCGCGGTGAGGAGCGTGTGCGTGGAAGTGCCGGTCCTGGCGATTTCCAGGCGTTGTTGCCCTTGCTGAGTGATGGTCCAACGTGTGCTGCTGCGAAAGGGGATGTCCGGTGGTTGGACAAGCGCCAGGCAGGTTCCCGCCGGAGCCAGGTAATAGTCGGTCATCCATTCCGCCAACGCAACCAGCTTGGGGCCCGGCTCCCAGTGGACCGAGGTGATGCGATACAGTTCGCGAATACGGTCGGGATCAATCAGGGGTTGCTTCGCGTTTACGGCAAGAGAGACAATAATACCCGGCTTGACGCGCGGTCCGAACGGTGCCAGAACCCATTGCCCTATTTTGGGCAGGGAATTCCATGATTGAGGAATACGGTACGTAAATGCTTGAGAGGTCCTGGGAGGAAAGACAACGTCGGCATAGGATCGCGGCATACGGGCTATTGTGCCAAAGGAGTGGTGACCTCACAACGAAAGAAAAGCCGGGATTTGAAATGCGGGTCATCATTGCCGGGAGAACGTGGAACGGTGCTTTTCTTGTGATGCTCCGAGTTCTCATCCTGATTGTGGGCATGCCGGCCGTATGGGTGTATGGGCAGGAAGAGGCACCGATTTCGCCCCCGAGCCCTTCGGCTACTCAGTCTTCAGGGGAAACGCATTTACGGGATTTCTCGCCTCTACCGGAAGAACCTGAAGAATTCGACGATCGTGAAGTCAAGGGGTATTACGACTGGCGTAATGATTTGTTCTTCCGGGAATTCGATATGAACGGGGACGGCGTGGTGAATTACATGACTGCCCGGCGGACCTACAAGGTGTGGCTGGATGAATTCGGCACGCCGGTGGTCGTGACGGTCGGGTCTCCGTTGTTCTATTGGTTGGATGTCAACGGAAATGGCAAATTTGAAACGGGCAAAGGCGAGATGTGGTCGGACCCGGACGAGGACGGCATCACCGGCAATGAACGGACGTATGATACCAGCCACCTGGAACAAGAGCCTTCGCGTATTCCACAATGGTCCGCGCCGTCTCCGTGAGCCAAGTGGCAAAGGGTCGGACTTGTCCAATCGGTAGACTTACGCATTGACATTCTTTTAAGATAATGTCCTGGCGGAAGCAAGGGCAATGTCAAGATCCATTGCTGGAATAAAGGCAATTATTCGACCGAGTGTTCGGACCGCGATCCGTAGCGCTTTGGCCTCGGTGATTCAATCTATGAATCGGGTTCAACCGGATAAAGAAAAACAAGCAACCGGAACATCGCCAACGCGTATCCAAACCCAGATCCATCGGCGAAAGAAGGCCAAAGCGGTTTCTCCCCTGACGGATGAATGGGAAAGCGAGCAAGCCGGTCCTCCCAAGGGCTTGAAGCGCCCACCGCAGGATATGCGGAACTCGTAGTCAGTCCGTTCTTCTCTTTCTCCCTTCGGTTGTTCTACAAAATCGACTCTTTCTATTCCCGTTTCACGGGGATGTCCCGTTTTTTGAACCGAGGGAATTGCGGTATTGGGGCTTTTGCTATTGGGATGGTAGGTCTTTTGTTCTCTTGATTCGTTGGAAAATGGGGTGCTACGATCCAGAATTGTGCGAAAAGATTGATGTTTTTGACCCCGAATACCGGGGGCAGGTTCTTGCGAGGTTAAATCCCTATGGTCGGTGGCCTGGATCTGTTTCTGGACTATCTCGCGAAATATTCGCCCATAGTCGTGTTTATTGTCCTGGCAGCGGGATTTGGCATCGCGACGCTTCTCCTCAGTTATCTCGTCCAACCGAAGTATCCCGAAGATGAAAAATTGAGCGTGTATGAATGCGGCAGCGAGCCGTTTTCCGATTCCCGGATGCCGTTTCCCGTCCGGTATTACGTCATTGCGATGCTGTTCGTTATTTTCGATATCGAAGTCATTTTTCTCTATCCCTGGGCCGTGACTTTTGACCAACTGGGCGTGATTGGCCTCATTGAAATGATGATTTTCATCGGCCTCTTTGTCGTGGCCTACGTGTATGCGTGGAGAAAGGGCGCGCTGGAGTGGGACTGATCCAAATAGGGAAAAAGCACGAGAAGGACGGCGATATCGGTGTCATCACGTTGTCCTTGGAAAAGGCTGCGAATTGGGCGCGCAAGGGATCGCTGTGGCCGATGACGTTCGGGTTGGCCTGTTGCGCGATCGAGATGATTGCCGCGGTCTCCTCCCGGTATGACGTCGACCGGTACGGGGCCGGCGTGTTTCGTGGTTCTCCACGACAATCCGATCTCATGATCGTGGCGGGCACGGTGTGCCGGCGCATGGCTCCGGTCATTCGCAAAATCTACGATCAGATGCCCGAACCCAAATACGTCATTTCCATGGGGTCCTGCGCCACGTCCGGGAACATTTACGATAGTTACAGTGTTGTCCAGGGCGTGGATCGATTCGTGCCGGTCGATATTTACGTGCCCGGGTGCCCGCCGACCCCCGAAGCCTTGTTCGATGGGATTTTGAAGCTTCAGGATCAGATCATGCAGAAGCGGGTCTTTACCAAACAGCCCGAACAGGTCAGGCCCCAAGAGAAGGGGATCGGGTAATGCATCTTCTGGATTCCCGCTTTCGCGGGAATGACGGATGGGGGAGCAGGCCGCGGGACGAGGCGATCGGGTAATGCATTCTCTTGCCGAAGCCATCCAAGCCCGTTTTCCTGACGGATTCCTGAATGCTCAGGAATGGCGGGGTGACTTGGCCGTGACGGTGAAACGCGAAGCCCTGCACGAGATCGGCCGTTTCCTGAAGGATGATCCGTCCATGGCTTGTGATTACATCGTGCACGTCAGTTCGGTGGATTGGCCTGATGAGGAAGAACGCTTTGAAGTGGTGTACGAGATCTATTCCATCCGCCATCGCCATCGGATTCGCGTGAAAACGCGGGTTCCGGAACACGATTGCTACGTGGATTCGTTGACGGATATATGGCCGGGCGCGGATTTCATGGAGCGGGAAGTGTTCGACATGATGGGCATTCGGTTCAACAACCACCCGGACATGCGACGGATCCTGATGCCGGACGATTTCCCCGAAGGCTATCCGTTGCGAAAGGATTTTCCGCTGCAAGGGAAGGGCTGGCGCGATACGTTTGATTTTCTGAATGAGGGTGCGGCCTCCTGAGCCGGCACTGTTCGAGAAGCCACCATGGCGCAGTTAGAGGACCAACGCGAAACCATTTATAAAGTTGACCCGGCCCATCCGGAAACCAAGGATCTGCCGATCCTGCGGACCGAGGAATTGTTGTTGAACATGGGTCCGCAGCATCCCGCGACGCACGGCGTGCTGAAAGTGATCCTCGACCTCGAAGGAGAGCGGATTACGAAATCCACGGTGGTCATGGGCTTTCTCCATCGCGGCGTGGAAAAACTCGCCGAATACGGGACGTATCATCAATTCATTCCTCATACGGACCGGCTCGATTACGTTTGCGCGATGTACAACAACTTCGCGTATTGCCGGGCCGTGGAGAAATTGATGAACGTCACCGTGCCCGAGCGGGCGGAGTATTTACGTACCATCGTGGCGGAGGTGCAACGGATTATCGGGCACCTGTTCTGGTTGGGGACGCAGGCGCTCGATATCGGGGCGATGACCGTGTTTTTCTACACGTTCCGTGACCGGGAGATCCTGCTCGACTGGTTCGATGAACTGTGCGGGGCGCGGCTGACGACCAGTTGGTACCGGATCGGCGGCGTGGAACGCGACTTGACCGCTTCGCTGGAGACCAAGATTCGGGACTTTCTGGCGTATTTTCCTCCGAAGATCGATGAATACGTGGTGTTCCTGGAAAAAAATCGGATTTGGCTGGCGCGGACCGTGGGCGTGGCGGTCATCTCCGCGGAGGACGCGCTGGGATATGGTTTGAGCGGACCCACGCTCCGGGGTTCGGGCGTTGATTACGACTTGCGCAAATACGAATCGTATGGCGCCTACCCCAAGTGCGAGTTCAGCGTGCCGGTCGGCAAAAATGGCGACACGTATGACCGGTATTGGATCCGAATCGAAGAAATGCGTGAGAGCATCAAGATCATTCGCCAGTGCATGGATCAGATACCAAAGGAAGGTCCGGTGCTGGCCGACGTGCCCAGCGTCACCTTGCCTCCCAAGAACCGGGTGTTCACGAATCTCGAATCCATGATCCAGCAGTTCAAACTGTTTTCACAAGGTTTCGATGCGCCCCCCGGTGAGATTTATTGTGGAACCGAAGCGCATAAAGGTGAGCTGGGATTCTATATCGTGAGTACGGGCGGCGGGAAACCCTATCGCCTGAAGATTCGCTCCCCGTCCTTTATCCACATGGGGGCGTTTGATTATATGGCCAAGGGGTACATGATTGCCGACGCGGTCACGATTTTTGGGTCGTATGATATCGTGATGGGAGAATGCGATCGATAATAGACTGTTGAAAAAGCCCACCAGCGGCGTTCTTGTTGCTCGAAGGCTTCAATGTACTTCTCCGGTACGCCTCAGCCTTCTCACTGCCTGCGGCCTTGCCGGTGGACTTTTTGAACAGTCGGCAAAGGAGTTGGATAATTGATAAAAATCCTGATGAGCTCCTGAATGGAGGGGCGGGAGAGATAAATGGGACTCAAGCCGGTTACGACGCCCGATACTGAAGCCGCGACGATTGTCCTGAATATCGACGGCGAAACCGTCACCGCGAAAGAAGGGGTTTCGCTGTACGACGTGATTTCCAGCATGGGGAAAATCGTCCCGGCCATGTGTTATCACTACACGTTCGATCCCTTCGGATCCTGCGGCATGTGCCTGGTCCTGCAGGAAGGGAAGAAGTCGCCTGTGCGGTCCTGCACTGCCAAGGCGGCCGAAGGGATGGTGATCCGCACGGATGGGGAAGACCTGTTTGCGGCGAGGAAAAAGGCCGTTGAGAAACACCTCTCCGTGCATCCCCTGGATTGTCCGGTCTGCGACGCGGACGGGCATTGCGAATTGCAAGACATGGCCTTCGAGCATCAAGTCACCAACCTCGCCAACGCCAAACAGAAAAATATTCCGGAAGACACGCGCAGCCTGGTGCTCGACTTCAACATGAATCGCTGCATCGCCTGTGGGGAATGTATCAACATCTGCAAGGACGTCCAGCGCATCGACGCCTTGCAGTTCATGAAGAAGGGCGGGTTTACGCAGGTCGTGGCCAAGGGGGATCACGCCTTGGACTGCGAATTTTGCGGTGATTGCCTCGCGGTCTGTCCGGTGGGCGCGATTACCAATAAATTTTCAAAATACGTGTACAAGCCCTGGCAACTCCGAAAAACCACGACCACCTGCACGTACTGCGGGGATGGTTGTCAGATGTACGTGGAAACGAAGGATACGGAAGTCGTGCGGGTGACCTCTCCCTTGTCCTGGAAAAACAAATGGGGCGACCGGGGGGATACGGTCAATGGTCACGGAGGGCTCTGCGTGCGAGGGCGCTTCGGCTTCCAGTTCATTGACAGTAAAGACCGGCTCAAGGAGCCGCTCGTTCGGAACGAAACGGGCCTGGTCCCAACGCCGTGGATCGAAGCCCTGGACGTGACCGCGGGGCGGCTGAAGGATATCAAGAGCCGATACGGGTCCGAAGCCATTGCAGGCTTGATCACGGCACGGTGCACGAATGAAGAGTTGTACGTGTTCCAGCGATTCATGCGGACCGTACTCGGGACGAACAACCTCGACAGCAGCGCGCGATACGGTCATATGAATTTCGTGCGGGCGGCCCATCATGCCCTCGGGATCAACCGGACCATGAACACCTCGGCCGACCTCACGAAAGCCAAGGCGGTCCTGGTGGTCGGAGCCAACGTCACGGAAACGAATCCCGTGGCCAGTCTGCGGGTGAAAGCTGCGATCGGCACCTACAGGGCGTCAGTCATCGTGGTGGATTCCATGCAAACCAACCTGGCCAGGTTGGCGTCGCATCCGGTGATGGTCAAACCGGGGTCGGAGGGCACGTTCGTCAAAGGATTGGTCAAATCGGCCTTGGAGCAGGATCTCATTGATCCTGACGCGACCGCTCAGGCCCCCGAGGCCCTGTCTGCCTTGAAAGCCGCGGCCCAGGCGGTTTCGCTCGATGCTGTTGCCGCTGAAACGGGAATTCCGGTCGAGACGATTCAGGAGGCAGCCAGGATATTTGCAGAAGCCCCGCGTTCCGTCATCCTGTGCGGGGAAGGGATCGTGCGTCAGCCCGACGGTTATAACCATACATTGTCTCTGGTCGACCTGGCGTGGGTCACGGGAAAATTGAATAAACCCGGGTGCGGGATCAATACGTTTACCGAGGAGGGCAACGAGCAGGGGGCCGTGGATATGGGCGTCGCACCGGAATTTCTTCCTGGCCCGGTGTCCTATGCGCAAGCCGAGGCGCGGCAAAAATTTTCCGAAGCATGGGGTGCGACGTTGCCTGATGCACAATCCGGTCAATCCCTTGTCGAAATTTTGGCAGACTGCCGTGCCGGCAAGATTAAAGCCCTCTACCTCGTGGGAGAAAATCCATTGGGCACGCTTCCGAAATCATTTGGCGTAGAGGAAGCCCTGAGCCACTTGGAACTGTTGATTTGTCAGGATCCTTTCCTGACGGAGACGGCGCAATATGCGCACGTGGTATTTCCCGCGTGTACGTTTGCGGAAAAGGACGGCACCGTCACGAATCAGGAGGGGATGGTGCAATTCCTGAGACCGGCGCTGGATCCTCTGGGCGAGAGTGCGTTGGATTGGCATATCATGGTGGGGCTCGCCAACGGCATGGGGCATTCGCTTCCGTATGAAGACACGCAGGATATTCAAGCGGAAATTCGGAAGGTGCTTCCCGGCTACTACAATCTCGGCGAACCTCGCCCCGTTGTCGCTGATGCCGGAGCGTATCTTCGGAACGGGTATGCGGATTCGGTTCGCGCCCGGTATGCCAATGGCCGCACACAAGAGTCCGGCCGGCCGTACGGATTGAAATTGATTCAACTCATTTATCATTCGGGAAAATTATCCACGAAAGCGTCCGGGTTGATGGACATTTCGCCGAATACCGGAGCGTTACGGATGTCCCTGGAGGAATGTGAACGGTTGGGTCTCGCCGAAGGCGGCCGCGTTCGCGTGACCTCGGATCAAGGCAGCCTGGAATTGGGCGTGCAAGCCGACGTCAACGTGCTGCCGGGCACCTGTGCATTCCCTGAACATTTTAATGAGCCTCCGGTCAAGGATCTGGTCCGGGTCGCCGTGGATCCCGTCACGCGGGTGCCCTATTTCAAATCTGCCCGGGTGACAATCGAAAAAATTTAGGAGCGTCTCGTGGATACGCAAAAGCAAACGACACGATTGTTGGACGCGGTCTTGTTCCGCGAAATCTGGAAAGCGATGAAGGTCACGTTCAAACACATGTTTCACCGCCCGATGACCTTCCAGTATCCCCGTGAAAAGCGAACGATTCCCGACGCGCATCGCGGGGCCCTGGGCTTGTTGCGGTACGACAACGGACAGGAACGGTGCGTCGGATGTGACCTCTGCGAGGCCGCCTGTCCGTCACGGTGCATCAAAGTCATCAGTGAAGAGGACAAGTCTCTGCCCCTGCAACGGTACGCGACCGAGTTTTACATCGATATTACCAAATGCGTGTTTTGCGGATATTGCGTGGAAGCCTGCCCTGTCAATGCTTTGGCCATGACGAAGATGTACGAGTATTCGACTCATGACAAACGGACCCTCATGTTCGACAAACAGCGACTCTACGAAATCGGCGAGAAACATTTGGAAGACGCAAAAAAATATCTCTATGCCCATAACCAGGAACAAGATGACGAGGAGAGTCGCGCCTACCGCTATCATTTCCCGCAGCCCATAGGGAAAACCGGGGCTTCCGGCTCGTAGTCCTTCATGATGATGTACGTATTGTTCGGGTACTTTGCGACCGTGAGTATCCTGTCGGGGATTTTTACGATCGCGCTGAAAAACCCTGTCCATTGCGGCCTGAGCCTGTTGTCGTTGCTCTTGCACGTGGCCGGGTTGTTCGTGTTGCTCAACGCCGAGTTTCTCTTTGCCGTGCAGATCATCGTCTACGCCGGGGCCATCCTCGTGCTCTACCTCTTCGTCCTGATGTTGCTCAGCCTGAAAACCGAAGAACAGTACCTGCATAAGAAATATCCCTTTTTCCTGTTCGCCGGCGTCGCGATTCTCGCGGAATTACTCATTCTGGTGTTTCAAACCCCCTACGGCGGGGCCAAGGGGACTGCGACCCCGGAAGTCGTGTTGCAGACCGGCCCGAGTCACGCCGTGGGCATCACCATGTTCAGCGACTACTTGTTGTTGTTCGAGATCGTGGGAGTTTTTCTTTTGGGAGCCATTATCGGGGCAATCGTCCTGGCCAAAACCCCGACAGGTCCGGTTCCTGAGCCGACGGGCCAACGCGAGTAACTCGCCATGATTCCTCTTTCGGCATACGTGGCGTTGAGTTTCATCCTGTTCATGACGGGGTTGTTGGGCGTCCTGATCCGGCGGAACTTCATTATTGTGCTGATGTCGGTCGAGATCATGTTGAATGCGGCGAACATCAACCTCGTCGCGTTCTCCCATTACCTTTCATCAATGGCCGGCCAGATGGCGGCATTGTTCGTGATTGCGATCGCCGCGGGGGAGGCTGCCGTGGGCCTGGCGATCATCATCGTGGTGTTCCGTGGAAAAATTGCGACGAACGTCGACCAGATTAACCTGTTGAAGTGGTAACGTGTCCGATCTTCTCGTCATTCTCATACCCGTCTTCCCGCTGATCGCGGTTCTGGTGAACGGCTTGCTCGGTCATCGGTACGCCACCGGCCTGGCCGGCCGTATTGCCGTGGGCTCCATCGGCCTCTCTTTTCTGTGTGCCGTCGCGGTGGTGGCCGGCGTACTCTCCGATCCCGTGCCCCGTGAGGTCATTGCCTATTCGTGGATTTTTGGCGGAGACCTGCACGTCAATTTCGGATTTTTGATCGATCCGCTGACCGCCGTGATGTTGATGGTGGTGACGGGAGTCGGTTTCCTGATTCACGTCTATTCCGTCGGGTACATGCACGGAGAAGACGGCTTTACCCGCTTTTTCGTGTACATGAACCTGTTCATGGTCTCCATGCTGTTGCTGGTCATGGGGAACAATTTTCTGGTGCTCTTCATCGGCTGGGAAGGGGTCGGGCTCTGCTCCTATCTCCTGATCGGGTATTACTTCAACAAGGTCTCCGCGGCCAAGGCCGCCACCAAGGCGTTTGTGGTCAACCGGATCGGTGACGCCGGGTTTTTGCTGGCGATTTTTCTGGTCTTCGTCAATTTCAAGACCTTGGATTACCTGAAGGTCTTCGAAAACGCGAATCATCTCTCCGTTGAAATGGCCACGGCCATTACGCTGTGCCTGTTGGTGGGCGCGATCGGGAAATCCGCCCAAATTCCCCTGTATACGTGGTTGCCCGATGCCATGGAAGGTCCGACGCCGGTGAGCGCGTTGATCCACGCCGCGACGATGGTCACGGCCGGGGTGTACATGGTGGTGCGCAATCACGTGTTGTTCGACGTGGCTCCCGTGTCCACGGCTACGGTAGGGGTCATCGGCGGCCTGACCGCGTTATTTGCCGCCACGATCGGGCTGGCGCAAAACGACATCAAGCGCGTGCTGGCGTATTCGACCGTCAGCCAGTTGGGCTATATGTTTTTGGCCTGCGGAGTCGGGGCGTACATCGCCGCCATTTTCCATCTCGTGACCCATGCCTTTTTCAAGGCGCTCCTGTTCCTGTCCGCCGGCGCGGTGATCCATTCGCTCGAAGGAGAACAGGACATCCGAAAGATGGGCGGGCTTTCCAAAAAAATTCCCATCACGCACGCCGTGTTTCTCATCGGCACCCTGGCCATTGCCGGCATCCCGCCTTTGGCAGGGTTCTGGAGCAAGGATGAAATCATGGCTCACGCCTTTGTCCATCATCATTACGTGTTGTATGCCTTTGCCGCGGTCGGCGCGTTCCTGACCTCCTTTTACATGTTCCGTCTCACCTATGTGACGTTTTATGGGCAATCCCGGGTGGACCCGAAGGTGGAACATCATATTCATGAGTCGCCGCGGGTCATGACCGTACCGCTCATGATTTTGGCGGGTCTCTCCGTACTGGGCGGGTTTCTGGGCGTGCCGCCGGAACATGGCTGGTTCCATGGATTTTTGGAATCCGTGGCCACTCCCGTGGGCGCGGTGACGCATGAAGTCGGCATGGTGACCCTCATCGGATTGATGGCAGGGGCCATCGGTATCGCGTTGGGTGGTTGGGCGGTGGCGCACTATTTGTACGCGATCAGGCCAGGGACCGCGGATGCATGGTCGGAACGGTTCGCCTGGGCCTATCAGACGCTGTTGAACAAATACTACGTGGATGAACTGTACGACGCCCTTTTCGTCGAGCCGTGCAAACGGCTCGGTCAGCTATGGGATTGGATCGATCAACACGTGATAGATCGCGTCATCAGAGGGATCGGTCGTGGGGCCGACGTGAGCGCGGCCGGAGTGACCTGGACCGAAAAACACGTGATTTACGGGGGACTCAACGTGATCGGGTACGCCAACCATCTGGCGGCCTGGTCCTGGCGGAAATTACAAACAGGGTTGGTCAATCATTATGCCGCAGTGATCGTGATCGGCCTTTTTCTTCTCACGCATTTTATCCTCGTGTGGTTGACCGGAACCTCTCTCTTGTAGGTTTGAGTGATTGGCGATGCTTGAAGAACTGGAATTCGGATTTCCCATTCTGTCGATGCTGCTCTGGTTCCCGCTTTTCGGGGTGATCTGGCTGTGGCTGCAAAGGGATCCCTATCTGATCAAGGCGGCTGCCTTAGCCGTTGCAGTTATCGAACTGGGTTTCGCCGTGCTCCTGTTACTCCGGTTCATCCCGGAAACCGCGGCTATGCAATTCAGCGAACGGTTGAATTGGATTCCGGATCTGGGTATTTCCTATCACCTCGCCGTGGACGGGATCAGCATCCTGTTTGTCGGCCTTTCGGCCTTCATCACGGTCCTGATCATTCTCTATTCATGGGATACCGTGCAGGACAGGGCCAAAGCGTACTTCATGAGCATCCTGGCTTTGGAAACGACGATCATGGGGATTTTTGTGTCCATCGACCTGATCCTCTTCTTCGTGTTCTGGGAACTCATGCTTGTGCCCAGCTATTTCCTGATCAAACTATGGGGTGTGGGTGAAGAAAAGCACTACGCCGCGCTCAAGTACGTGTTGTATACCCTGTTGGGCAGCGTGTTCATGCTGGTCGGTTTCGCCCTGCTGAGTTTGAATTACCACGACGTCACGAATACGTATAGTTTCGATTTGCTGGACCTGTTGAAGGTGCCGGTTCCGGTCTCGGATCAACTCTTGATCTTCTGGTTCATCTTCATGGGATTGGCCTTCAAGGCTCCGGTCTTTCCGTTCCACACGTGGTTGCCGGACGCGCTGGTACAGGGGCCGATCGGGATGTCCGTGGTGTTGGCGGGCGTCAAGTTGGGCACGTATGGATTCCTGCGATTTAGTTTCCCCTTGTTGCCGGAAGCCTCGACCAATGCCACCGTGGTGGTGATTGTCATGAGTTTGGCGCTGGCCGCCATCGTCTGGGGAGCCATTATCGCCATCATGCAGCCGGATTTCAGACGCCTGCTCGTCTTCAGCAGCATCAGCCACTTGGGGTTCGTCGTGTTGGGCCTGTTTGCTCTGAATTTCCAAGGTCTGCAGGGCAGTTTGCTGCAAATGATCAATTTGGGATTTACCACTGCCGGGCTCTTTTTCCTGGCCGGGTTTCTCTATGACCGGCTCGGCAATACGCTCCTCAACAATTGCGGAGGTATCGCATCGAAGATGCCTCTTCTTGCCACCTTTTTCCTGATCATCGGAATGGCCTCGATCGGATTGCCCGGAACGAATGGATTCATCGGGGAATTTCTGATCCTGCTCGGCGTCTTTCAAGCGCATTGGGTGTATGGAGCCGTGGCCGTCTCGGGTGTGATCTTCGCCGCGGCCTATTTCCTGTGGTATTACGAACGGGCGATTTTCGGCCCTATCGGCGAGCATGTCCCGCAGGTACTCAAGGACCTGACGCAGCGCGAAACGATCATCGCCGTGTCCCTGTGCGTGATGATTTTCTGGATCGGACTCTATCCCTCACCGTTTTTGCGAATGGTCAACGGCTCGGTGCAGGCGGTGATGGACCGGTTGGACCACGGGTCGATCGCGAGCATTGAACGGGACCGGACACTGTTGTCCCATGCCGTGACGCTTGAATCCGGAGGGCAGGACTGAGCCATGGGACAGTTGGCTTTACTGGCAACGTTGTTTGCCCCGTTCCTGGGGTCGGTCGTGTTGCTGTTCATTCCCAATCGTGAGCCGTTCCTGGTGCGCGCCGTGGCTGCGACTTCCGCCGGGGTGGCGCTACTCGCTTCTCTCTACGTGTTTCTGGCCTATGACCCTATTCAGGGTGGGTTCCAATTCATCACCAAGTGGGCATGGTCCGAGGAATTGGGCATCGGGTTTCACATCGGAGTGGATGGAATCGGGGCTCCGTTGGTCTTTGCCTCGGCCATTCTACTGTTTGCGGGCATCTTCATTTCGTGGCACATCAAGGATCGCACCAAGGAATTTTATATCTTTCTGTTGATCCTGGCTGCGGCGACCATAGGGGTCTTCATGTCGCTGGACCTGTTCTTCCTCTACTTCTTCTATGAAATGTCGGTGTTGCCCATGTACGTGCTGCTGGGCGTGTGGGGGAGTCATACCAAGGGCTATTTGAGCATGACTGATGAGGAAGGCCGGAAGCTTCGGGATTCGGTCGGGTTCATCCTGAACTTCGGGTCGAACAGCAAGGAATACGCCGCGATGAAACTCACGCTGTTCCTCTCGGCGGGAGCGGTGTTCGCCTTGATGGGCATCCTGCTGATTTACCATTTCTCGCCGGTCCATACCTTCGATATCCTGGTGCTGCGGGAAGTGGCCCATTTCGACGGTACGCTGGCGACGATTATCTGGGTGCTCGTCTTCTTCGGCTTTGCGTCCATCGCGCCCATCTGGCCCTTGCATTCCTGGTCTCCCGTCGGGCACGCCGCGGCTCCGGCCGCGACCAGCATGTTGCACGCCGGTGTACTCATGAAACTCGGGCATTTCTCCATCATTCGCGTAGCCTATGAAATCCTTCCCGACGCCACACGTGAACTCATGCCCATCGCCGCGGTGTTGTGTGTGTTCAGCATCATCTACGGCGGGTTCGTTGCATATTTCGCCAAGGACACGAAGTACGTCATCGGTTATTCCAGTTCCAGTCACATGGGCTACGTGTTCCTGGGCATGGCCGCGCTGGATTACATCAGTCTGACCGGCGCCGTGATCTACATGTTCGCGCACGCCCTGGCTACCGGCATGCTCTTTGCCATGGCAGGCTGGGTGTATGACCAAACCCATACCCGGGATATTCCATCTCTGGGCGGGCTGGTCAAGAATATGCCGTTCCTGGCCGGAGCCTTCATTATTGCCTGTATGGCGTCGGTCGGGATGCCTGGCACCGTGAACTTTATTGCCGAAATCATGATTATCGTGGGCTCGTGGGAGAAATATCCGTTCCAGGTGGTGGTGGCCGTGTTGGGGATCGTGTTAACGATGGCCTATCTCTTCAAAATGATGCGCGGCCTGTTTTACGGACACATGTCACCTGAATATGCGCATACCCGTGACACGTCTGAGTGGGTGGACCGGTTCCCGCTGCTCCTGATGATCGGCTGCAGCATCTTTTTCGGGATCTTCCCCATGCACTTCTATAACGTTGTGCGCTCCACGGTCGTGCCGATGTTGGATCGAATCAATCAAGTGGCTCCGCTGGTCACCCAGAATACGACAGGATTGTTACCGTAACCAATCATGACATTCGACCTCACCCTATCAAGCTCAGACCTCCTGCTCCTGGCACCGGAGATTTTCCTCACCATCTGGTTGTGCGTGGTGTTGGCCGTCGACTTTACCTTTAAACAAATCGACCACGAAAATCTGGCCTACCTGAGTGTGGGGGGCGTCATCGCCACGCTCATCAACCTGATCTGGTTCGATTACACCGGAGTCCAGGGTGCCTTGTTCAAAGACATGTTTGTCCTGGATGGGGTGGCGATTTTCTTCAAGATTCTGGTGTTGATCTCCACGGCGTTGGTCCTGCTGGCTTCGATCGACTACGTGAAATCATTCAAGTTTTTCAAGGGCGAATATTATTTCCTGGTCATGATGTCGGCCCTGGGCATGATGTTCATGGCTTCGGCTCAGGACCTGCTCTCCGTCTTCGTCACGTTGGAGTTCTCGACCTTTGGCTTTTACGTCCTGGTGGCCTATCTGCGGGAAGACCAGAAATCCAGCGAAGCGGGGCTGAAGTTCTTCATCTTGGGCGTCTTCGCCGCGGGCTTACTCGCGTATGGAATCAGTCTCGTCTATGGCGAAACAGGAACGCTGGTGTTTTCCGAAATGGCATCGACGTCCGGTAGCATTGGGCTGGCCATCGGCTTCATCATGATCTTCGCCGCTTTGGGCTTTAAGATTGGGGCCGTTCCCTTTCACTCCTGGATTCCCGATACGTATCAGGGAGCCCCCACGCCCGTCACCGCCTTTCTGTCGATCGCGCCGAAAGGTGCGGCGTTAGCCATTCTTATCCGCATGTTCTACGTCGCGCTGGCGACGTTCAAGCCCACGTGGGTGCTCCTGTTCGTCGTGGCGTCGATCCTGTCCATGACCTACGGCAACATCGTGGCCATCGCCCAGAAAAACATCAAACGGTTACTGGCCTATTCCGGCATCGCGCAGATCGGCAACGTCATGATCGGGCTGGCGGCCGGAACGAAACGTGGCAGTGACGCCATACTCTTTTATTTGCTGACGTATCTGTTTGCCAACTTGGGTGCCTTTGCCGTGGTCATCGGCGTCAGCAACTTGATCAAGAGCGATGAAATTGAAGATTACAACGGGTTGAATCGCCGGTCGCCGTTCCTCGCGGCCGCCATGCTGCTTTTTCTGCTGTCGCTTGCCGGCGTGCCTCCATTGGCTGGTTTCATCGGCAAACTCTATATCTTTGTCGCGGCCATCGAACAGGAACTTTACACGCTGTTGATCGTCGGGCTGATCAATATCGTCATCTCCATGTACTACTACCTGGTCGTGGTCAAAAAAATGTACATCAACGAACCCCACGACCCTACGCCGCTTTCAGTATCAACCCCTCTGAAAACCGTCATCTTCGTCGGCATCGCCGGCACCCTCCTGCTCGGCATTTACCCCAAACCCTTCATCGACTGGGCCGTCGCCGCCACCCTGATGTTCTCCAATATAGCTACATCCACGGCCTCGGACCCTGCCGTCTTGACGTCCCTGGCAGGCGGCTAACGCCTCAAAAATTCGTTGACAATTGAAACCCCTCGCCCCTGGTGGGAGAGGGTAGTGTGAGGGGGATGGGAAGCGTCATGATGGCATGGCCTTGAATCTGGACCGTTGGGTTTTTTTTAGTGAAGACAGCGACTTGCCGGTCATAAATGGTTTCATGCTTTTACCTTAAGCAAGATCTGACGCCACTTTTCACGATGAGAGTGGTCTCCTCTTGTATCAAGTTCCTTCCCCACTTCCCGAAGAAACTTTATGCGCCACGTTTCATCCAGCAACGTAAAGGCAGTATTAGCAAGGACTTGAATATCGATATGATACACATTTAATCCCGAAGCCCATTCCTTTTCAATCCTCTTCTCTATTTCAGTCCGTTGTTGTTCGTGAAGTCTTGGAACAGCGAAAAGCAATCTGGAAATACCTTCACTCCGCATGACTTTTGACACAGAATCTTGCAGATCAAGTAAGGTCAAATCACGGTCTTTGACTTCCACAACGAGGGCTGGTTTCTTATCAGCATCATAACAGACAATATCCCCAGGCCGACCTGATGCACTATCTGCCTCATTGAGCCCCTGTGCTTGAGTTTCGGCAAATATGGAGAAGGCTTCTCCGAATACACGCAATAAGGCTGCGGATACGGCAAGTGGTCGTAGTCCCTTGCTTGGCTCTTCAAGAAAGGTTGCGAGCAATAACGTAACTTGGCGAAGGCTTATTCTGTGTGGAATTTGATAATCAAATGTTTGCTTCTTCAATTTTCGAGCAAGGCTATGCAGACATCGCTTAAAGGTCTGCCGAAGCCTACCAGGATCTTCCTGATCTAATGTTTGTAAAAATAAAATAAAGGCTTCCCACGCGGCTTTGTTTCGTACATTTGAGACATCGCCAAGAGCGGACCGTCGGAGAGGTTTACTCACATAAGGTTCTGTACTAGTTCCTAAAACAGCATGATTGTCCGCGACCCAAGGAACAATCACATGCTTTGCAAAACTGCGAGCATCCCACGACCCCCACACGGGTATCTGATGCTTGAATAGATAAAATATGACGAGAGGGGTCAGCTATTTTCCCAAGAAGTTGTGTCATGCAAGCGTACCTAATGCTCACAATGGAAGAATTCACGAATTGATCGATCTCTGGATCAGGTGGTTGATTTTTTTCTGCGAGCACTTGTTGCCATTCTTTGTCAAGCCACCGACGTGCTTCCTCGTTTGTCATGGTTTAAAATTCATCCACAATGACTCTTGCCTGGGTGCTCGTATTGAATGACAAGTTCTTACTTCTCCATCGACACGACGCCACTGTTTAAAGAGACGATCATACAACGCATTGCGGTAGCCGGAGAGGACAACACGCCCGCGTACAGTTTGCAGGACTTCAGCTAAAGCGATGTGCTCTTGATCGGTCATTTCGTACTCATACGCGGAGGTATCGCCTCTTGCATCATGAACGTAGGGAGGATCAAGATAAAAAACTGTTCGTGGAGTGTCGTAGCGGCGAAGAATGTCGAGAGCCGGAGCGTTCTCAAACTGCACCCGCTGTAACCGCTGCACGATCTCCGGCAAGCCTTCAATAGACCCAAGCCAACGAGAAACAGCCCCTGCCATGCCAGCACGAGAAGTCAAGACGCAATGCGCCCACCGACCCTCACTACTTGTTTGAGCAAGGCCTGTTCGTGTTTGGCGAGCGCGTACGAAAAACCGACGAGCACGCTCTAAATTCGATAATCCTTGGGCGGGTTGGCACGCTTGCATCAATTCTTCACGCGAGAAAGGCGTTAACCCAATCGCTTTGATCAAAGCGGCTTCTTGATTGCGTAAAACGAGAAAAAAATTGACTAATTCTGAATCAAGATCATTGTAGGTTTCGGCTGGATACGGAGGGAGATTCAACAAAACAGACGCTGAGCCTCCGTACACGTCACAAAAATGTATAGCATCTTTTGGTATATGGGGGAGAATAAAATCAAGGTGGCTGAATTTTCCACCATACCATCCAAACGCGATTAGTCTCTTAGATCGCGTGCTTGACGAAGGGGAGGCAATACGGCGTCCCGTCCCATTGGAATTGACTGACGGAGCAGGCTTCATTCTGCCACTAACTCCAGATACTGCAGCCGTTTCTCATTGAAGCGCGAACTATAACGGCCATGTGATTGTGAGTGTCCTGTTGCCGGATATACCATTCAAGAAAAATACCATCTCCACAACTTGGCACAGAGATACTTTTGGGATCTGTTTCAGCCACCCATTTGGAAAGATAGTTGGCTAAAGCAAGGGAAGTGTAATAGCCACCCCGTAATTTTTGAGCAGATTCATTTTCCTTGAAGTTCATTTATCCTGATCGGCCCTATTGTTTTCGGGATTATCGAAAAGAGACGGCTGTTTCTCTCCATAAACAAGTTCTTCAGCCTCTCTGATGAACCACTCTTTCATCGTTTGCTGATTGGTTTCTAGTGTGGCATAGAGTTGACGTTTCAACTCCGGGTCTATCTCTAATACCACTCTGCCTGATTTTCCACGCGCCATTTATTGCTTACCTTACAATCGACTTTAACGTTATATCATATATGTAATATAACACAAGTAATATAACATAGTTTTTATGACGTCAACAAATTCCAGGAAGGCAAACTGTACTCAGGCACCTATGGGTAGCGTTGGCTTGCAATAAGTATATTGACTATACTACATATTTATAATACATATATTGAGTATGTATAAGAGAAAGCTCAAGCTGCCAGGCCTGTTGAAGCAAGGGAAATCCGCTTTTCTGTTCGGCCCAAGGGGTGTGGGTAAGACCGTGTTGGCTCAGGATTATCTGAGCCGCGTTCAACACGCGGAGAGCATCGACTTGTTGAGTTTGGACGTCTATCGGCGCTACGTTGCCGAACCCGGGCTGTTTCGTCTGGAAATAGAAGAACGATTGCGGGATGTCCTTGCAAAAGAGACACTCACCGTTCTCATTGATGAGGTGCAAAAATTTCCCGGCCTGCTTGATGAAGTGCATTACCTGATTGAACGGCACAAGGGTCAGGTCCAATTTCTGCTGACCGGCTCCAGTGCCAGAAAACTCAAGCGTTCGGGCGCCAATCTCCTGGCCGGCCGGGCGTGGACGCTCAGGTTACATCCGCTAAGCTCACAGGAGCTTGTGCCTGATCTGCGTAAGGCGCTGACCATTGGTACGTTACCCGGCATTTATCAGGAAACCTCGTCCTCGGCAAAGCGATCATTGAAGGCCTACGTGGAAACCTATCTCAGGGAAGAGGTGATGCAGGAATCATTGGTCAGGAAAGTCGATCATTTTATTCGGTTACTTGACGTTGCCGGGCAGGTGAACGGTGAACCCGTCAACTTTACGGCCGTTGCCAGGGACACCGGCGTCAGCGTGAGAACGGTTCAGGAATATTTCGATATATTAGTAGATACGTTACTTGCCTTTCGTATAGACGGTTGGAGTTATTCGGTGCGCAAACAATTACGCCAAAGCCCCAAGTATTATTTCTTTGATTGTGGCGTCTTGAACGCGGTGAGAGGGGAACTACAGACTGAGTTGAAGTCGAGCAGCTATCGCTATGGCAAGCTGTTTGAAACGTTCATCGTCAACGAACTGATCAGAGCCAACGATTACAACGAGTCGGGCCATCGTTTCCATTACTGGCGTACCAATACCGGCATGGAAGTCGATCTGGTGTTGACGCGCGGTCCGAACGATTCACCCAGGGCCGTTGAAATCAAATCACAAGCCTTGCCCAAAGAATCAGACTTGAAAGGACTTAAGGCCTTTGCGTCAGAAAATCACACAGCGAATCTGTTTTGTCTCTGTCAAACCCCACGGAAATATACTCTTGGTTCAATACAGGTTTTACCCTGGCAGAAGGGCATAGAAATTCTGCTCCAAGGATAGGCCGCGCCGTGAATCACGGCCGTTGCTCGCATGGTGCGACCGCAGAAGAGTAGGTCGGATTAGCGTAGCGTAATCCGACATTTTCTTTCTTCGGCGGCCCTGGAAGATGTCAGGTTACGCTTCGCTAACCTGACCTACGAGGCTGCATAACACCGCAAATTGATGTTTCTGCTCTCATGAAACTCTATTCGTACATTGTTGCGCATGACGGTGGGTTTGCGCCAAATCCTTTTTGGGGATACTGCACTCTTGCTAACTGCAAGCCGAAGATCAGGCGAACGGCCAAAGTTGGGGATTGGATCGTTGGCTTGAGTCGTAAGGCGAAGGGAAACCGGGTCATCTACGCAATGCAGGTGGAAGAGATTCTCAACTACGGACAGTACTATCGTGACAAACGATTTGCCGAAAAAATTCCAAAATACTCCAAGCGTAAATTGATCTACAAACGTGGAGACAACATCTACAAGCCCTTGCCCAATGGTGTGTTCCGGCAATTGCGGTCAGCACACTCCAGGGAATGCCATGAGAATCCAAAGGCCAAGGCGGTTGACTTGAGTGGCATCAACGTCCTTATTGCAAGAACATTCCGCTATTTTGGCGGGTGTGGTCCTGAATTGCCCGAGCATTTGGACATGCTGAAGACTGGTCGGGGACATAAGTGCCGCTTCCAGCCTGCGACGATAGCCGGCTTTTTGGAATTTATCGAAGAGTACCCGCTGGGCTTGAACGCTCCACCATCCGATTGGCCAAGTGAGGATGATTCGTGGAGGGAACGGAACGGATGAAACTGATTTTCAGCAGAAAGGGGTTCGACTCTTCTGCTGGAGGCGTACCGAGCCCGATATTCCCGGATGGCCGCATGATTTCTTTACCCATTCCAGATGAGAGGTCGAAAGTCACCTATGCGGACATCTCATATAATGGCGCTTCGCTTGGCTCTCTGGTTGCCCAACTCACACGTGAGCGGATTCCGGCACACTCCCGTGTCCATATTGACCCTGACCTCGCACAAGATAGTCTCCAGCGTTTGGCCGGCTGGCGCCCCATTTTCGGGCAGACTGGTCCTGCTCAAGGCCACCTCAGGAATAATGGAGTTGGGCCAGGTGATCTATTTTTGTTCTTCGGACTCTTTCGGCGCGTCGAAAACCGGGACGGGATCTACACATGGGTTACAAACGTTCGACCATGCCACGTCATTTGGGGGTGGTTGCAGATTGCGGAAGTTTTGCCAATCGAGAGCTCGAAGCCACCATCCGGTTATGAATGGGCGGAATACCATCCTCATTTTCGTCAAGAAGGTGAGTCGAACAATGTGGTGTACTTGGCGAGCCGCCACTTGGAAATAGATAACGTGGATACGGACAGCCTGCCTGGAGCAGGAGTTTTTTCTTTTTTCTCCACCGAACAGCAGTTAACCGCTCCGTTTGCGGAGAAAACGACGACTTGGAACCTCCCCGCCTGGTTTCATCCAACCGGGAACCGGATGCCGCTCACGTACCATAGAAATGCGCAACGATGGCGTCGCCAAGGTGAGCGAACCGAATTGAAGACGGTATCAAGAGGACAGGAATTCATCTTGGACTGTGATGAGTATCCGGAGGCCATTGGCTGGATTTGTGATCTCCTTCGGAAGCAACAATTTGGCAAAACAGCATAATGTGATGAGAGGATGAGCCTCGGCAACAAGAATAGCGGCTATGAAACAATTACAGGAAGATCTATGGCAAAGCACGATCTATAGCATGGGCGCGTTGAATACTCATGCGTACTTCCTCCGGAGACCGGATGGAAACGTGCTTTTTTACAATACCGGTCATGATGCTGATCTCGATCAAATAGCTGAGTTGGGAGGCATCCGGTTCCAACTTCTCAGCCACAGGGATGAATCGGGGCTATCCTTGAAACGCATCAAAGACCTGTTCGGTTCCAGGTTGTGCTGCAGTGCCTTGGAAGCCCCGGTTATCGGCAAAGATGCCCAGGTTGATATAGCTTTTCAGTCAAGCGACCATCGTCTGGGCGACGTTGACATCATCCATACACCCGGTCATACCGCCGGCAGCGTTTGCTTCTTCTACAAGTCGCCGTACGGGAAATCCTATCTTTTTACCGGCGATACGATCTTTCAGTCGGATGGGAAGTGGGCGACCTTGTTCTTCCCCCAGGCAGGTGGCAGCGAAGCGGCGCTTGCCGACAGCCTGTTACGACTGAGAAACCTCAATCCCGACATGGTCATGTGCAGTGCTTTCGTCGGCGATGTGTCGGTCGTGAAAGTCACCGGCGACGAATGGGCGCAAGCCATTGACGACACGATTCACCGATTGGGTAAAGAGGCCTGATCTCAAACATGTTACCCGACGTATCAACAAGGGCCAAGGCATTCAATGGCGATACTTTTCGTGACGGGCGGCGAGAATGTCCTTGATGGACATGTCAATGCCTTTCCACGTTGCGCGCCACGCCTTGAAACGATCGACGGTCACCCTGCGAGTGGCACGGTCCTGCTTCTCAGTCGGAACCAGGTGAGCAACCAGTTTGCCGTGACGGGTGATTGCAATCGTTTCTCCGCGTTCAACGGCGCTCAGGAGGTGTGCGAGATGGGTCTTGGCTTCAGTGGCTTGGACTTTGCGCATGTTTCTTTTTTTAACTGGTCATGCTTTGGCGGAGTCATCAAGGTCGGTTCAACAGTAGGTCCAGTCTGATAGTCCTTCCCCCCACCGGTTCAGCCTTCGCCTGACGGCTTGGTTTCACCGACTCCCCCTCAAGGGGGGAGTGATTCGCTATTTGGTTTTTTTGACGTAGGCTTTGTATACCGTTTTGGGATCTGTGGCTTCTTCTTCGAGGCCGACCCATTCGTGGCCGGTGGTTTGGCACCAGGCGGGCATGTCTTTCTTGATGCCTTCGTCGTCGGAGAGGACTTCGAGGACTTGGCCTGTAGTGAGTTCCTTGATTTTCTTGGAGGTGAGAATGATGGGCATGGGGCAGAAGTACCCCAGCGTATCGAGTGTGATGTCGGATTGGATCATGTGATTGATTTTCCCCCTCACCCCAACCCTCTCCCGCCAGGGGAGAGGGTGTTGTTGCTTAAATAAACAAATTTACCGATCCGTCTTTGGCTTCCGCGAGGTAGGTTGAGACTCCGGCGAGTTGGTCTACGCCGTCGATCAGGGTCTCCTTGGAAATACCCAGCAAGCCCAACGTGGTGGTACAGGCGATCATCTTGACGCCGAGATCCTGCGCGGTTTCGATCAGTTCAGGGACACCGGGCATGTGATTTTCCCGCATGACCTTTTTCATCATCGTGGTGCCCAACCCGCCGTAGTTGAATTTCGAAAGGGGCAGGCTCGCGGCTCCTCCTTTGTTGAGCCAGCCGAAGGCCTTCCGCAAAAGGTCTTTGGCGGCACTGGTTGCCCCGGGTTTGCGAATGACGTTCAGCCCCCAGAAGGTGAAGAACATGGTCACGTGCATGCCCATGGCTGCGGCGCCGGTGGCAATGATGAAGGCGGCCATGGCTTTATCCATGTCTCCGCTCAGGAGCACAATGGTCACCCGCTCCGGTTTGGATTCCTGAAGCTCGGCAAGGGTCTCGGCTGGTTGGACTTGGGTCATCGTCATGGGATCACCTGTTTTGATCGGCTAAAGGGTCGATGCTTGCAAGCAGGACAACCTATCAGAAGTTGTATATCACCTTTTTGAGGTTGTCAACAAAGCACGATTTCAGTAAACAGGGGCATGGCCGGGACTGTCGAGTGTATTCCCAATTTCAGCGAGGGCCGTGATCCGGGAGTCATCGAGCAACTCGAACACGCCCTGACCGCGACTCAAGGAGTGGTCCTGCTCGACCGGCACTTGGACGAGGACCATCACCGATGCGTCCTGACCATGGCCGGGACCGTCGAGTCCATTGAGGAGGCCGCTTTTGCAGTGGTGGCCAAGGCTGCGGAATTGATCGACCTTAAGCATCACATGGGCCAGCATCCTCGTCTCGGGGCGTGCGACGTGTTGCCGTTCGTTCCGTTGTCCGGCTCGACCATGGAGCAATCCATCAGGCTTGCGCACCGGGTCGGGGCGCAAATCGGTGAAGATTTGAGGATACCGGTTTTTTTGTATGAGGAAGCCTGCGAACGATCTTTCCGCAAGAGATTGGAACAGATCCGGAAAGGGGGGCTGGAGTCCCTGAAGAAGCGAATGGCCACCGAACGGGCGTGGGCTCCGGATTTCGGTC
This sequence comes from Nitrospira sp. SB0677_bin_15, assembly GCA_009842645.1. GTDB lineage: Bacteria > Nitrospirota > Nitrospiria > Nitrospirales > UBA8639 > Bin75. The sequence continues at coordinate 11,903 of VYFB01000084.1, read as the reverse complement.
CGGCGGAACCGCATCCGACGGCCGGCGTGATCGCGGTCGGGGCCCGTTATCCGCTCATTGCTTTCAACGTGGTGTTACAGAGCCACGATGTATCCCTGGCACGGGATGTCGCTAGGAGCATCCGGGCCTCGAACGGCGGGCTGCCGGCGGTCAAGGCCATCGGGCTGGAACTGAAAAGCCAGGGCTGTGTGCAGGTCTCGATGAATCTTGTCAACTATCATCAGACGCCCGTTCACGTGGCGTTTGAAGCCGTGAAACGAGCTGCAGTCCTCAAAGGCGTCGCCGTGGTCAAAAGCGAGCTGGTGGGGCTGATCCCCCAGGAGGCTTTTGCGCAGACGGAGGGACACGATCTTCAGGTTGATGCCTTGACGCAAACGCAAACCTTGGAGCATCGACTCGGGCAATATGGATTGGGGTATGGCTAGGCAGGGCGGGGTTGAAGAGGCCACGGCCCTTATGGCCTCCACAAGGTTTATTGATACGAACATAACCCCCTTCCGTCATTTGTATGTTGCTTTCACTTGGCAAATCGGCCAATTTGTCATTCCGAGCGAAGCGAGGAATCTCTCCCTCGATAACCCACCACTCCAACTACGAGATCCTTCGCAGGTCCTTCGCTTCGCTCAGGATAAACTCAGGATGACAACTTGTACGATTTTCATCTCTTGGGGGACGGGTGCCAGCCTGCATGGGGATTCCTTACATTACGCAGAGGCAAGTAAAGGTCACAGACGATGAAACAATTCGCGCAACGAGTAGTCAATGCCCCCGCGTTTGAATACGTGATTATCGCGCTCATTATCGGGAATGGAGCGTTGTTGGGCATGGAGACGTCTCAGGATTTGGTTCGCCGATACGGAGAATGGATGCACTTGGGAAACCAATTCGTGTTGGGGGTGTTCATCCTCGAAGCTCTGTTGAAAATGGTGGCCGTGGCCCCGCAGGTCGACCGGTACTTTCGAGATGGCTGGAACGTCTTCGATTTTTCGGTGATCGTGTTCTCGCTGGTGCCCGCGACCGGCGAGTATGCCATGATTGCCCGGCTCGCCAGGTTATTGCGGGTTCTGCGGTTGATTTCCACGATTCAGGAACTGCGCTTGATTGTCTCGACGCTCGTGCGCTCGATCCCGAGCATGGGACACGTCATGCTCCTGATGAGCATCATCTTTTATATCTACGCGATTACGGGCCACCAATTGTTTCATGAACATGACCCCGTCCATTGGCGAAACCTGGGTATTTCCCTGTTGTCGTTGTTCCGGGTCGTGACGTTGGAGGATTGGACGGACATCATGTATATTGCCATGGAACTGCATCCGATGGCGTGGATCTATTTCGTCAGTTTCGTGGTGGTCGGTACGTTCGTGGTGATCAATCTTTTTATCGCGGTGGTCCTCAACAATCTCGAAGAGGCCAAAGCCGAGCGCCTGCGGGAACTGGAACAACCCGTCTCGCGGGAAGAAATTTTGCGCGATCTTCGTTCAACACAGAAAGCCTTGCGCCGTTTGGAGGAACGTTTGGATCGCCAACGTGAATCCTGACTGTGTGCCTCGTGCCTATGAACCGAGCCGTTCCGCAATCAACGAAACACCCTTCTGAAGCTCCCGTTGATTCATGGTCGAAGACCAGGACAGCCGAATTGCAGGCGCGTCATCTTCAGGGTAATCCACAAAAGGTTTCACGACAACTCCCGCTTCGGATGCAAGTCGTTTGACGAATGCTTCGTGATCCAGGTCAGCCGCGCCTTTGAACGTCAGGATGCCGGGAGCATGGGGGCCTTGCCATTCCATGAAACGACAATCCCGGGGCCCACCCAGCAGTTCCTTGGCCGTTTCTCGAAACGCCTGCTGTGGTTCCGCGTCAATGCCGCGTTGACATCGTTGTTCACAGGCTTTGGCGAGTCCGGCAATGAGCCCGACGTTCTGCGTGCCGATTTCAAATCGTGATGCCGTCCCATCGAAGGGTTTTCCGTCGATCGCGCGGTAACGGGGATCCGTAAAAAAACTCTCACGTGCGACCAGCGCTCCCGTGCCGAGGGGGCCTTCACACCACTTGTGTCCGGTAAAAAAATAGGCGTCGAAATCCAGCGCGTTCAGATCGGCGGGAACGTGCCCAATGGCTTGCGCACCGTCGATGATGACCAGACAGTTCCGCGCCCTGGCCAATGAAGCCACTTCCTGTATGGGAAAGATACGCCCGTCAATGTGCGACACGTGGCTTATCACGACGGCGTTGACGCTGGGTTCATCGAGCCGTTCTTCCAGCGCATGCAGAAACGAAGGAATGGACGTCGGCCTGACGGCATGAACGTGGACCCCTTCGCGTTCGTGGGCACGAAGCTGTTTCGTAATAGAGGGATTCTCGTGCGTCGTTGTGAGAATGGTATCGCCCGGTGCCCATTTCAAGGAAGAGAGCAAAAGATAATGCGCAGAGGATGCGTTCGTGGTGAACGCGATGCTCGAAGGATCGCTGACGTGTAAGAACGCGGCGACTTTCTCCCGACAGTCACTGACCTTCCGGAGGTACCACTCAATGCCCGCTTCCGAATACAAATAGCATTTAAATTCGGCCAGCGTCCGTTCCACTTCCTCTTCAGCTTCTGCGAGCGTCGGGCACAGGGCCGCGTAGTTCAGGTAAATCATGGGTGCCAGTCAGCCTGACGGCTTTTGGGCCAGGGCAAGACCGTGAAGTTCGGCCGGATCGCTATACCAGGCCGTGGGGGTGAAGCCCGCGCCGGCCAACAGGGATTCCACGTGGTGACGCATGTATTTCCTGCTGATCTCCGTGAGGATTTCTTCTCCTTCTTCAAGGTGAAGGGTCAACTCCAATTCAGGAATGGGAATCACTTGCCGGCAAACCGACCGAAGGTGCATCTCAATTTGTTGTTCATCATGATTAAACCGGGCCACGTGGTCGAAGTTATCAGGATCAAATTCTGCTCCAATCACGACCTTCAACACCGACAATATGTTTTTGTTGAACGCGGCCGAGAGCCCGGCCGAATCATTATATGCGGCTTCCAGGCGCTCCACGTCTGTGATGAGTTGAGCGCCAAGGAGAAAAAAATCATTTGGATCCATTTCATGAGCGACCGACGACAGAAAGGCCGGAGCGGCTTCAGGTCCCAGGTTGCCGATGGTTCCACCCAAAAACACGACCAGACGTCGTCCGCCCTGCGGAATATGTTCCAAATGGGTCAGGAAATCCCCAACCACCCCGTGAACGTGCAGCCCTTCGTATTCTTCAACCAGTTCTTGCGCCACTCTTCGCACGATGCCCTCGCTGCAATCAAAGGGCACGTAGAACCGCAGCCGGTTTGTCCTGGCCATGGCATTCAACAAGACCCGGGTTTTGGTGGCTGCGCCGGAGCCCAATTCAACCAATTCCTCGGCACGGGTTCGCGCGATCACGTCATCAGCCACGGTTTTGAGCAATTGGTGTTCCGTGCGAGTTGGGTAATATTCGGGTGCGGCGCAGATTCGTTCAAAGAGCGCGGAGCCGTGATCATCATAAAAATACTTCGTCGGCAATCGCCGTGGCTTCGACAGCAGGCCCGCGCGAATTTCGTCCTTGACGGCACCGGGATCCTGATTATTCAGATGAACGTCGATAATAATATTGGATTGCTCAAGCATGAAAGTGTGTCGTGATGAAAAGATGACGGATAATGTCGTTGAGGGGAGTCAAATCGCAGAGGCCTAAACTGTAACGAGTTGACCGTCTTTGTGCAAGGAGTCAGACGCCACGCGGCCTGAGCCACGTTTCCACCTGGCCGAGAACCCCGTCGATTACCAATGCCAGGGCGGCTGCGGGTAACGCCCCTGAAAGGATCACGGTCGTGTTGGCCATTTGCAGGCCCGCGACAATCGGCACGCCCAAGCCACCCGCGCCGATGAACGCGGCCAGCGTGGTCGTGCCTACGGTGATGACCCCCGCGGTGCGTATGCCGGCCATGATGACGGGCGCGGCTAACGGTAGTCGTACCCAATGGAGGATTTGCCATTCCGTCATACCGAGCGCGCGAGCCGCTTCCACGGCTTGGGGTGCGGCATCGCGCAGGCCCGAATAGGTGTTCCTCACGATGGGAAACAGGGAATACATCCATAAGGCGATCACGGCCGGCAGCATGCCGATTCCGAACACTGGGATCATGAAGGCGAGCAACGCGATGGAGGGGATCGTTTGCGTGAGGCCGATGCCTCTGATGACGGGTTCGGCAATGGCTTGTTGACGTTCGAGTAGCAAGCCCAAGGGAACAGCCAACAGAATCCCCAAGCCCAAAGCCAGCCCGGCCAGGGTCAGATGTTCGATTATTCGCCCCCCAAGATCCGTTCGCTTCGACCACATATACGCAAAGAGTCCTTCCTGATGCGAAACCGGTCGGGTGCCGGCAGCATCGCTTGTAAAAAGGTGCAGGGCCGACAAGGCATCACGTGCCACCACGTCCGGCGGTTCCCCGCCTTCCTGCAAACGATAATTCAAGTGCCGCATGGTTTTGTCGTCGAACGCATGAGTCAGCAATCCCAGGACTGCTCCCAACTCGGGGTGTTCCGCAAGCGTGGAACCTCGAATCAATCCCGACGCTTCATAGGGTGGGAAAAAGTGGAGATCGTCTTCGAGCACCACGAAGTCATACACGGCAAGCCGCCCGTCAGTGGTATACACGTCGAGCACGTCGATCTCGCCTGCAGCGGCAGCCTGGTATTTCAGGGATTGTTGCATGGCCTGCACGCGTTGAAAGGCGAGGCCGTATCGTATTTCCAGTCCTGGTAATCCATCGGGCCGATTGATGAATTCATACCCGAATCCTCCCGTCAAGGAAGGCGCGATCTTGACGAGGTCCGAAATGGTTCGCAGGGGAATGCCGGCCGTTCGAGAACGAGGAACCGCAAGGGCATAGGCGTTCTCAAATCCTAATGGATTCAGCCACCACAAATCCCAACGTTGTAAAAATTCTGCACGAACGACGTTGAGCGCCGTTCGTGGGTCTCCGGTCGGCGGTTGCTTGAGAATGCTGACGAGCCCGGTGCCCGTGTATTCGGGGTAAAGGTCGATGGCGCCGGTCCGAAGTGCTTCAAAGCAGACCTGCGTGCCCGCCAGGCCCAATCGCCGTTCCACGGACAGGTTCGTGCGGGCTTCGATGAGTTGAGCGAAGATCTCAGCCAGAAGTTTGTTCTCCATGAAATTCTTTGAGCCGACGACGATGCGGTCTTCCTGCGAAAAGGCCGGCAAAGGAAGCAACAGCATGAGGATCATCAGCGTCCTCAAATACACCGAATGAAGAGACTTGGTCATGAGAAAACCCCATGGGATCGATGGCGGAGCAATTGCACCACGTAGTCGTGGACCGGAGCGTTGAGCAGGTCGACCGGAGTTCCGATCTGGAGGAGGCGTCCTTCTTTCAACACCGCGATGCGGTCGCCGAGTTGCAGTGCCTCATCGACGTCGTGGGTGACCATGACCATGGTTTTGTTGAGACGCTGTTTTAGACTCAGGAATTGGCGTTGGAGTTCGTGGCGGGTAATTGCGTCGAGCGCGCCGAATGGTTCGTCGAGCAGGACGATCCCGGGATCGGCGGCGAGGGCTCGCGCAAAAGCCACGCGTTGTCGTTGCCCGCCGGATAGTTCAATGGGATACCGTGCTCGAAATTGTTGCGGGTCAAGATGAACGAGGTTCAGGAGCGCATGCACCCGGCTCGTTCTCTGTTCGGACTCCCATCCAAGCAACAGCGGTACGAGGCCGACGTTCTCTTCAACGGTCCAATGCGGCAACAATCCGGCGTCCTGCTGCACGTACCCGACGCGGCGACGAAGATTGATGGGATCCTGGATTCGTACAGGTTTGTCATGGATGCGAACGTCACCCGAACTGGGATGAGTCAACCCGTTAAACATCCTGAGCAAGGTTGTTTTGCCGGACCCGCTTTCCCCGATCAGGACCAGGGTTTCACCTTTAACCACTTCGAAGTCGACGTGGTCGAGGACTCGAACACCGGGGCCGAATTCCTTGCTGACGCCGCGGACACTCATGACTGGTAGCTTCATCGTTATAGAACCTCCCGAATACAACTCCCTCTCCCCTCCAGCATTTCTTCTTGACAAGATTCGACTATGTAGATATTACACAAGCCCGTAGGAGAGAGGCTATCGGCTTCCCCGCAACGAAGTCGGTGTAGAATCGCCCAGGAATTATGCCGCGTTTAGTCGAAATACGGAAGGAATTATCCGCGGCGAGGGCTTGCACCGATCACATTTTTTCCCTGTTTCAACCGGAGACGCTCTATGAACGTCCCATCCCGGAACGTCATCGCGTCGTGTTTTACGTCGGCCACGTGGAGGCGTTTGATTGGAACCAGATTTGTCGCTGGACGTTGGGCAAGCCTTCCTTTCATGAAACGTTTGATTCTTTGTTCGAGGCAGGCATCGATCCCGAGGTAGGCTCGCAACAGCAAGATATGCCCTCGGACTGGCCTTCGCTCGAAGAAATCCGGCGCTACAACGTCGAAGCCAGGGAGTCGGTTGATGCGGCGTTGGAAGACGCTCCGGAAACCGTCCTGCGTATGGCGATCGAGCATCGATGGATGCACGCCGAAACCACGGCCTACCTGCTGCACCACGTTGCTTGTGAGAGAAAAAAATCGCCGTCTTTGTCCCCACCGCCTGAAAGTCCGCCACCGAATCACGCCATGATCGACGTTCCCCAGGGCGTAGCGACGCTCGGTCGTTGTGACGGGTTCGGCTGGGATAATGAATTCGGTGAACGTCGAGAAGACGTCCCTGCCTTTGCGATCAGCAAATACAAGGTCACCAATCAACAATATGAAAAGTTCGTGGAACAGGGCGGTCCCGTCCCCCTTTTTTGGGTCAAACGCGGAGACCGCTGGTTCCTGTTGACGCTGTTTCAGGAAATTCCGCTTCCCCCGCACTGGCCCGTCTACGTCTCCCTGAGCCACGCACGGGCCTATGCGCAATGGGCCGGGCTCTCGCTACCGACCGAGGCGCAATTTCATCGGGCGGCGTACGGGACGCCAAGCGGCGAAGAACGCGCCTATCCCTGGGCAGAACGGATCGCCAACGGCGTGCATGGAAATTTTGACTTTCGATTTTGGGACCCGGTTCCGGTCACGGCCAATCCACACGGTGACAGCGCATTCGGGGTTTCGCAGTTGGTCGGCAACGGCTGGGAATGGACCGCGACGCGGTTTCGTCCATTCGAAGGCTTCGAGCCCTATCCCACCTATCCCGGATACTCCGCCCGCTTCTTCGATGATGATCATTTCATCGTCAAAGGCGGTGCTCCCACCACGGCCTCCTGTCTGTTGCGTCGCTCATTCCGGAACTGGTTCCGTCAGGACTATCCCTACGCCCACGCCGGCTTCCGGTGCGTCCAAAACTCCTGACGGACTGCTGTGTCTTTAACAATCAAGCCCAATCCACGCAACGCTCTTCACCGGGAGCTTTTGTTCCTTGTGCTCGGCACTATCGTCAGTCTGTTGGCATGTTCTGCGAATGCCGTGGCGTCGGAGGTTGACTGGCTGCGGCAGGCCTGTACGGATAAGCGTGTTCTCAAGTTTGGGTTCTTCTCGGATTTCAAGCCCGTCAGCTACAGTGAGAATCCCACCCCGGGAACAGCCGGATTTGATCGCCACCGGGGGTACGAAGCAGACCTGCTGACGGCCCTTGAAGCCATGGAGGATACGGGATTGTCCTTCCAGCGCAGAGGTATCGGCGTCTGGCCCGGCATCTGGCTGGCACCAGCGAGTCCGGACTTTGACATGGTGGGAGGCGGCATCACGATTCTTGATTCGCGTACCCGCAATGACGCCAACGAAACCGTGGTTGTCTTTACCTCAGGACACGTCACGTTTCGCCAATCCTTACTGGTGCGCGCAGAGGATGCCGAGCGCCTCGCAAGCCATGACGATCTCACTGGCGCGCGCGTCGGCGTGGTTGGCGGGACCACTGGCGAACACCGGATGCTGGAGCTGACGGGCATGGTCAACGCCGATGGAGACTTGGCTCAGGGAACGATCGCGTACAAGTCGGATGGCACTCAGGTCACTGCCGACGGCAGTTCCGACTACCGTATCACCGCTGCCGGTGCCACGCCCAACCTCGATGGTCGATCTCGCCTTCAGGGTCCTCAAGGCACGGTGGCCGAGGTCATATATTTCGAATTCGACGGCGATCAACTCAAGGCGCTCCGCAGCGGGGGCGTCGATGCTTTGGCAAGAGGTGAGATCGGGAACCGCGAGGCCAGTGCGGATTCCAATGGTGCGTTTGTGGTGACGGCGCTCGACCCCGAGGTCGAACTTGGTGGTTTTGCCTTTGACAAGGACGACGAGGCGTTGGCTGCCTGCGTAGACGACAAACTGAACTGGCTGACGGATCAGCGCCGTATCGGCTACGCGGAATGGCATGCCGATCCCCTCGCGTTTATGCAGCGTGCCAGGCTGTGGAATGCCACCGAAGTATTCGGCCAGATCTACGCGTATTCGATGTTGTCAGAACTGATGCGCGAGGAATTTCCCGCAACACTGGAGCGTCTGGGACGTCGCTTTGGTGAATACGGCGCGGTCCGAACGCAACCGAGTGCCGACGCCGTGGGCATCTGGGCACGGGCCAAGGGCGGCCACCGCCGGATCGAGAACGTTGACGTGGCCACCGACTCCTTCGGCGGTGGCAAGTGGCGACAGAATCGCGGCCAGGTCGAGATCGGCTATGACTTCCCGATACCAGCGGCCGGCCCAGTGGTCGGAGGAATCTCGATCCATGCGATGCATACGACGGCGCAGGCCCGGAAAGGCCGTTCCTATGCAGCGTCGGACCTCGAAGCCGTCGGGTACGGTGGTGCGTTGACCTTGGTCCGGTTTGCTCCGAACGGCTTCTACTGGGAGGCGCAGAGCCGTTTCAGCTTCTGGAACGTCGACGTTGATTTCACCTCGCGGAGAATTTCGGAATCTATCGACGCTCGTTCATGGGGAGTCTCATTCGAGATTGGCCGGGAGTTCAATACCAGCTTGGCATTCGAATCCGGCGACTTCAGGGTCACGCCTCGAGTGCAAGTGGTCTATACAGGGGTGGACTTCGACGACTTCACCGACGGTGACGGCGTGACAGTCGCCAAGGGAGACAGCGACAGTCTTGAGGTATCGGCAGGTTTGGGATTTGCAATGGTACTTCCGAAGCAGGACCTCAGACTCTACGTTGACCTGAGCGTTGCGCATGATTTCCAGGACGACAGCTCGATCAATGCTTATGGGTTCGAGTTTCGTTCAGGGTTCAGCGATACCTGGGGACATGCCAGGTTGGGCGCCGCAAAAAAGATCATGGATGGGGTTTCGATCATCCTGCAGGGCAGGGCCGGTTCGCCCCTTGGCGATGACACCAGCGACGCCTTCAGCTACGGAGCCCAGACAAGCCTGCGAATCGAGTTCTGATCTTTGTCATTCCCGCATGCGTTCAGTTATTGGTGTCAAAATAACTCTATCTGTCTAACCCAATCCGTCATTCCCGACGTTAGTAATCGGGAATCCAGTGTCTTTTGTCTTCACGAACGAAGAAAAAAGCAAAGACACTGGATCCTCGATTAAAGATGTCGAGGATGACAGAAGGAGACAGGGAAATGTGTCAATGCCTGTCCTGAGCGTAACGGAGCGAAGTCGAAGGGAATGAGTGAGCATTGACAGGAATGATCAATGCGCCGGTCACGTCTCCGGCAGGCGGATGCGTTCGACTAATGCCCTGATTTTGGCAGGAGGGGGCGTGGTGCATTGCGAGACCGTCAGTGCGACGCACAGATTCAGGAGCATGCCGACCGTGCCGATGCCTTCCGGCGAAATGCCGAGAAACCAGTTGGCCGGGACGTTCTCCGCCATGGGGGCAATAAACACGCCTTTGAAATACAGAATGTAGCTCATGGTAAAGATGAGTCCCGTCAGCATGCCGGTAATGGCTCCCCATTTGTTCATGCGCGTACTGAAGATGCCCAGGAGGATGATCGGGAACAGGGACGAGGCCGCCAGTCCGAAGGCAAACGCCACCACTTGAGCCACGAACGCCGGAGGATTGGACCCGAGATACCCTGCGATCCCAATGGATACGGCCGCGGCGATGCGGCCGGCGGTCAATTCCTGTTGCTCCGACAGATTTTTGGCGAAGGTACTTTTCAGGATGTCGTGCGACACGGCCACGGAAATGACCAATAGCAGTCCCGCCGCGGTGGACAAGGCCGCGGCAATGCCACCTGCGGCAATCAAGGCAATCACCCAATCAGGCAGGCCGGCAATTTCAGGATTAGCCAACACCATGATGTCCCGGTCCACGTAGATTTCATTGGCAAAAGGCGCGCCCTCGGCCACGTTGCCGGGACCGGGATTCGTGACCAGGCGCTGCCCTGATTCACCACGGGCATCGCCATCAAAGACGGGTTTGCCACCGGCGAAGGTACGGCCGGCTGCGTGCTGGACTTTGCCGTCGTGATTGTGGTCGTACCAGGCGATCAGGCCTGAGTGTTCCCACGTGCGGAACCAATCCGGCATGGTTTCATAGGCGGTGCCAGTACCATCGGGGCCGTTGACGGTCGTAATGAGATTCAACCGCGCCAAGCCGCCGACCGCAGGGGCCACGGTATAGAGCAGCGCGATAAAAACTAAAGCCCAAGCCGCGGACCGTCGTGCATCCGCCACGTGGGGCACGGTAAAAAACCGCACGATGACGTGAGGCAGTCCCGCGGTGCCCGCCATCAACGCAAACGTAATGGCCAGCACGTTGATCATGGAACTATCGTTGAAGGGATGTGTATAGGCGTTGAACCCCAGGTCCATCAGAACCTGATCGAGTTTCACCAGGAGATACCCGGACCCGTCCGCCATGGTGGACCCCAAGGCCAACTGCGGAACCGGATTGCCGGTCAATTGCATGGAAATGAACACGGCCGGAACCGTATAAGCGAAGATCAACACGCAGTACTGCGCCACTTGGGTGTAGGTAATGCCTTTCATCCCGCCGAGTACGGCGTAGATGAACACGATCCCCATCCCGACGGCCAGACCGACGTCAATATCCACCTCGAGGAAGCGGGAAAACACGATGCCCACCCCGCGCATTTGTCCGGCCACGTAGGTAAAGGAGATGAAGATGAGACACAGGGCGGCCACGAAGCGGGCCAGGTCCGAGTCATACCGTTCGCCGATAAATTCCGGCACGGTGAATTTGCCGAACTTGCGCAAATACGGCGCGAGCAGCATGGCCAACAACACGTACCCGCCGGTCCAGCCCATGAGATACATGCTGCCTTCATACCCAAGAAACGCAATCAAGCCCGCCATGCTGATGAAGGAGGCGGCTGACATCCAGTCCGCCGCGGTGGCCATGCCGTTGGCAAGGGGCGGGACGTGTTTACCGGCGATATAAAACTCACTGGTGCTGTTGGCGCGAGCCCAAAACGCAATCCCGATATACACCGCAAACGTGAATCCCACGATGACCGTCGTCAAAACCTGCAAACTCATGCGCCGTCCTCTGTGTCACGCTCGGCCCGGTAACGTTGATCCAGCTTGGTGACTCGCCAATTGTAAAAGAAGATCAGGGCGACAAACACATACATGGCCCCCTGCTGCGCAAACCAGAAGCCCAGCTTGTACCCGCCGAGAGAAAAGTGGTTGAGCTGTTCGACAAAGAGGATGCCGCACCCATAAGACACCGTCCCCCAAACCGTCACGCACCAGGCAATCAGCCGAAGATTAGCCTTCCAATAATCTCTGGAACGAGTGCTCATTTTTACCTCTTTCGCCGAATCATAGAACAGGCATTGAATCTGACGTATAATGCCACGGAACCTCTGATTCAGTGCACTATCGGGCGCAGGGCTGCGTTGTGTCCTCGCTCAACCCTCACCTATCT
>VYFB01000021.1 GCA_009842645.1 Nitrospira sp. SB0677_bin_15 | reverse complement strand
AAGTAATACTCGATTCACAAATATTACTTTATATAGGAGGGGCCAGAAAATGCAACAAACCCAAATTCAACTTGACGGTGTGAACAAACCAATCCGTTCGGGACTTGTTCCCGTCACTGACCTCTACGAACTTGCTGCTTGCCACAACAAACGAATCTTTCTGAACCGTGAAGATGGCATAGACATTCCTCTTGTGCCCGGGGAATATGTGCTTATTCATGGAGGGGAAAATTTTGTGGTTGGGGAAAGCTCTATAGAAAATAATCCTCCATTGCGTAATCCAGTGAGACCCGAGTTCAACGCTTCACGCAACCTTGCACTTCCAAACGCAAAAATAGCTGGAAAATCTCTTAAAGAGAGAGACGCCAAATTCCCAACCGGACGTCTGTTCGCAGACATCAAAGACGGCGTCGATGTGGAAATTTCAGACGACATGACAATTGTAGTCCAAGATGCGGACTCGTACTTTGTCATTCCCCCCGCCGCCGATGGTGGCAATTCAATTGACCTTGAGGAATGTGGCAAAAATGAGCGCAGACCTCCAAAAGGGCAAAAGTATCGCATCCGCATAGATGGCAACAAACACATCGTGGATTCCGCAACAATCACAGGAGCCGAAATCTTGGGACTGGTTGAGAAGAGTTTCGATGAATGGTCGCTCAACCAGAAACTACATGGCGGCAAGCGGGAAAAAATCGATGCCAAAACCGAAGTCGACCTGGCATGCCCCGGCATTGAACGTTTCGAGACCGTCCGACGACAAGCGCAACAAGGAGAAAAGGCCTTATGCGAGTTATTACCGGAAGACCTCGAATACCTTGAGGCAAACTATCCAGCCAAATGGAAGCAGGAATCGGAAGGCAACGGGAAATCCGGGTTGCTCATAGAAGATTTTCCTGTTCCAGGTGGCTACACAGAGAAAACGTCAACGCTCATGTTACTCATTCCAAGCGGCTATCCCGGGGCAGCGTTGGACATGTTCTATTTCAGTCCATCATTAAAGAGATCGGATGGTTCAGCTGTGCATGCAGTAGCGGTTGAAGAGCATTTTGGCCGCACGTGGCAACGGTGGTCTCGTCATTACACTTGGGAACCTGGCTTCGATTCCGTCGTGAAACATATCGAGTATGTCAAACATGACTTGAAGAACGAGGTCGAGTAATGAAAACCGCCATTATGGCGATGACCGAACGTCGCCATAAGGCAATTTTCAACCATCTTTTTCCGGCAGATGGACTGGAAGCCGCTGCAATCCTGTTGTGCAACCAAGGGACAGGAACGCTGCACCACCGCCTCATTGTCGCGGATATTTTGTCTCTTCCACATCATCATTCTACGAGAAGGCGTGACTTCGTTTCCTGGCCTTTCGGCGACTATCTGTCACCAGACAAAATCAGCGATGCAGACCGGCAACGTCAATCCATTGTTACCATTCACTCTCACCCTAACGGACACGACAAATTTTCCCGCGTGGATGACCGGAACGACCGTGAATTGTTTGTCTCGATTGGCAACTGGTTCGACGACGGTCGCCTGAACGGCTCAGCTATCATGTTGCCAGATGGCTCAATCAAGGCACGTACTGTTGACGTACGTGGAAAGTTCACTGGTATGGCGACCGTCTCCGTAGTCGGCGATAACATCCACATCTGGAAACAACTCAGGCAAAAAAAACAAACCACCTACCATGGCAAGCTATCGCAGACCTTTGGTCGAGGAACCTTGGAACTGTTGCGCAGCATGAGAGTGGGGGTTGTCGGTTGCTCCGGTACCGGCAGCATCATCGTAGAGTTGCTCGTGCGTAATTGCGTAAGAGAATTGGTCATTGTGGACAATGACGTTGTAGAAGAGAAAAACCTGAATCGCATTGTCAATAGCACGATGAGCACAGCACGCAAGAAATGGCCGAAAGTATCGGCCATCAGGCAGGCAATTCGAAGAATTGGAATGAATACGAAAGTAGTGACAGTTCAAGGATTGACGGATTCACCAGAAGCCTTGAAGGCTTTGGTGGATTGCGACGTGATTTTTGGTTGTGTGGATTCTGCCTTTGGCAGGTATCATTTAGATTGCCTGGCAAGCGCATACCTGATCCCGTATTTTGACGTTGGGGTGCATATCGAAGCCGATGGCAAAGGAGGCATTGCCGCCGCCGATGCGGTATCACATTACATCCATCCCGAGGGTGACAGCTTATTGTCGCGCGGGACATACACCATGGAACAGGTTACGGCGGAAAATTGGCAAAGAACAGACCCTGCATACTACCAGCAGCAGCATATGGCCGGTTATTTGGCTACAGTTGGTGAGGAGCAACCGGCCGTGATGTCCGTTAATATGCAGGCGGCGTGTATGGCTTTCAATGACTTCATGGCGCGGATTCACCATTACCGCTTCGATGATAATCGTGCATTCGGAAACCAACGGTTTCGCTTGGTGCATGGACACTATGAAAGCACGGCGGATAATGAAAGTCCTCATCCTTTGATGAAAAAATACATGGGAACCGGAGACGGGAGTTTGCTCGTAAAAAACAACACTAGCCATGATTAGATGGTTATTCAATTTTTGGGCACATTTTCATCCTTATCACACAAAATGGGTGGAAGATTTACCCGAGAAACCTAAGAAGAATGCAGTGTATATCATCGGCGGGCGTGAGCACCCGTTTTATGCAGCAGTGACTTGTCCGCGCCAAACTTGCAAACAGATTATTCATTTGGATGTGTCCTCGCAGGCTACGAAAAGATGGCGCATAACGGAGCATTCGAATGGCCGGATTTCCCTATCGCCTTCGGTACATGTGACGGGTCTGCCCTGCGAATGTCATTACTGGTTACGAAAAGGGCGAATCGTTTGGAGCGAAGCGCCTCCCCTCTTTGTACCGGAAAGAAATAAGCATGATTAACAAGGTCATCGTCCACCACTTCAAGAAATTTGCACGGCAGGAATTCGATATTCCAAGACATCTTGTTGTCGTCGGACCGAATAACTGCGGTAAGACGACGCTTCTCCAGGCTATTGGTGCGTGGGCGGAATTTGCCTATAACTGGGTGGTGACTAATCCAGATCTGGCTCGTGAGAAAGACGGGAATTATCCAAGTACCAATCTTAACTTGTTAGCATTCCATTCGGTTCCTCTAGCCGACTTTGAACACCTTTGGACAGATAAGAAGGTTCGGGACCCTGTATCCGTTTGGTTACATACCGATCAATGGAAGATTGGCTTTGAGATCATTCACCACGAAAACGAGTTGTCTTACATTCGTCCAGCCAAGGAGGTACACGAAAAAGATCTGGAAAAATACATTAAAGATCCGTTTGTACCAGTCTATATTCCACCCCTCTCGGGGATAGAGATTAGGGAACCTTCTCTTAATTTAGCTGATGTTCGCTCTGCTTACTTTGCAAAAGCCCAGGCGGGCAGCATCTTGCGCAATTTGCTTCTCGCCGTCAGCCAAGACAAACAAAAATGGACAAAATTACAAAATGTCATTCAGGACTTTTTCGGTTACAAATTAGACCCACCAAGTGGAGGCGCACAGATACATGTCCGTTATCGCCATTCAGTAGAAGGCCAATCTTATGACTTGAGTAGCGCGGCAAGTGGTTTTTTGCAAGTTCTGATGATTTACGCCGCATTACTGGCGAAGGAAGAATCGCGGGTTTTTCTAATGGACGAGCCTGACGCGCATTTACATCTTTTACTGCAAGATAAAATGTATCGTGACTTGTACGATTTTGCTCAAAAAACTTGTTCCCAACTCATAATTGCCACACATTCTGAACGTCTCATAAACGCTGCTGCAGACGCAGACGTGGATAGTCTGCGTTTATTAGCTGGCCATCTAAAAAAAGTCCCAGACAAATATAAATTGGCAGACACATTGGAATTGGAAAATGAAGAAATCGTGCTGGCCCAAACCGAGCCCGGTATGTTGTATGCCGAGGACCACACAGACGTTAGAATTTTAAGGGAATGGGCGAGGATTCTGGAGCATCCTTTATTGCCATTTTTGGAAAAACCTTTCTGGAAAAAAACAGCGCAGAATAAACAGCCAGCGGCAAAGCATTTCTCCGCAGTGCGGTTGCTTGTCCCTGATTTTCTGGGAGTTGAGTTGTGTGACGGTGACATAAAAAGAAGCAAGCAATCTACCCTTCCCACAGGAATGATACGTCTGTTTTGGAACCGTGACGAGATTGAAAGTTATTTGCTGCATCCCAAGAGCATCAGAAGATATGTGGGAGCAAGAACGTCAAAGGAAATGACAGAGAAAGCTGAGAAATATATGAAGCAGCAATTGCCGCCCACATTGTACGAAAAGCCTTTTGAATCCTCCGAGTTCTTATTGGACCCTAAGAAGTCGAAAAACTTTCTTTCCAACATTTTTCAGGAAGCAGGATTAAATGTAAGAGAAGTGGATTTTTACCAAGTTGCCGTGCAGATGACGAAAGAAGAAATTCATCCGGAAGTGAAAGAAAAACTGGACGCAATCGCTACTCACTTCAATTTAGCAGTAGACGAAAACGAGGCTAAAGATAGCTCGCAGGAAACATGAATACCAGAACTCCCTAAACTGGTTTTGCAGAATACGGCCTACTGCTTCGTCGTGACGATTGACGCGGCCAAGATTCTCCTGCCGCCGTACGACTTCGAATTTCTCGCCCTCTCCCACAGTGAGGAGAGGGCGTAAGCTTCTCCGTCAAGGAGACAGTTCAAAAGTAGAGGGTCTGGCGTTTTTGGTTGCTGTGCTTGGCTGGTGTACATCCTCCTAGGGCATCATCGGCCGGCGTTCGTTGTAATCAAGTCACCATCGGTGGGTGGTTTCTCGAAACTCGGCTAAATTCCGAAACAGGTACAAGCTAAGCACCTCTTCATGGTATGTGCGGGTTAAGGCGTTCAATGCAGGTGTTCTGGTTCGGCTCGCCTTTCTGAATATACTGGATGCCCAGGCCGGCTGATTCTGCTCAGGTCACGAAGGCCGCGCTGAAAAACTTCGGACCGTTATCGACACGAAGTCGCTGGGGTAAATCGCACTCGGCGCTCGGGAATTTGACCCTGAGCGCCTTCGCGCGCCAAGTTCACGAGGCCAGAAAAATCGCATAGAAGCTGGACTAACTTTGGAGCAGGTACACTCTGTTTCCAAGCCTGCAGCGCCTCCGTCAAATCCTCGAAACCATGCACGTTCAAGCACCACTCTTTTCCTGGGTGAATCCAGTGTCGCTCTTTTTTGCTATGAAGGAAAAAGCAAAACCATGGGTCACCGATGACAAATGTCGGGGATGACAAAGAGGGAGGTTTGGGTCGGATGCGCCCTTCAACTACGCTTCCTACAAGGCTATGCTCAGGATGAACGGGTGGGGGACGTCGGTTCTGAGCGTAGCAATAGCGAAGTCGAAGAACGCTCAGGAGAGGCGTAGGTCATCCGATGGTGTTGGGCGGGGTGGAAATGGCTACTTTGTGCCGATGACCATGGATTCGGGGCCGGCCAGATGTTCAACCCGCGTTTCCCGGAACCCGGCTTCTTTCATCCATCCGCAGCAATCCGCGCCCGTATAATCGAATCCGCCGGACGTTTCAATAAGCATCGTGAGACTTAGTAGCAACCCGAACGCATTTTTGCGGCGTTCGTCGTCGATAATCCCTTCGAAGACCAGCAGGACGCCGCCATCGGGCAGGGCGTCGTAGGCTTTTTTGATCAACGTCTTTTTCTGCTCCAAGTTCCAATCGTGCAGGATGTGTCCCATGGAGAGCACGTCGGCGGAAGGCAGGTCATCGGTAAAGAAGTCGCCGGGGATAAATTTGAACAGGTCGCTCAATCCGAATGAGGCGACGTATTCTTCAAAGATGGGGCCGGTGACGGGAAGGTCGAACCCTCCGCCGGTCAGATGCGGGTGCGCCTTGCCGACTTCGACGATCAGGCCGCCTTGCGCCGAGCCGACGTCGATCAAGGTTCGATAGTCCTTCCATGGAAATTTTTGGGCGATGGCTTTGCTGGTGCCCATGCTGACACCGGTCATGGCTTGCATGAAACTCGCCAGCTTGGCGGGATCGCTGTAGAGGACGTCAAAAATATTTTTCCCGTCTTTGGCTTCGTTCTGGGGAAGGCCTGTTTTCAAGCCTTCGGTGAGATTGCCCCAAAATCCATACAACCGGGCGTTCATCATGGCCAGGAAGCCGCCGATATACGAGGGCTTGGCTTTATCAAGATAGAGGTCCGTCTCCGGGGTGTTGGAATAGAGCCCGTCCTGACGGTCCAGCATGCCCAAAGCCACCAGCGCGTCGAAAAAGTCCATAGCGCTTCGCTTGTGCAGACCGAGACGCTTTCGCAAGGTTTCGGCATCCATCGCCCCTGTTGCCAAAATCGTAAAGACCTCGAGTTCGACCGCGCTCAACAGGGTTTTGGATCCCCAGAATGCCGTGCCCAAGTGCATGATTTTCTCAGGCGTGTGGTTCATGTGTGTACCTCCGACTGGATTGTGATGGTGAGCAGTTGAGGAGAATTGAGCTGCAACAACGTGACGTTGTAACGCGAAGTAGTGACAAGGATCAAGAACGTATAGGGTGCCCCCCACCGGTTCACCGGCGGGCTGAAGCCCTTGGCTCACCGACTCCCCCTCAAGGGGGGAGTGATGGGTGGTTGAGTGCTGAATAATTCAGGATTAGACTTGTGGGAGGAAAGGTTGGGCTATGACCGGCGTCGCTGATTTCAAAAAAGTCCTCGGGCGGTTTTACGAAGAAACCCTGGGGATCTACGTGCACGTCCCTTTTTGTCGAGCGCGTTGCCGGTTTTGCGCGTTTTATATGGAGAGTCTCAGGGAAGACCGTGTCCAGGCGTTCATGGACGGATTGGCGCAGGAACTCCGTCTGTATGCGAGTGACCTGGAGCTGCACAAGATGCCGGTTCAGACGATCTATTTTGGTGGAGGAACCCCAACGGCTCTGGCTCCGCGGCAACTTGCCTGTATCTTGAATGATATCCGGTACTGGTTTGCGGTGGAAGAGGATGCAGAGATCTCCATAGAAGCGCATCCGGGAACGGTCTCGCCCGCCGGGCTTGAAACCCTCCGGCAATCCGGGTTTACACGGTTGAGCGTGGGGGCGCAATCATTTGATCAGAACGAACTCCGGGACTTGGGAGGGCGAGCTTTTGGGGCAGCAGTGCGGCAAGCTGTTTCCTGGGCGCGATCCGCGGGATTTACGAATATTTCGCTTGATTTGATGTACGGATTTCCCCGGCAGTCGATCGAATCATGGCAACGGACTCTGGACGAGGCCCTTGCTCTTTCACCCGCACACCTCTCCTGTTACGCCTACACGCTGGAAGAAGGATCGCCCTTTCATCGGGAGATGATGCAGGGAAAGGGATCAGCACCGGACCAGGAATTTCAGTTGATATTGGAGGATGAAGCCGTCAATCGTTTGGTCGCCGCCGGATTCGAGCGATACGAGATTTCCAATTATTGCCGTGCCGGTTATGAATGTCGTCATAATATGCGGTATTGGCATGTCCTGCCTTATCTCGGGCTTGGTCCCAGTGCCCGGTCATCCCTTGGCCACGTCCGATTTGGAAACGTGGCAGACCTGGAATCGTATGCCGATTTTGTGAAGAAGGGAACATTGCCGTTGGATGAAGTCACGAGTTTGTCGCCCGATCAGGTGGACCGTGAACATATAGTATGGGGATTGCGGATGTTATCCGGAGTGCCGGTCAGGATGACAGCGATAGAGCAGAAAACCCCCTTGCTTCAAGCGATTCGTCAATTAGGAGAGCAAGGGCTATTGCAAATGGAAAAGCAGGGACGAGTGCGATTGACTGATTTGGGTATGCGTTTTGTCGATACCGTGGCCGTGGCTTTGCTGTGAAAAGGGATAAGGTCAACTACGCTTCCTTCGACTTCGCCCCCACAGGGGCTACGCTCAGGACAAGCTCGGAATGACTAAAGGGGGTGTCGTTGGTTATTTTCGTATCAGTGAGATAACGAATTGCACAAAAATTAGGCAATTCGCTCTTTGGTCTATGGTTTGTGATTGGATGGGAATTATCCACATGGTAGTCCACATAAAATTAAGAAAATTTGTGGACAGAATTAACGGTTTTTTAATAATTCCGTTACATCAATTAAAGTTAATTCATTAGTTTAAGT
>VYFB01000057.1 GCA_009842645.1 Nitrospira sp. SB0677_bin_15 | reverse complement strand
GGATCCCCGATTCAGGATAGCCTGCCCTCGACGTTTGTAATCGGGGGTCGGGGACAAATCCAGAGGTTTTTGCTTTTTCGTTCGTTAAAACAAAAGACCCTGAATTCCCGCTTTCGCGGGAATGACGGCACGGGGAGAGCGTCCTTAATACTCGCCCGTGGCGTCGCGGGTAATGAGTTCCAGGATCTGCCGGCTGGTCACCACGCCCAGAAACTTCCGGGACTCCCGGTCCCGCACCGGTATCACCGTCAGCGAGTATTCGATCATGTGCTGGAGCGCATCTTCCACCAACTCATCGGGACAAGTCTCCAAAGCCCTGGGACGCGCAAGTTTGCGCAACGGCGTGTGGGACCATGCCTCCTTGGGGAGGTATCGCAACATGCTCAACGAGACAATCCCGGAAAGCTCGCCATGATCCACCACGACATAGTCCTGCTGATGGGGAACCATCCACTGGTCGACAAAAGCCCGCACCGACATCGACGGATCGGGATAGGTGCGGGTCCGGTCGAGGATGTCCCCAACCGTGATGTCGTCCAGCATAAAGCGAGCCAGCGACGGTGGGAGTGATTCGGGCAACGTACCTCCTGCAGACGGCTTGACCCGGTTGACAACGGCGCGGATGGCGAGCGGCGTGAGCAGGATGTAGGCGAGCATGATGAGCACGAGCAACGAGAAGACGCCGTGCCCGATCATGTCAATATCCAGCAACACCAGCAGGAGAGCCATTTCCGCCACGCCCTTGGCCATCATCCCTGTGGCCAGAACAAAAGGCACGTCCAGCCGGGCCACGACCGCGGCGATGAACGCGGCGGAGAATTTTCCAACCAGGGGGATGAATACCAACGCCACAATGGTCCACACCGGCAACCCGGTGAAGGCCAGGCTGAGATGCAATCCGGCCGAGGCAAAAAAGAGCGGCACGAACAGCCCCTCGGCGGTGCTTTTCATGCCGGGAACGACGTCCCGGCGTACGTGATACGGGAGTTTCGACAGGGCAGCCCCGAACAGGAGCGCTCCCAGGGAGCCGTGGAGCCCCATGTGCTCGGCACCGACGACCGTCAGAAACAGCCCACCCAAAATCAGTCCGAAAGAAAGTTGCGGCACGTGCAGGAAGCGCTTCAGCAGAACGATCAGAGGCGGAAGCACCCGGCTGGCCAATACCCAGGTCACCACCGTAAAGACGGCAATCTTGACCGGCAGGACGAGCACGCTTTCCCAGCCCAAGTGGTTGACGTGTTCGCCGATGGTGAACCCCACCAGTAACAAGGTCAGCAATTCGGCGATGAGCGCGGTGGTGAAGATTTGGATCCCGATCGGTTCTTTGAGACGGCCTTCGTCGACCAGGACCTTCGCGACCACGCCCAGACTGGTTAAAGACAGAACCCCGGCAAGGGCCAGTGAGCCAGTGAACGTGAGGCCCAGTCCGAAGTCGTAGATCACATCGGAGGTGACGAACAGGGCAATGACCAGGGACAGAAGGACCGAGATGATCGAGGCGACAAAAAACCGTCCGTGGATGGCGGCGATGAAGCCGGAAATATCGAGTTCGTCCAAGCCGATGAGGAAGAAGAAGAGGAAGATGCCGATGCCCAACAGGATCTGCATTTCACTGGTGGGTTTGACGATTCCGGCAACCGGTCCCAGCAGGATTCCCGTGGTCGTGTAGGCCACAATGGAGTTCAGCCGGAAATGCCGGAGAAGGCCCTCGGCCAGTTTGGCGACGACGATCACCAGACCGATGGACAGTAAGGCTTCTTCAAGCATGATGGATAAATCTCGTGTGCCGCACCCGGCTCCGCACGGCATGAATTCACTATTTTGGGCACTCGGACTGGAATTGGAGCGGGAATTGTAGCGGAGATGGATGATCAAGTCTATGATGAGGCAAGGCCGAGGGTTGCACGCCACGTCTTCAATGCGCCATATTGACTCCTCACGAATAAAGCACCTGGCGATGGCAACACAAACGCTTTTCGACAAAATATGGAGTCCGCACGTGGTGTCCGAGGAGTCGGATGGCACCACCCTCTTGTATATTGACCGCCACCTGGTCCATGAAGTGACCTCTCCGCAAGCCTTTGAAGGACTCAAGCTCGCCGGACGCCGCCCTCGCCGGCCCGGGGCGACGCTCGCGGTACCGGACCATAACGTGCCGACCACGGACCGAAGCGTGGACATTGCGGACCCCTTGAGTCGCATTCAAATTGAAACACTCGCACGGCATTGCGCGGATTTCGGCATTACGATGTTTTCCATGCACGACGTGCGTCAGGGGATCGTGCACGTCATCGGTCCGGAGCAGGGGCTCACGTTGCCCGGAATGACGATCGTTTGTGGGGATTCGCATACCTCGACCCATGGTGCATTCGGGGCGCTGGCGTTCGGCATCGGGACCAGTGAAGTCGAACACGTACTGGCCACCCAGTGTCTCATCCAGAAACGACCGCAAACCATGGAAATTCGAGTCGACGGCCACGTCTCTCCCTACTGTTCGGCCAAGGATCTGATCCTGGCCATCATCGGACACATCGGCACCGCCGGCGGAACCGGGTACGTGGTGGAATACACGGGCGAGGCGATTCGATCCTTGTCGATGGAAGGCCGCATGACCCTCTGCAACATGTCGATCGAAGGAGGAGCCCGCGCCGGCATGATTGCCCCTGACGAGACCACCTTCTCCTATATCAAAGGCCGTCCCATGGCTCCCCCTGATCCCCTCTGGACTGAGGCCGTCCGGCATTGGGAAGGACTCCGTACGGACCCCGGAGCCGCCTATGATCGAATCGTTACCATCCAAGGGGAAGACGTGGCCCCTCAAGTCACGTGGGGCACGAATCCGGGCATGGTGACCGGGGTGGACGGCGTGGTGCCGGACCCGCAATCCTTTGCCGATGCAGACACGCGGGATGCCGCGACCCGGGCGCTCAACTACATGGACCTCGCACCCGGCACCCCTATTGTGGAGATTCCCATCGACCGGGTGTTCATCGGCTCATGTACAAATTCGCGGATTGAAGATTTACGCTTGGCCGCCTCCTATTTGAAAGGGCGGAAGGTGGCATCAAACGTACAGGCGATGGTCGTGCCGGGGTCCGGGCTGGTCAAGAAACAAGCGGAAGACGAAGGATTGGATGCCATCTTTCGCACGGCCGGCGCCGAATGGCGGGAGTCCGGCTGCAGTATGTGTCTGGCCATGAACGCCGACGTGCTCCAACCCGGTGAGCGATGTGCATCAACGAGCAACCGGAACTTCGAAGGCCGTCAGGGCAAAGGCGGACGAACCCACCTGGTATCACCGGCCATGGCCGCGGCGGCAGCCGTGACCGGCCACTTCGTCGATATCCGTCATTGGGCCTGATCCGGAAACCTTGCCATGGAACCCTTTACGACCCATACCGGACGAGTCGCTCCGCTGGATCGCGTGGACGTTGATACCGATCAGATCATTCCCAAACAATATCTCAAAACGATTCATCGGACGGGATTGAAAGAGGGGCTCTTTGCCGATTGGCGCAAGCTCGCCGACGGCTCCCCGGACCCGAATTTTTTTATGAACCAACCGCAGTACGCCAATGCTTCCATCCTGCTCGCCCGCGACAATTTCGGGTGTGGGTCTTCCAGGGAACACGCGCCCTGGGCCTTGCTGGATTACGGCATTCGGGCCATTCTGGCTCCGAGCTTTGCCGAAATATTTTATAACAACTGCTTTCAAAACAGCATTCTGCCGGTCGTGCTGGCCCCCCAGGAGATTCAACGGCTTTTCGACCACGTTTCGGCCGACGACGGGTTTGAACTGACCATCGACCTGGCTGCGCAAACGATCTCCACGCCACAGAAATCCACGTTTCAATTTTCCATTGATCCGTTCCGCAAACAATGCCTGTTGCAAGGGTTGGACTCAATTGGGTTGACCCTCCGGCGCGAAAAGGCTATTGCGGACTACGAGGCACGAAGAACACGGGAAACTCCCTGGCTCTTTCAGGACTTGTGCTCGTAAATCCGTTTCCCCTCCATTTTCCCTCCGTTTCCCGGAGACTGCACGATGGATGAATTCAGCGCACTCAGGGACGTGATCATCATTTTCTCCGTGTCCATCGCGGTGGTCTTCCTCTTTCAGAAACTCCACCTGCCGTCGATTGCGGGGTTCCTGGTCGTCGGGGCGCTCGTGGGTCCCCATGGGCTCAACCTCATTTCCGATCTGGAACAGGTGCACGTGTTGGCCGAGATCGGCGTGATGCTGCTGCTGTTCACCATCGGCCTGGAATTTTCATTGGCGAAGCTGAAGTCCTCCAAAAACTTGTTCTTCGTGGGAGGACCGGCCCAGATGTTCAGTGTCCTGCTTTTTTTCGTCGTCGGCGCGTACCTGTTGGGCATCGACGTGAGCTCCGCAATCTTCTGGGGTTTTCTGATCACCCTGAGCAGCACGGCGATCGTCCTGAAAGCCTTGGCTGAACGGGGTGAAAGCGACAGCCTCCACGGTCGCTCCACGATCGGCATCCTGATATTTCAGGACCTGGCCATCGTACCCATGATGCTCATAACGCCGTTCTTGGGCACCCACGGCTCGGAAGGCATGGGACGCATCCTGTTGGCTCTCGGACAATCGCTCACGTTGGTGTTCCTGATCGTGCTGGCCGCCAGGGTGTTTGTCCCCAAACTCCTGGAGCACATCGTTCGGGCAAAAAGCCGGGAACTTTTTCTCCTGACCATCGTGGTCCTCTGCATGGGAACGGCGTGGCTGACCTCCCTGTTCGGGTTATCCATCGCCTTGGGCGCCTTTATTGCCGGACTCATCATTTCCGAATCGGAATACAGCCACCAGGCACTCGCCGAAGTCCTCCCGTTTCGGGACAGTTTCAACAGCCTGTTTTTTGTCTCGATCGGCATGCTGATGGATACGCGCGTGATCCTGGAACATCCCCTGCTCATCATGACCATGGTCGGCGCCGTGGTCACCGGCAAATTCGTGACAGGGGCTGCGGCGGTGTTGGCGGTGGGCGCACCGCTTCGATCAGCGATCCTGGCCGGAGTGGCCTTGGCCCAGGTCGGCGAATTCGCCTTTATCCTCGCCGGAGAAGGGCTCACGGCAGGGATTCTTCACCCTGAAACCTACAACGTGTTTCTCGCCGTCTCGGTCCTCACCATGATCATCACGCCATTCCTGATCCAATGGGCACCCAGGATCGCGCGACGGACGGAAGCCGTGCAGCGGTTGCACCAATGGTTGCCCGGGCGCGTGTCGCTACGCGCGGAAACGGCCCAGTTCAAACTCAGGGATCACGTGATTATCGTGGGATACGGCTTGAACGGCCGTAGTCTCTCTCGCGTTCTTCGAGAGTTCGAGATACCGTACGTCGTCCTGGATATCCGGGGAGAGGTGGTGCAATTGGAAATCGGAACGGGAGTCCCTATTCAATACGGCGACGCGACCAATCCGACGGTGCTGCACCAGGTTCAAATCGAAAACGCCAAAGTCCTCGTGGTGGCCACGTCCGATCCCTTTGGGGCGCGACGCATCGTCCAACTTGCCAAAAGTTTGAACCCGTCGATTCACGTCATCGTCCGGACCCGCTATCTCAAAGAACTCGAAGAACTGCACAAACTTGGAGCGAATGAAATCATTCCGGAAGAATTTGAAACGTCGATTGAAATCTCAACCCTGGTGCTCCAGTCGTTTCAAATTCCCAACGACGTCATCCTGGGGAAGGCCGAACAAATCCGGCGGGAAGGCTATGCGCTGCTCCGCCGGGGCGAACTGCCCGAACTGGGGCACCATCTCCGGTCCGGCACGCTGGAAGACGCGGAAGTGGAAACCTGCCGCATTGATGAGGATTCACCCGCGCTGGGGCAATCGTTGCACGACTTGGCCATCAGGCCGCGAACCGGCGCGGCGGTGATCGCCTTCATGCGCGACGGGGTCACGGAATCCAACCCCTCGGACAAAACCGTGCTCGAAGCCGGGGACGTCGTGGTGGTGCTGGGCAGCCGCGAGCCCGTTCGTCGAGCCATCGGACTTCTCGTAGACATGAAGGGCGAATAGCCGGTCAGGCGAGGCGACGTTCCCGTCACTCTTCCGTGTCGTCTGCCCCACCCGTCGGAGCGGGACCAATGCCGGCCTTTGCCCATTCGACCCACACACGGACACCGGGGGAAGCATCGTCATGGGCTGCTTCCTCAAGGGCTTGCAGATCATGGTGATCTCCTAATTTTCCCAGTCGATAGGCGGCCTCGGTCCGCACTCCCGGATCGGTATCGAACAGGAGCCGTTCCCGAAAATCAGGGAGAATCCGTCGGTCCCCCAATTCACCCAGCGCCGCCACGGCCCCCTGTCGTACGGCCGGGTCCTGATCGATCAGGGCTTCCCGCAACGCCGGATAGGTACTCCTGGCTTCAAGCTGAGCGAGCGCGTCAACCGCAGCACGACGACTGCCGTTCTCTCCGACGGCTAATGCTTGCGTAAGGATGGCAATAACGGATGGACGAGGACCGATTTTCCCCAATGCCAACGCGACGGCTTGTTTGACGGAAGGATGCTCATCACTCAATGCTCCGGCGAGGCGGACCGCTGCCTCATCGTTCACGTCTTCCCCTATCTGCCCCAAGGCCCAGGCACTGTACTCACGAACTTGGAGATCGGGATCGGATAACGCCTCAACCAGAGCCGTTGTTGCAGCAGAATGCCCGATTTTTCCGAGAGAAAGCGCGGCGGTTCGTCGAACGTCCGGGGAAGGGTCTTGCAAAAGGGTGACGAGGCGAGCGGTGACGATTTGCGGATTTCCGGCCGGGGCTTCCGCTTGGCAACCGGCGCTCCCAAGCAGCAGGAGCACAAACAGGACAGGCGTGGTCAACGCCCCGTTACGGATTTGGCGGTGGATCTTTGGGGACAGGGGGTTGTTTGGCCGCTTCAATAGACTGTTCAACCTCTTTTTGCGCCGATTCCAGTTCTGCTTGAATCGTCCGCATCTCCGGATCAATCGCGTTTCTCACGTCAGCCGTGGCTTCGCGGAAGGTTCGGAGAGTACTCCCCAACCCTTCGCCCAAAGATTGCAGATCGTCACTGGCGGGGGCGGGGGCGGGCTTCGCCGCCTTGGCCTGCATTGCGGCACGTTGCGCCTGCACACGCTCCACGGCTTTCCTGTTCACAATGGCCGCCGGTCGTTTTCCGGTTTGTGTGGTCGCGGTCGAAGAAGGAACCGGCGGATATTGCGCCATAGGACGAGGCACGGCATTCGCAGCACGCTGCTCCATGGTCACCGGCTCAAACTGCTCTTGATAGGGGGCAGCATCCGGCTCAGCCTCGGCAACAGGTTGAGACGCCGGTTGAACCGTTTCGGGACCGAAACCGCCGTACACCTGCGCGGCTAACGTTCCCGGCGTCCGTTCAGGACCGGGCTGGTGGGCTTGCTGAGTGACGGGTTGAGGCGCAGGCTCCGCTACGGGCGCTCCCTGAGCAGCAACGGGCTGAGCCGCAGCCGCCGGGGCAGATTCGGGCAAGGCAGCCTGAGAACTTGGTTCCTGTTCTTCTACGGGAGGGGGAACCTCATTGACTTCCTTTTTGAACCCCTTCAGGGCTTTCCCGACTCCCTCGCCGATTTGAGGAAGCCGCCCCGCTCCAAAAATGATCAGAACAATGACCAGAATGATAATCAGTTCTGAAAAACCCAGGGTTCCGAACATCGTGCATCCTTCAGAAAATCAACGCCTATGTTCAGTCATTCGTTGACAAAGCGGTCAGCTTGCCGCTTCTTTCCCTCCCCTTCCCCCTCCTTACGAACTTGTCAACGAATAACTTCTTGAGTTTAGGAACCTCTGATTATCAGAGGTCCCTTTACTGTAAAGACCAGGATAAAGCGTGTCAACCTGCTCGACTGTAGTGCCTCAGTTTGAAATTTCCTTTTCGCCGTCATGCCCTTTTTTGTCATCCTCGACATCTTTAATCGAGGATCCAGTGTCGTTGCTTTTTCTTTCGGACGGAAGGACAAAAAGACTCTGGCCCCCCCGACTCTCCCCCTCTGTCATTCCCGACGTTAGTAATCGGGAATCCGGAGTTGTTTACAGGGCCTTGCCTTTGGCCGCGACGTTGGCATATCATAGGTGCCACAGTGACAGGCGCAGAGGATGGCGGCAGGCCCGGCTGCCCGGGGCTGCC
>VYFB01000104.1 GCA_009842645.1 Nitrospira sp. SB0677_bin_15 | reverse complement strand
TATGATTGTGCTATGAAATAGCGATGGCGGTGCGATGCCTTGCGATTCCCCTCCTTTGCCTGTCCTGAGTTTATCCTGAGCGAAGCGAAGGACCAGCGAAGGATCAGGCGGGGCGAGGGGAGGTAGCGCCGGCATCGCACACCATACAGAGATGTCTCTCGACGCGATCCATTGCCCTGTCCGCCTCCGTCATCCTGGCCCCCTCTTCTGTCCCCCTGCCTTTTCTTTCGGTCATGCTTGCACACGCGAGCATCCAGTGTCTTTCCCCTCACCCCAACCCTCTCCCACAAGGGGCGAGGGGGTAAAAGCAAAGACTCCGGATTCTTCCCCGACATCCTTAATCGGGGATCCAGTCTATAGGGTCGAGAATGACAGAGGGGGAACGTCGAGAATGACAAGAGAGGAGGGCCCCCCTGCCTTTTCTTTCGGTCATGCTTGCGCACGCGAGCATCCAGTGTCTTTGTCTTTGTCTTTGTCTTTGTCTTTGCTTTTACTCCCTCGCCCCTTGTGGGAGAGGGCCGGGGTGAGGGGAAAGACTCTGGATGCTCGATTAAAAATAGCCTGTCCTTGACGTTTGTCATCGAGGGTCGAGAAGGACAGAGGGAAAACGTTGGGAATGACACAAGGGAGGCTATTTCGTATCAATGGCAACACGAGGTTCAGGATGACAATTTTGCTGTGGCCAGCCCTGATTCTGTCAATACGTTAGCGAATTGAGGAACCTCTGCTGTATTGTGATAGCGGGATGCAGGGCAAGGCGTCCCGGAGCGAAACCCGAAGCTTATCATCGAGATAGGTGAGGGGTGAGCGAGGACACAACGCAGCCCTGCGCCCGATAGTGCACTTAATCAGAGGTTCCCTAACCTGCTTGACCATGTTCCTAACGTTTTACGGACAGGCCCCCGTGCCTGTCCGTGGTGCTTGCCCCTGACCTTGATCCAAGGGAGAGCACATTTGTGCAACACGTGGTAGAATGGCCGTTGATGTCTACCTCGTCCTCTCCCCAAATTCCACGGTATCGAACCACGTTGTTTTTCGGACCCGAGGTTCATGAAACCCATGCCGATATTCTGTATTGCGTATTCAACGTCAAAAAGCGGAGTTGGAAAGGAGGCATCCAGCTCGTGGTGGAGATGGCGCAACCCGACGTCTCCCGTTTCAAGCGCCTCCTGCAATTCGAATCCTGGTTACGGAACTCCCTGCGCCATCTTCCACCGGAGGACTCTGACGAATATTTTCAACGAGGCCAGGATCTCTTGCTGCAATACCTGTGTCAGGCTAAATTGCAGCTCGCGCTCGATGGGGGCCTTCGCCAGGAAACGACCCTGCTTTCGCACGACGAGCTTTCTGCGGAACTTGAGCAGGCCATCCGGCGCGACGGACAGTCGTTCAAACAGGACGTGCTGGCCGAATTGGATATTCCTCCGGTAGAGGTTCCTGGAAAGAAAACGCCATGAACAAACCGATCATCGGAGTCACGCCGGATTTTAATGCCGGCAACCGCAAGGACATGGGCAGCAAAGAACCGACCTATTTTCTGCGCGCCCGCTACATGAAGGCCATTGAAGACGCCGGCGGCATTCCCGTGGTGTTGCCCCTGTTGTCAAACGGGGCTGGCTGGCGTCAGGTGGTGTCCCACGTACACGGGCTTCTTGTCACGGGAAGCGGGTCCGATCTGGCGCCTGAATTATACGGGGAACGACAACGGCACAAGTTTGCGCGCATGAGTCGCGAGCGGGCGACCATGGAACTGGGGATCGCCAAAGCGGCGTACCGGGCCGACGTGCCCACGTTGGGTATTTGCGGCGGCATGCAGTCGCTCAACGTCGCCTTGGGCGGCACGCTGTATCAGGATATTGCGGCGCAGATCAAGACCCCCATTGACCATCTTCCCACCCATTCGGCGACCCGGACGGCGCATGCCGTGCAGATTGCGCCGGGGTCCCTGTTGCGACGCATTGTCCGAAAAGCTCGCGTGGAGGTAAACAGCTCCCACCATCAATCGGTCAAGCAGGTAGCCCCGAACCTTCTCCTGACCGCCATTGCTCCGGACGGCGTCATCGAGGCCATTGAAGCCCCGGACCGCTTATTTTGCTTAGGGGTCCAATGGCATCCGGAATTCCTCTACGAGCGAGACCCCATTCAACGGCGTCTCTTTTCCGCGTTGATCCGGACCGCCAGGACGGTTGCCGACGGGCAGAAGCGAAGGGAATGAGATTTTTTAAACTGTTCAGGGTTGGTTCAGGGTTGGTCCTGTTTCGCAGTCTGCGCTGAAGGAGCAGGACTTTCCTGGGCCTGGGCGGCACCGGATGGTTCGGGTGAGGCAGTCGGAGGAGGGTCCGCAGCCCGGGCCGATTCAGTTTTGGGTGTTGCCGCTTCCGGTTTGGGAGCCGAGGGTTTCGGAGGGGGTTTGGGTTTTTCCGGTTTGATCCCCCCTTCCCAATGGGGCCCGGAATACATGTCCGCGGTTAACTCCCCTTCCTTCCATTTGGCGTCAAAATCCGCGGCCGCCTTGTTCGCGGTCTCGCCCACGCCCACAAAACGGTTCCACGGATACACGGTCGGAGAGATGGAGCAGGAGTCGCCTTCTTTTCGGAGATACAACCCGATCGGGTTGCCCCGATAGGGCCCGAAAAAAACGTGAACCGTGCCGACAAATTCAGGAAGTGCGCTCATGACAAACCAGGACCGTCATACTGCCATACCGGGGGTCGTGACGCAAGATCGTGCATCTCTCCCTATGGGACTCGACTTTGAATTTCCACGTTGCCTGGAATGTCGCATCATCGACGCCATACGGCACATTCCACGGTGCCTCTCTTGGAGGATGATTGACAATGGCCTTCAGGCGTGACCGGCCGGCCCTGTTTCGGGCATGGCTCCGCGCTGTTCTTCGCCGTATTTGAATTCTCTCATCGAATTGAGCCTGAGTGAATGGCCGCAACACCTGATTTCCTGAAATCCTTCCCCCCCGTCTATAATCATGACGCGGAGGCCACAGGAATCCGGGTACAGTTTTTTCTCATCAAGCAGCACTGCCGGAGGGAGTGTCCCGCGTTTGCGTCCCCGGCCGCGTGTAAATACCGGGGTCACGTCTTCTTCCGTCAGTTCGTGCCCGCAGCACACGACTTTTTCAAAACCCGCCCCCCCGGCCATGACTTTGATCATCAAGCCACAACTTTCCGGGTAGCGTTTGTGCTCATCAATGATGTCGCCCTTTTTCAACCCCATGCTCTCCTCCGTCCAAATACGATACCGGCACAGGTTCAACGCCGTTCAACGTCGTGAAGCCGGCTGCCGTTTTGAATCTTCGCCAACAACGCTTTGTGCCGCGGATGACCAACGATTTGCGCGACCTGCGACGGATCGACGGGTTGGAACGGCCCGGGACGCTTCTCTTTCAAGGCCCGTATACGCGCAACGCTGGCCGTCAACTTCTCCCACGAAAGGGCACCCCGTTCAAGCGCCTGCTCAATGGCCGACACAACCTGCCGTTGCCGTTCCTGCTGATGACAGATCAGGATCATATCGGCACCGGCCTGTACCGCTCGAACCGAGGCTTCCCCGATGGACTGATGGTCAAGAATGGCGCGCATTTCCATGTCATCGGTGAGCGTGACGCCTTGGAAGCCCAACCGGTTCCGTAACAGGTCGGTAAGGATGGGCCGGGACAGCGTCGCCGGCGCTTCCGCGTCGAGCGCCGGGTAGCGCACGTGCGCGGTCATGATCACGGGCAGTCCCCGGCAGATCGCCTGCCGAAAAGGTTCCAGTTCCACGACGTCGAGGCGGTCGTGGCCGGCCTCCACCACGGGCAGGACGTGATGGGAATCCGTCACGGTGTCGCCATGTCCGGGAAAGTGTTTGCCGCACGGGATGACGCCGTTGTCTTCCAATCCTTGCATCACGGCCATGCCATACGTACAGACCCGTTCGGGCTCAGTGCCATAGGCACGATCCCCGATAATGGGATTGGCCGGATTGCTGTTCACGTCCAGGACTGGCGCCAGGTTCATGTTGATCCCGACCGCCCGCAGTTCCCGGGCCGTCACTTCCGCCGCCTCATAGACCACGTCCGGCGAGTCACACGCTGCAACCCTGGAAGCGGCGGGAAACGTGGTAAAGCCCCGGGGTAACCGGGATACCGTACCACCCTCTTCATCAAGGGCAATCAACAGGGGAAGGTTGGGCGCATGCCCTTGCAGGGCGTTCGTCAGCCGCGCCACCTGTTCAGGCTCCACGAGGTTGCGCGAAAAGAGAATAACTCCTCCCGCCCGACATTCCTGCAACCAGTCGAGAAATTCCCGGGAGGGTTCGGTCCCCTGGAATCCCACCATCAAGAGTTGCCCAACGGTGTCTCGAATGGTCATGGAGGACTCACTTGCCACGACGTAGCCTCTCCCATGCCCCTGCTTTGTGTCCCTCTCTTTGCCGTTCCTCTACCCCACCTACCCTCCCCTTACAAAGGGGAGGCAAAGCCGGTCCAGTCTTGTTTTGCACCCTCTCCCCACCGTGGGAGAGGGTTGGGGTGAGGGGGGATTCCCTATTTACCCGAGCAATTGATCAACCACTGCACCAACAATCGCGTGCCGATGGCCGTCGGGCCTTTACTGATATACGGACGCTCGGACGAACTCCAATCGGTGCTGGCAATGTCCAGGTGCACCCAGGGGCAATCATCGACAAACTTACTCAGAAACATGCCGGCCGTAATCATGCCGGCTCCACGGCCGCCGATGTTGCGCATGTCCGCCACGTCACTCTTGAGTTGTTCGAAATATTCTTCCCAGAGCGGCATCTCCCACACGCGTTCGCCGGCCTGCTCACCGGCTTTTTTCACGCCAGCCTTGAGCGCGTCGTCATTCCCCATCATCCCAATGGCAAACTGCCCAAGAGCCACGATACACGCTCCGGTCAACGTGGCAATATCGACGATACATCGCGGATTGAACCGGGCGGCATACGCCAGCCCATCAGCCAAAATCAACCGTCCTTCGGCGTCGGTATTTTGCACTTCCACGGTTTTGCCGTTGAGCATGCGCAGGATATCCCCCGGTTTGGTAGCTCGCCCGCCCGGCATGTTTTCCGTGGCCGGCAGGATACCCACAACGTTGAGGGGCAGACGCAGTTGCGCCGCAGCCCGGACCGCGCCCAGCACTTCTGCTCCGCCCGTCATATCCGCCTTCATCTGTTCCATGTTTTCCGAAGGTTTGAGCGAAATGCCGCCGGAATCGAACGTGATGGTTTTCCCGACGAGCACGACGGGCCGTTCTTTCTTCTTGCCCCCGGCATACTCCAACACGATGAATTTCGGCGGCTCCTGGCTTCCACGTGCGACGCCCAGCATCCCGCCCATTCCCAATTTTTGTTGATCCTTGCGATCGAGTACGGTCACGTTGACGCTGGAATCTTTGGCAATCTTTTGCGCTTCCTGCACCACGCGAGAAGGCGTCATGACGTTGGCCGGGTGATTGCACAAGTCACGGGCGAACCACGTGGCGTTGGCGCTGGCCTCTCCCCGCCGA
Organism: Nitrospira sp. SB0677_bin_15; assembly: GCA_009842645.1. Lineage (GTDB taxonomy): Bacteria > Nitrospirota > Nitrospiria > Nitrospirales > UBA8639 > Bin75. Next base: position 2,669 of record VYFB01000104.1, on the reverse strand, counting down.
ACCCCTGTTTTCATTGCACTCACCTGATTCGCGTGGTTCGCTAACAGGGTCATGGCCCGAACGTCTTTCGACGGTTCCTCATCGTCAGACCGATAATGCGTGAACCTGTACCCGCCTAGAATCGCTCCCTCTACCATCGCCTGGGCAACGTCGGCGGCAGGCGACTTGAGGGTATCGGTTCCGAACACCGGCGCGGAAAACGATTGCGCCCCGGTCTGCCGAACCTTTTTGAACGCGGTGCCCATGGCCTGTCGAACGCGATCCAGGGTCACCTCGTCTTTCTTCCCCAATCCCACTAACAGAACCCGCTTGGCAGGCAGGGCCTTTCGCGTATGAATCAACGCCGATTGTTGATTTTTGCCTGAAAACTCTCCATTGTTTCGCAACTCCCGGAGTTGTCCGTCCAACGCCTGATCCAACGCCTGATGAGCCTTTGACAACGCGGTCTCGTCTTCACAGACACCGACCACGAGCACGTCCGTGGCTTCCCTGACAAGCTGACCTTCCTTGACCTGACACTTCATGCGACTCTCCTTTTTCTCCTGAACGATTGTATGTGTTCGCTCATCCTTTGACAATTTCCCCCGCTTCCTTCTGTGCCCTTGTTCCCCCCTTTTAAGGGGAGGAAACAGTTGGCCCTTCTTTCCTGGTCAGCCCCTGAGGCTGTCAATGCATGGGTGAATATCGTCCTGCTAGACCCCGCGGGTGTCAGGTCCCCAAATAAACTTATGCAATTGAACCTGCAAGCGCACCGGCAGTCGATCCCGGAGCAGCCATTCCGCCAATGGCCGCAGGAGGGAACACCGATCGTCGTTTCCTTCCGTGGCAAATACCGGACTGAACAACACGGGACACGTCTCCGTGAGCCGGTATCGCTTGACCACGTCGACGGCCCACTCGTAATCACGGCGGTCTGCGATGACGAATTTTACCTGATCTTTCTGACGGAGACGGCGGAGATTGTCCCAGCGCATGCGGTCGTCCATCTCACTGCCGGGACATTTGACATCCAGAATGACGCTTGCCCGGGAATCAACCGGAGTCACGTCGATGGCCCCACTGGTTTCGATGAGCACGTCAAAACCTTCCTCACACAGCAGCGCAATCAACTCGAACGCCGCGGGCTGGGCCAGCGGCTCCCCGCCCGTGACTTCAACCAACGAACACCCGTACCGTTGAATCTCGCCCGCCACGGCATCGAGACTCATGTCGGTGCCTCCGTCAAACGCATAGGCCGTATCACACCACGTGCATCGGAGGGGACACCCCGTTAAGCGCACGAACACACACGGTTCGCCCGCACGGGTGGATTCCCCCTGAATACTATGAAAAATTTCCGTGACGCGGAGGGTAGACGGAGAGGCGGAAATTCGCGTCGTCATGGCTTGCACGTATTCTTCATGACTTCGCGTCAGCAGTTACGCCCACAGGGTCGTGGGCCACCGGTGCCGGCGCGCAATCCTCGCCATCCCGCGAATGGGATTGACGACGAGTGGATGCCCCACGGACTCCAAGGCTTGAATGTCGCCCGGGCTGTCGCCGTACGCGTAGCTTTGCGCAAGGTCCACGCCATGACTGTCCGCAAACGTCTGGAGCAGGCGCCGCTTGCCTTCACCGTATGGATAGGGTGAAAGGACCCGGCACGTGTAGCCGTCATCATTGGTTTCCAATTGTGCGGCGAGGACGTTCGGCACGTCCAGATAATGCGCCAGGGGTTTGATCAGGAACTCCGGGGTCCCGCTGACAAGGGCCACCTGATGACCGGCCTGTTGATGCTGGGCCAAGGCTGAGGTGCCCTGCAGGGACAGTCGTGGACAGATCTCCGATCTCACAAACCATTTCGCCAAGGGCTCGATGCCTTCCGGTCGCTTATTGGTCAGGTAAATCTTTCGTTCGCGCAGGGGTCTCAGGGAAAGCTCAAGAATGTTGAAGACCAGATACAAGGCGCTGTCGACCAACACGCGATTGGATAACAGACCGGTTTTCCACAGATACCGGACGAAATGAATTTCAATGGATTGACCGGGAATCAAGGTATTATCGACATCAAAAAATGCCGCAACCTTGCTGGGAGGAGAACCATGCACGTGGTGAGAAGAATCAGACATCAACAAAGCTTGGATCAGCACCAGTATGATGTAGGAATTGTACCGAAGGTCCCGCTAATTGACAACCATTTGAACCCCTTCCTATAATTCTGTCATGCCGAAGTGGTGGAACTGGTAGACACGCACGTTTGAGGGGCGTGTGGGGCAACCCATCCGGGTTCGAGTCCCGGCTTCGGCACCATCCTCCTTTTTCCTACGTAGTCCACATTGTTCTTCTGAAACCCTCAAACTCACCGAGTTCATGTCGACAGACATCGCCACCAAAGCCGACCTCGCGAACATGGAGACCCGACTCACTGGATGGGTTGTCGGCACGACACTTGTTATAGACAGCCTCCTGCTCGCCGCCATTAAATTACTGTAATCCCTTTTCTCCTGAACCGACGTCCTCCAAGATGACCTGCCCCCCAAGGCTCCGCGGCAAGGGCAACGGGGTAGAGTTGAACGGGAAATAGAATCCTCTCCTTATTTAAGGAACCTCTGATTAAGTGCACTATCGGGCGCAGGGCTGCGTTGTGTCCTCGCTCAACCCTCACCTATCTCCATTGATAAGCTTCGGGT
>VYFB01000142.1 GCA_009842645.1 Nitrospira sp. SB0677_bin_15 | reverse complement strand
CCCCGATTAGATCCCCGATTAAAAACGTCGGGGACAGGCGTCGAGGACAGGTTTATTGTGATAGCGGGATGCAGGGCAAGGCGTCCCGGAGCGAAACCCGAAGCTTATCAAACGAGATAGGTGAGGGTTGAGCGAGGACACAACGCAGCCATACGCCCGATAGTGCAATAAACCAGAGGTTCCTGAATGCCGTGGGCGATGAAAGCTGTTTAGCGCAACTGACGGTATCGAAAGCAATCGGTCGTATGATCGTTGACCATGCCAATGGCTTGCATAAACGCGTAGCAAATCGTCGAACCGACGAACATGAAGCCCCGGCGTTTCAGGTCCTGACTCATGGCATCGGAGGTTGGCGTCTGACAGGGCACATCTTGAGAAGAGGTCCATCGATTGCGAACCTGTCGGCCTTTGACGAATTGCCAAATATACTCATCAAAGCTGCCGGTTTCCTCCTGAACGAGAAGAAAGGCCCGTGCATTGGAAATAGCCGCTCGAATTTTGAGCCGGTTCCGGATGATACCGGGGTTGTTCAACAGTGCCCTCACTTTTCGTGCGTCGTACCCGGCGATTGATCCAGGGTCGAAATGATCAAAGGCCATACGAAACGCTTCACGTTTTTGCAGAATCGTGTTCCAACTCAACCCTGCTTGGGCACCTTCAAGAATGAGAAATTCAAATAACCGTCGATCGTCGTGTACGGGGACGCCCCATTCTTCATCATGGTATTGGGTCAGGAGCGCGTTGGTTGCCCAGGAACAGCGAGTGAGCGTCGACCCGTTCATGCTCAATCCAGGTCCCGATTTTTGATCTCGATGATCACGGGGCAATGATCGGACAGTCGTCGATAAGCGAGCGGGTATTGGCCCTTGATCCGACGGCATCCGGCCACGGCGCAATAGCCGGTCACGCGTGCAGACCGCGTGCGCATTTCGGTCATGTCTTGTGCGACCAGCACGTGATCCAACCAATTGCTCTGTCCACGAAAGTAATGCGAGCACCGGGGCTTCGGGGCAAGGTCATGAAACCCGGGCGATTCTTTCGCCACCATTCGTCTAAGATATTTCAATTCCGATCGTTGTGAATGCCGGTCGCCGGCACCCATGGTATTGAAATCCCCAAGGATTATCACGTCTCGATCCTCTTTGAGAAAACGCGCAACCGCACTGTCGACCCGGTTGAGCGCCGCATGCCGTGTTTCGACCGCAAAGACCGTAGGACCCGACTTGAGGTGAAGCCCGATCACGTGAAAGTCCGCGCCCGGTTGGCGTTTCGATTGAACGCGCGCGTAGTGGCCGGGACGAAGTCCGCCCTCACATGGATTTTGCGCGGACGTGGCTTTACTGTTCAAGTGCCAGAGGCTTTGGATGGCGGAGAGTGTTACCCTGTTTGCGTTCCATAATACCCCTACGTGGTGACCATCAGGTCTTCCGCATGGTTGAACCGACCATTGCCAGGACGCTCCCGTACGCCTGTCGAGTGCCGTCAACGTTCGAGCCCACGCGGACCGGGCCTCGGTAGTGGTCAGGCTCTCCTGGACAACCAGGATATCCGTTTGCATCCAGACAATAGCACACGTCAGCCATTCCAGGTCGGTCGGTGGCATGGAACGATCCGGACGGTCAGGTGGGTTGCCATGCGGGAACCACCGGATATTCCACGTTCCGACCCGCAGTACGTCAGGATTGGGGACGGCCATGCGACCGCCATCCTTGACAACGCGTTCACAGTGCGTCGAAGATTTCCACACCAGTGCTTCTTCCGCGGAAGTGCTTTGATGGACGGCAGGATGAGGCCCTGCTTTAAAGGCGTATGCAAGAACGGCGTTGATCCAACCGAACGTTGCAACGACAATGAAACTGGCAACCAAAAACCAAACTTGCATAACGATCTCCCGCATACATTCATACCAGACCTTGACCCCAAAAGCCTACCCCGTGGCGCGCGGAACGTCGTTGCCCGTCGGGGCATGGGGCGGTCATGAGCGATCTGATGAAAATACGTAAGGAACCTCTGATTAAGTGTGATAGCGGAATGCCGGGCAAGGCGTCCCGGAGCGAAACCCGAAGCTTATCATCGAGATAGGTGAGGGTTGAGCGAGGACACAACGCAGCCCTGCACCCGATAGTGCACTTAATCAGAGGTTCCGTAAGCTGATTGAGGTGAAACATGGCATCAACAAACATCAACAGTGAAATCGCCGGCAAGGCGGTTCTCCGGCCGATTGAGCAGGTAGCGCAGGAAAAATTGGGGCTCGGTCGGGAAGTGCTTGATTTCCATGGAAAGTATAAAGCCAAGATTCCGTTTACCTTACCCGGCGACGTGAACGAACGACCGGACGGGAAATTGATCTTGATGACGGCCATGACGCCCACGACGGCCGGGGAAGGCAAAACCACGACGTCCGTCGGCTTGACCGATGGCTTGGCGAAGATCGGGAAAAAAGCCATGGTGGCCTTGCGGGAGCCCAGCCTGGGGCCGTGTTTCGGAATGAAAGGCGGCGCCTGCGGGGGCGGGTACGCCCAGGTCGTACCCATGACCGACATCAATTTGCACTTTACGGGAGATTTTCACGCCATTACCTCGGCGCATAATCTGCTTGCGGCGATGGTGGATAATCACCTGTATTGGGGACATGCCCCGTTCCTGGATTCGCGACAGATCAGTTGGCGGAGGATCATGGATATGAACGACCGGTCGTTACGCCAGATCGTCACGGGATTGGGTTCCGCCGTGAACGGCTTTGCCAGGGAAGGAAGTTTCGACATCACCGCGGCCTCCGAGGTCATGGCCGTGCTGTGCCTGGCGACTGACCTGCACGATTTGCAACGACGGTTGGGGAACATCAAGGTCGGGCTGACTCCGCAAAAGGAATTTGTCTTCGCCAGGGACGTGAAGGCCCAAGGCGCCATGACTGCGCTGTTGAAGGACGCGTTGAACCCCAATTTGGTCCAGACCCTGGAAGGCAATCCCGCTTTTGTGCACGGCGGGCCGTTCGGCAATATTGCCCATGGGTGCAATTCGGTTGTGGCTACGAAGGCGGCCTTGAAATTGGCGGATTACGTTGTGACCGAAGCCGGGTTCGGCGCGGACCTGGGAGCGGAGAAATTTTTCAACATCAAATGCCGTCGGGCCGGGTTGAAGCCGGCGTGCGCCGTGGTGGTGGCAACAGTCAAGGCGCTGAAGCTGCACGGCGGAGCCGATCCCAAGGAACTGACCACGGAAAACCTCGACGCGCTCAAACGCGGTCTGCCGAATTTAGTTCGCCACCTGGACAACGTGAAGAAATTCGGGGTGCCCGTGGTGGTGGCCATCAATGAGTTCACGAGCGATACCAAGGCCGAATTGGATCTGGTCCAGGAAGTGTGCGCCGGGCGAGGAGCAAAAGTGGCGTTGGCAACCCATTGGGCCAAAGGCGGGGACGGCGCCGCGGCCTTAGCGGAATTGGTGGTGAAGACGATCGACGACGAACCTGCCAACTTTCAGCCCCTCTATGCCGATGACCTGCCGTTGGCCGAAAAAGTCCGGACCATCTCGAAGGAGATCTATGGCGCGGATGACGCGGACGTTCCATCCGCCCTGCTCAAACAGTTCGAGGAACTGGAAAACAAAGGGTATGGCCGGTTTCCCATCTGCATGGCCAAGACCCAGTACAGTTTTTCAACCGACCCCGACAAAAAAGGCGCGCCCACCGGGTTTACGATTCCCATTCGAGAAATCCGGCTGTCCCTGGGGGCTGAATTTCTCGTCGTCCTGACCGGTGGCATCATGACCATGCCCGGCCTGCCGCGCGTCCCCGCTGCCGAAGCCGTAGGCCTCGACGCCAAAGGCGACATTGTTGGACTGTTCTGATGGGGAAGGAAAACATGATTGATTTGGAGTATTCGTTAATCATTGAAGCGACTGACGACCCCAATTTTTTTGGGTTCTATTCGGAAGAGCTTGAAGGGTTCACTGGAGTCGGGCACTCCATTGAAGACTGCGTCTACAAGGCTAAATGGGGCATGCAAGAGCATGTCTCTTTCCTGAAAGAAACAGGACTCTCCATCCCGTCCCGTAACCCTGATCCGACCGTGGTGATTCACAATCAACGGCAACCGCAAGCCGTCAAAGTATAGGGCTTCTTCGCGTTTCCATCGCCACGGCTTGGGCAAGATCCTTACCATGGCGAACGTCATTGATACGAAAATAGCCCCCTTCCGTCATTCCCGACTTTAGTAATCGGGAATCCAGGGCCTTTTCTTTTTCCTCTGTTTGCAACGACAACAACCCTGAATCCCCGATCGGGTCGGGGATGACAGCAAGGAGATTTCTTCCTTCGACAAGTTCCCTTCGCCTTCTACGCAGGTGAGTATGCTATGATTACTGTTTCAGGTGGGCCATGAACGCATTTAAACTTGAATCGGACTTTTCGCCCAAGGGGGATCAGCGGCAGGCGATTGACGCGCTGACGGAAGGGGTGTGCGCCGGCAAGCGGCATCAGGTGCTGCTGGGGGTTACGGGGTCGGGCAAGACGTTTACGATGGCGAACGTCATTGCCGCGGTCCAGAAGCCGACGTTGGTTGTGGTCCACAATAAGACGCTGGCGGCCCAGTTGTATCAGGAGTTCAAGAGTTTTTTTCCGCACAACGCCGTGGAGTACTTCGTCAGTTACTATGATTATTACCAGCCCGAAGCCTATATTCCATCCACGGACACCTACATCGCCAAGGACGCCTCGATCAACGATACTATCGATCAGATGCGGCACGCGGCCACGTCGGCCCTGTTGGAGCGCGATGACATCCTGATCGTGGCCTCGGTTTCCTGTATCTATGGCCTGGGCTCACCGGAAGTCTATCACGGCATGTTGCTGTACCTCGAAGAGGGCATGACCATTCGACGGGACGCCGTTCTCGCCAAGCTGGTCGAGATTCAATATTCCCGGAACGACGTCGAGTTGCAGCGCGGCACGTTTCGGGCGCGCGGGGACGTGATCGAGATTTTTCCCGCGGCCTCGGATTCCAATACCATCCGCGTGGAACTGTTCGGAGACGTGGTGGAGTCGATTGCGGAAATCGATCCCCTGACCGGCCGGGCATTCGGGCGTTTGTCCAAGGTACCCATTTATCCCAAGAGTCATTACGTGATTGCGCCGGATCGATACGATCAGGCCCTGCAGGGTATTGAAGAAGAACTGGAGGCGCGCCTGAACTATTTCCGTCAGCGCGATCAACTGCTCGAAGCACAACGCGTGGAACAGCGAACCATGTTTGACCTCGAGATGATTCGGGCGATGGGGTATTGCCACGGCATTGAGAATTACTCGCGGCATTTGAGTGGGCGTGCGCCGGGTGAACCGCCCCCGACGCTGCTGGATTATTTTCCCAAGGATCATCTGTTGATTATTGATGAATCTCACGTGACGGTACCGCAATTCGGTGGGATGTACGAAGGCGACCATTCACGCAAAAAGACTCTGGTCGATTACGGGTTTCGTTTGCCGTCGGCCATGGATAACCGTCCGTTGAAGTTTCAGGAATTCGAACAAACCATGAATCGGGTTATTTACGTGTCGGCCACGCCCGGACCGTATGAATTAAAGCATGCCGGCCTGAGCGTGGTGGAACAGATTATCCGTCCGACGGGCCTGATGGATCCCGTGATCGAGGTCAAGCCGGCCAAGGGACAGGTGGATGATTTATTGCAGGAAGTGAAGGCGGTCATTGCCAAGGGGTTCCGGGTGCTGGTCACGACCTTGACGAAGCGCATGGCTGAGGACTTGACGGAATACTACCACGACTTGGGGGTGAAGGTGCGGTATTTGCACTCCGATATCCGGACGCTTGAGCGGGCGGAGATTATTCGCGATCTGCGCAGGGGCGTGTTTGACGTGCTGGTCGGCATTAACCTGCTGCGTGAAGGGTTGGATCTTCCCGAAGTGGCGCTCGTCGCCGTGTTGGATGCGGATAAAGAAGGGTTTTTGCGCGGCCACCGTGCGTTGATCCAAACCGCTGGGCGCGCGGCCCGGAACAGCGAGGGCAAAGTCGTGCTGTATGGCGATGCCATCACCGATTCCATGCAGGTGACCATCGAAGAGACCGTGCGTCGCCGTCAGATCCAGGCCAGGTACAATCAGGAAAATGGGATTACGCCGGAGACCATCAGGAAGCGTATCCATGATCTGGACTATCACGTGGCCGAGGCCGATTACATGGACGTGGGCATCGCCGCGGAAGAGGAAACCGTCTATGATGCCGACGTGGAGCAGACCATGGCTTCCTTGGAACGGGAGATGAAGGCCGCGGTCAAGAAGCTGGAATTCGAACGGGCGGCGAAGTTGCGTGACCGGATTCGGGCGTTGCGGCAACAAGAACTGTTGTTTGGAGAAACGATACGTTGACGAACCCCGCTGCCGGCGACGTTGGCCATGTGCGGGTTACATGTTTTTGTAGAGATACACACCGAGTAAAATGCCCAGGATCGTGAGCAGGTTGACTTTGAAGAGGAAGCCCAGGGTCACCTTGATCAGGACCAGATTCATGGTCAGAGGCGGATCGATGCCCGGTGTCAGCGATCCTGCAAAAATGGTTTGAATCTGTTTCGAGGGTGAAAAAACGGAGAGGATCTCACCTAACATCCCACCCAATAGACCACCGATAAAAATAAACCCCAGTAACCTCCAGCCTGTTTTTTTCATGGGCGCGCTCGTTGAGGCCGAGAATTGAGAAGGCGTACTTCCACAAAATAAGGGAAATTACGGGGAACGTACGGAAATTTCCCATGTAAGTCAAGAAAGCGGTTTTCTTGACAGTTTTTTTGAGTCTTGATTAGACTGTGAGGACTTTTTTCGTATTTTCCAATAGTTAGGAGTTTTTCGTGTTCTCGTCTCTCACCGAAAAAATTGACGGTGTTCTTAAAAAACTTCGGAGTGCCGGTGTTCTCAAAGAACAGGACGTCATTCAGGCCTTGAAGGAAGTCCGTTTAGCTCTGCTTGAGGCCGACGTCAATTTTCGAGTCGTCAAGGACTTCATCGGCCGCGTGCAGGGAAAAGCCACTGGCAGCACCGTTCTCGAAAGCCTGACTCCCGGCCAGCAGGTCGTCAAAATTGTGTGGGAGGAATTGCGTGACCTCATGGGTCATGAACATTCCGGCCTGTCACTGGCCTCTCAACCGCCCACGGTTGTGATGATGGTGGGCCTGCAAGGAGCCGGGAAAACGACCACTTGCGGCAAACTCGCCCGGGTCTTTACCCAACAGGGAAAGCGCGTGTTACTTGTTGCGGCGGACCCTCGTCGTCCGGCTGCTGCGGAACAGTTGGCTGCCTTGGGAGCCAGCCTGGACGTTCCCGTGCATCGGGCCGACCGGCCGCTGGCGACCCGTGAAGAGGTCGTGCGTTTTTGTTCGGAGGGTGTCCTGCGTGGCCGTGACCATGGTTATGACGGTGTGATCCTGGATACCGGCGGCCGGTTGCACGTTGATGATGAATTGATGAGAGAACTGGAAGCCGTCAAAGCCAGCGTGACTCCGCAAGAGGTGTTGTTGGTCGCGGACGCGATGACCGGCCAAGAAGCCGTCAACGTGGCAGAACAGTTCGATCAACGCTTGGACGTGACCGGCGTGATCCTGACAAAGATCGAAGGCGACGCGAGAGGCGGTGCCCTGCTTTCGATGCGTGCGGCAATCGGAAAGCCGGTCAAATATCTCGGTGTGGGTGAAAAATCCGATGCTCTGGAACCCTTTCATCCCGATCGCATGGCCTCCCGTATTTTGGGAATGGGCGACGTGTTGTCGTTGATTGAAAAGGCGCAACGGTCTTTCTCGCAGGAACAAGCCCTGACGTTGCAGAAACGGGTCTCGAGTAATACCCTGACCCTTGAAGATTTTCGTGACCAGATCAAACGGGTCAACAAGCTGGGATCCATGGATCAAATTTTAGGGATGTTGCCCGGAGCCGGGAAACTCAAGTCGATGATGAACGCCGGGATGAGCCATGAATTGCCGGAAAAGGAAATGAAGCGAGTCGTCGCAATGATTGATTCGATGACGCCGGTCGAGCGTTCGGACCATACGATCCTGAACGGCGGCCGCAAGAAACGCGTAGCCAAGGGGAGTGGAACTTCCGTTCAGGAGGTCAACCGGCTCATCAAGCAATTTCTGACGGCACGCAACATGTTGAAGTCATTGACCGGAGGCAAGCCCGGAAAACCCGGGAAATTGGGAAAACTCAAAAAGCGGGGAAAATTGATTCGTGCTCTTCAATCCCCTTAGTCCGGCTTTCTTGTAATAATGGACGGAACAGCGCCATAAGGTATATTCCTGACTATGATCCAATTATAATATTCAGGTTTTGAAAAAATTTATTTTGTAGGAGGTGTCGATTCGTGGCAGTACATTTACGT
>VYFB01000083.1 GCA_009842645.1 Nitrospira sp. SB0677_bin_15 | reverse complement strand
TGGAGATAGGTGAGGGTTGAGCGAGGACACAACGCAGCCCTGCGCCCGATAGTGCGCTTAATCAGAGGTTCCTTAACTTGCAAGGCGTCACTGAACTGGTTAGGATATCAGAAAGCACTCTTGCGCAAACCTGCCTATGCTTTCGATTCCCGCACAGCAACCGCCACGATGTCTTTTCACACTGCTTCTGTTCTGCATTTGCTGTTTTCCTTCCGCTTCCCAAGCAATTGACCTTGAGTCCTTTGAACGGAACGTCACGGAATACACCGTCAAGAACGGCTGGACCTTTATTCTCGTTGAACGCCCCGTAGCTCCGGTATTTGCCTTTATGACAGCCGTGAACGTGGGTTCCGCGCAGGAAGGCACGGGAAGGACCGGGCTCGCGCACATGTTTGAACACATGGCCTTTAAAGGTACGCCGCGACTCGGCACTAAAAACTACAAAGAAGAGAAAAAAGCCCTGGAGGAGTTGGAACGGGCGTACCTGGCTTATCAGGAAGCCAAGTTGAGTGCCCAGCCCGACGTCCAACACGTCGAAGACCTCTCTGACGTCTTTAAAGACAAGCAAGAAGCCGCTGCGAAATTTGTGAAAAAAAACGCATTCGGGGACATCGTTGAGCGAGAAGGTGGGGTCGCCTTAAACGCCTTTACCGGCGCCGACGTCACCGGCTATTTTTATGCACTCCCGGCCAACAAGATCGAACTCTTCTGTTATCTGGAGTCGGAACGATTCCTGCACCCGGTGTTTCGCGAGTTCTACGAAGAACGGGACGTGGTGATGGAAGAACGCCGGATGCGCACGGAGAGCCGACCCGTCGGCCGGCTGTTTGAACAATTCGTGGTCACGGCCTTCACGGCTCATCCTTATCATCATCCGGTGATCGGCTATGCCAGTGACATTCAATCCTATACCATGACCGATGCCAAAGAATTCTTTGACACGTATTACGTGCCGTCCAACATGGTCACGGCGATCGTCGGAGACATTGACCCCAAGACCTTGATCCCCTTGCTGGAAACCTATTTCGGCCGGATTCCCGGCAGACCAAAACCCCCAGCCTTAAGAACCGTGGAACCCCCGTCTATTGCGGAGAAAGTGGTGACAATCAAGGATCCCGCTCAACCCTTTTACATGGAAGGGTACCATAAACCCGCAGCCACGCATCCCGATCAACCCGTATTCGACGCCATCGACGACATTTTGACGAACGGACGGACCTCCCGTTTCTACCGCTCTTTGGTTCGAGACAAACAGATTGCAGTCAGCGCCGGTGCCTATGGAGCCTACCCGGGAGAAAAATATCCGCACCTGTGGGTGGCTTATGCAGTACCCGCGCGTGGGGTTGCCAACGAAACCGTTCAGCACGCTATCCGTGAAGAATTGGATCGCCTGAAGACCGAAGACGTCACGGACGAGGAATTGGCCAAGTTTCGAACACGGGCTAAAGCCAGCCTGATCTATTCCTTGAAAAGCAACCTCGGATTGGCCATGAGCTTGACGGACTACCAGACCCTCTTTGGCGATTGGCGCGAACTGTTTCGCTACATTCAACGCTTTGACCGCGTCACGAAAGAAGACATCCAACGTATCGCCCGGCAAACGTTCACTGACTCCAATCGGGTCGTGGCCCAAATCGAAACCGTGCCCTCTGCCGTCTCCGCGCCGACCGGAGCACGGAAAGAACCCTGACGTGAGGCATGAACCTATTGCTCACCCAAACCCCTCTCTTGTTCCCCTCCTTTGCCTGTCCTGAGTTTATCCTGAGCGAAGCGAAGGACCGGCGAAGGATCAAGAGGGGCAAGGGGAGGTAGAGGAAATGAGAGTGCATGAGTAAACGTTTACCATTCTTTCTCACGTGTGCGGTGCTCGTTCTCTTCCTGGCCACACCGGTAGCCGGTCAGGTAGACACGGTTGAGCAACTGACGTACCCCCCTCTGCCGGATCTGCATATTCCGCAACCAACCCGGATTGTCCTGGACAACGGCATGGTGGTGTTTCTCCTGGAAGATCACGAACTCCCGATTGTCCAGGTTTCGGCACGTATCCGGACCGGCTCCCGTCTGGAACCGGCCGACAAGGTCGGCTTGGCCGGACTCACGGGAACCGTCACGCGAAGCGGAGGCACGACGACACGGACCGGCGATGCGCTCGATGACTACCTGGAACGCAAAGCCGCGTCGATTGAAACCGGTATCGGCGTGGCCAGTGGCTCAGCCTCGATGACGTGTTTGAGTGAAGACTTTTCCGAAGTCTTTTCGGTATTCGGCGAAGTCCTGCGAAACCCGCGCTTCGATCAGGAAAAACTGACCCTTGCTAAAAAGAAGGTCATGGCCGGGATCGCCAGGCAAAACGACAATCCGGGCGGCATCCTGTCCCGGGAATTTGCAAAGTTGATATACGGCAACGATTCACCCTATGCCCGGGTCGAGACTTATGACACCGTCAACAATATTTCCCGACAGGATCTCGTCGATTGGCATGCCAAATATGTTGTCCCCAATCGCATCATCCTGGGCCTGGTCGGCGATTTCCAAACGGATAAGGCCATAGACCTGGTCAAACACACGTTCGGGAGTTGGCCGCAAGGGAAAGCCTTTGATGATCCGGTTGTCCCGTACCAGGCCTCTACCACGAGAAAGGTCTATTACGTTGAGAAAGACGATATGACCCAAGCCAAAATCATCATCGGACATTTGGGTCTCACGCGAAAACACCCGGACTACCATCCGGTGGTCATTATCAACCAAATCGTCTCCGGGTCTTTCGGGGCTCGGCTCTTTTCCAATATTCGTTCACAAAAAGGATTGGCCTATGACGTGGACGGCGGAATCGGATTCGGGTGGGACTATCCGGCCACCGCCAGTTTTTCAATGTCCACCAAAACGGAAACCACGCGAGCAGGCATCGACGCGTTATTGGAGGAAGCCCATAAGATCATGGAAACGGAACCTCCGACTGAAGAGGAAGTACGCAAGGCCAAGACCAGTCTCCTGAATTCTTTTGTCTTTTCGGTCGATTCTCCCGGAAAACTCCTCGGAAAATTTCTTACCTATGAATATTTCGGATATCCTGCTGATTGGCTGAGCCGGTTCAGGACCGGCGTCGAAGAAACGACCGTGCCTCAAGTACAAAAAGCGGCCCGTACGCACATCAGACCGGACCAGTTTGTTATCCTGATCATAGGCCCGCGACAGGAAACCGCACCGGCCCTGGCACGATACGAAACCGTTGAAGAACTCGACATTTCCATCCCTGAATCGTAAAAATAGGATTCTACCCCTCATGGGGCAAAACCGGTCAGGCAAGGAGATTCCGATGCACGTTCGGCATATGGTCAAACGTGTGATGCAAACGCTTACCCTGTTTTGTATCATCATCAACGTGGCGGGATGTGCGACGAACCCGTACACGAACAGGTCGCAGTTTCTGCTGATCCCGGAAAGCCAGGAAGTTCACATGGGCAACCAGGCCTATGCCCAAACGCTCAATGATCCGGAGGTGGTCATCTCCAACGACCCGGAGGAAGTGGAACCCGTGCAACGTGTGGCTGAACGGATTATTGCCGCGGCCAAACGGTCCAAGTACGCCGAACGCGCGAAATCGTTCCAATGGGAAGTCACGGTGATCAAAGACGACAAGACCAAGAACGCGTGGGCCTTGCCCGGCGGTAAAATCGGATTTTATACGGGCATTTTCCCCGAAGCCAAAAACGAAAACGGGTTGGCGGCAATCATGGGGCATGAAGTCGTTCATGCACTGGCCCGCCATGGCGCCGAACGAATCAGCCAGCACTCGGTAGCCAACGTCGGAATGCAGATCGCTGCGGCAGCCTTGGACATGAAACCCATCACTCAGGCATTGGCCATGCAGGCGTTGGGGGTCGGTGTCCTGCTGCCCTTTGGTCGAAGCCATGAATCCGAAGCGGACTATATCGGGTTACTCCTGGCCGCCGAGGCTGGATACGACCCGAGAGAAGCCGTACTTCTGTGGGAACGCATGGCGGAATCTTCCAAAAACTCTCCTCCGGAATTTCTGTCAACCCACCCTGCGCACGAGACACGCATTCAAAACCTTCAAAAATGGATGCCCGAAGCCTTGGCACTTTATGAACGTGCCGACAAAGCCCCCGTCTCTACCCTTCCCGTTATCGAATAACGCCGTCCCGCACAGGCTTCGAGTACACTTTTCTGCACTGGAAAGAAGAGAAAGAGAAGATTCGCTATGGCATTGGGCACGTGAAACGTCCCTTCTCAACCAATCGTCCGTGTGATAGTGTGGCGGAACGATCCATCCCCAATCGTGAAGCCACGTTGACACGTTTCTTATCAATTTTCGTTTGTTGTCTGACCCTCTCGGCTTGTGGGAGAAGCGGCGAAACAGTCGTTGAGATCGCGTTACACCCCACCAAGCCCAGCCTGCTCTACGTGGCCACGAACGACTACATCTTCAAGACCCGCGATGCCGGTAAAACCTGGGTCAACGTATCCAAAGGCATGACTCATTCCCGCGTGATTTCGCTGGCCGTCGACCCCCTGCTTCCGGCTAACGTGTACGCCGGCACCAAGGGCGACGCGGTCTTCAAGAGTTTTAACGGCGGCCAGCAATGGATCTCGCAACGCAAGGGTTTGGAAGGCGTGACCATTACCTCGGTGGTACATGAACTCAAATTCGTTCCTGGATCGAGCCAGCATATCTTTGCGGCCACGTCGATGGGCGTCTTCGAAACGGAGAATGCCGGCGCCACCTGGGCCAAACGCATGGACGGGATGATCGAAGTCCTCATGGTCGTGACTATCGACGTGGACCCCAACCAGCCGCAGACCCTGTACGCCGGCACCAGCGGAGGCGTGTATCGTTCGCTCGATGGAGCCAGGAATTGGACAAAGGTCAACAACGGTCTGGTGCCGCCCGAGGTATTGAAAGCGTCACGCGCCCTCAGCGTGGTGAAAATCAAGATTGCCCCCCATGCGCCCCACACCGTGTATACGGCCACGTTAAAGGGCCTCTTTAAAACAACCAACGGTGGGGAATCCTGGCAACGGATTGGAGAAGCCCTGCCCGACCAATTTTTCAGTGATCTCATTCTCGACCCGGTGACCCCTGGCGTTGTCTTTGTGGCCAGTCGAGCCGGAGTCCATATCAGCCGGGACGGAGGCCAAACATGGGATGCGATCAATGAGGGACTGACCAATCTCAACATCCGGGCTTTGGTCATCAGTCCGACGGACCCTTCGACCTTGTACGTCGGCACGAATCGCGCAGGACTCTTCCGGTCACCCAACGGAGGCAGGACGTGGGAACCTCTTCCGTTGGTCCTGGCTCAACAGCCTGCACCATAACGCTCTTCTTCTTGCAGAGGGTCGGGCACTGTACTATTATAGTACTTGCAAAAGCCTGAAGATCCCCAAAAACATCTCCCCTTCTCGCCCATGGACATTACCCGTCGCAAATTGTTTCAACTTGGCAGCTTGGGCACCATGGTGGGACTCGGCAGCCTTACCGGCGGGTGCGACCTCGGCAGCATGTTTGCCATTCCTCCACGTGAAACACACTATTTCACGCCCAATGAAAAATTTTATACCGTCAATTATATGGACTCTCCGTACAACCTCTCGCGCGATCTCGACCAGGAGCAATGGCAAATGGTAATCAAGGGCGCCGTCAGCAACCCCATGGTACTCAAATGGCGGGATCTCCTGAATCGCAGACCGTTCGATCAGGTCTCCACCCTCATGTGCATCGATACCCTGCCGGGGGGAACGAGTCTCGGCAATGCCATCTGGCGGGGAATTTCCCTGAAAGAGTTGCTGATTGAAGCCGGGGCCGACGCTGAAACCGCAAGAGACGTCATTTTTCGCGGAGCCGACGCCTATCATGACAGCATCCCCTTTGAACGGGCCATGCACGATGAAGTGATGTTGGCCTATCTCATGAACGGGGAAAAACTTCCCAAAGCCCATGGGTTTCCAGTACGTTTGATCGTCCCCGGGTTATACGGCATCAAGAACGTCAAGTGGATTACGGAAATTGAGGTGTACAACGGGGACTATCAGGGCTACTGGCAGCGCAAAGGGTGGACCGACGAGGGCACGATCCATATTTTTTCCCGAATCGACAGCCCGGGACATTACCAGGATATCCGCGGCCCCAACGTGCAATTCCGCGGTATCGCCTTCGGCGGGCCTAATTCCATTGCCCAGGTACAACTGAGTTTCGATCAGGAGAAAACGTGGCTCGATGCCGCCATCGAACCGCCCCAATCCCCATGGTCCTGGGTGGTCTGGAACTATCAGCGGGACGATATGCCGGATGGCAAGAGCATGGTTTCCGTTCGCGCCGTCGATACCACCGGCACCGTGCAAACCTCAGAAATCACCCGCCCTCAACCCAACGGCGCCACGGGCCTGCACAGCATCGTGGTCAACGTGCAAAACGCCTAGCCCGTATTGTTCGCCAATCGTGTGGCGAATCTGGATTTGATTGAGAATATATTTGTTGACGGAACGTCGCATGACACACAAAAAACCGGAATACGATGGCGTGGAAATCCTGCTGGGCGACAACCGGGATATCCTCCCTCAACTTGAAGCCCGATCGATTCAATGTTGCGTCACTTCTCCGCCATATTGGGGGTTGCGGGATTACGATCATTCAGCACAGATAGGTACTGAACCTTCTCCTGAAGCATACGTGGAAAACCTTGTAAAAATTTTCCGCGATGTGCGAAGGGTCCTGACTGATGACGGAACGTTTTGGCTGAACGTCGGTGACGGATACGCTCGCAACGGCGGAACCGGAAATTGTGGCCCCAATGCACAAGTCGGCAACACCAGGAAACTGATTCAAAGACGCAACTGTACCGTACCCGATTGTTGGGGGCTGAAAGACCGTGATCTGATGGGGTTGCCGTGGCGAGTGGCATTCGCTCTGCAAGCGGATGGGTGGTTGCTGCGGTCGAATATTACTTGGGTAAAGAAAGCCCCTATGCCGGAGAGCGTCAAAAATCGTCCCTCAAATGCGACAGAGGAGGTTTTCCTGTTCTCGAAAACTCCAAATTACTACTACGACAATCAAGCCGTCCGTGAAGAAACTGGCGCAAACCTCAAGAATTATTGGCTATTGGGACCCGATTCCAGTGGCACGCCCCATCCCGCCGTTTTCCCAAAAGAACTGGCGAGGCGTTGCATACTTCTGGGCAGTCGTCCCGGAGATTTGGTCCTTGACCCGTTTTCCGGTTCCGGGACCACTGGTATGGTGGCCGCCGAATTGAATCGCAAAGCTGTTCTTATCGAACTGAACGAAGCATACGTGACGCATTCCAAAACACGGGTCAGTAGCGTCGCACAACAAGCCATTCCCATCTAGTTGGGGTTGTCGGGTTACGCCTGTCCTGAGCAAAGTTGAAGGGCTTCACTAACCCAACCTACCTGGCACGGGGGACGTCCCCTACAGGCCACTGATTTCTTCTGGTAGGGGCAGGCTGGAGCCTGCCCTTCGCATTTTTAATCGGTCATTCCCGTATGTGTTCACTCATTCGTTGACACATTCACTGCCCCCTTCCGTCATTCCTGACATTTCCCCCTCCGTCATTCCCGACATCTTTAATCGGGAATCCAGCGTCGTTCTCTTCACAAAGGAAACCAGTCCCCCCTGGATCCGTCCCCGACATCCTTAATCGGGGATCAAGTCGGGGATGACAACAAGGAGAGCTCTCTCTAGTTCTTCTTTAGATTTCAACGTCGAGTTTGATGCCGAGTTCTTTGAGTTGGGTTTGTCCGACGTCCGACGGGGCTTCGGTCATCAGGCATTGGACTTTTTGCGTTTTGGGGAAGGGAATGACTTCTCGAATGGATTCGGCTTTGCCGAGCAGCATGACCAGGCGGTCCAGGCCCAGGGCAATGCCACCGTGGGGCGGGGCGCCATACTCCAGCGCGTCCAGCAAAAACCCGAACTTTTCCTGAGCGGCTTCCTTGGAAATCCCCAACAGGTTGAACACGTTTTGCTGCAACTCACTCCGGTGGATACGAATACTGCCCCCACCGATCTCGAACCCGTTGAGAACCACGTCATAGGCTTGCGCGTGAACGTGTAACGGGTCGGAATCCAGGACTGAAACGTCGTCGGCACGAGGCGACGTGAAGGGATGGTGCAGCGCCACGTACCGTTGTTCCGCTGCATCGTATTCGAACATGGGAAAATCCGTGACCCAGACCGGCTCCCATTTGTCGTGATCGATCAATTTCAATTCGACGCCGAGGTATAAGCGAAGCCGGCCCAACACGTCATACGTGACGGCGGGTTTGTCTGCGACAAACAGCAGGAGGTCACCGGGACAGGCATCCGGCAGTGCAGACTGAAACAGTCCGGCATCGAGAAATTTGGCAACAGCCGACTCAAACTGCCACCCTTCGGTGATCTTGACCCAAGCCAAGCCCTTGGCCCCAAACCCTTTGGCAACGTCAATAAGCTTGTCGATCTGGTTGCGTGCGATGTCCGCGCCGCCTTTAACCACGAGCCCGGAAACCTGCCCGCCTTGTTCCACCGTTTCTCTGAATACTTTGAACTCGACCTGTTTGGCGACTTCGTTCAGATCGTGAAGTTCCAACCCGAAGCGACGATCGGGTTTGTCAGTCCCATAGCGCGACAGGGCTTCCTGATAGGTCAGCCGCGGGAACGGAGACGGCAACGAAACACCCGCCTCGTCCTTGCACACGAGTCTCAGCAACTCTTCCGTCAGGTTCATGACGTCGTCGCGTTCCACGAACGACATCTCAAGGTCGATCTGCGTAAACTCGGGTTGCCGGTCGAGCCGCAGATCTTCGTCGCGGAAACAACGGGCGATCTGAAAGTACCGGTCGGCTCCGCCCACCATCAGGATCTGTTTGAACAATTGCGGTGATTGCGGCAAGGCAAAAAATGACCCTTGATTGACGCGACTCGGCACCAGGTAATCCCTGGCCCCTTCGGGCGTACTCTTCGTCAGAATCGGAGTCTCGATTTCCAGAAACCGGCGTTCATGGAGAAACTGCCTCGTCAGGTAGGTCACGTCATGACGCAACGTGAGCAAGCGCTGCATGGGCGGCCGGCGTAAATCCAAGTAGCGATGTTTCAACCGCAGGGCTTCCGTGGCCTGGCTGTCATCTTCGATTAAAAAGGGCGGAGTATTGGCGCGATTCAACACATCCAATGCGTCAACGCGAATTTCGATTTCCCCGGTCGTGATCTGCGGGTTCACCGACTCCTCGGGTCTCAACCGCACCTGTCCCGTAGCGGCAATCACAAATTCGTTGCGGAGTTCGTTGGCCTGCTCGTGAATAGTTTGATCGGCCTCTACGTCAAACACGAGTTGCGTCACGCCAAAACGATCACGCACGTCGATGAACAACACGCCTCCGTGATCACGCCGGCCATGCACCCATCCCATCAACGTGACGGGTTGGCCATCCTGCTCACGAGTCAGCTCTCCACAATGGTGTGTACGCTTCACGGTGTTGCTTATCCTTTTCGAGTCCGTGTGCGACCCTTGCTTTTCACCACGCGCCCCTGTGGCCGGGTACCGTCCGAAGCCGGACGCACGTTGCGGCCCGCACCGCTCAAATTTCTTTTTGCCGGAACATTCGTTTGACGCACGCGCGGCGGCACAGTATCTCCAGCCGGTCCCGAACTTTGCAAGTCTGACGACTTCACCGATCCACGCATGCTTCGGGCCCCGGCCGTTCGATGCACCACTGCCCGCAGGGCATTGGCTTCGGCATCGGTAGCAAACCGGGAAGCACCCGCGGGCAGATCTCCCAACTCGATCGGACCGAAACGAATTCGCTTGATACGCACAACGCGATGGCCCAAGGCTTCGAGCATGCGCTTGATCTGATGTTTTCTACCTTCGTAAATCGTGAGTTCCAGCCATGAATTGACCTTGGCTTTTCCGGATTTTCTCACGGTGGCCGGAGCGGTTATCCCGTCATCCAAAACCACCCCGTCCTCGAGGTTTCGGATTTCCTCATCCGTACACACGCCTGACACTTTGACCAGATACGTCTTCGGCACGTGGTAACGAGGATGAACGCAGGCCTGCGCCACCTTTCCGTTATTCGTCAACAGCAACAATCCTTCGGTGTCATAGTCCAGCCGGCCGACCGGGAACACTCGCAC
Organism: Nitrospira sp. SB0677_bin_15; assembly: GCA_009842645.1. Taxonomy (GTDB): domain Bacteria; phylum Nitrospirota; class Nitrospiria; order Nitrospirales; family UBA8639; genus Bin75. The sequence continues at coordinate 33,533 of VYFB01000083.1, read as the reverse complement.
TTTTACCTTCGGCACCAGATCCGCAACCGTCGGACGGCCTTGCGGGTCGTCCATCGTGGTGACGTACCCGGGCGGCTTATGCAAGAAAACGAACACTTCAGGCTCGGCCGGTTGCACGTGACGACCATCGATCTTCACGTGGTCTTTCGATGGATCGATACACGTGCCAAGCACGCGCACGACTTGACCGTTCACTGTAACGTGCCCCTCCCGGATCATGGTTTCAGCCGCGCGCCGGGAAGCCACTCCACTGGCGGCAATGACTTTTTGCAATCGAACCATCATGGATTTCAATCTCTCATGCAGGTTGGCCGCCTGCACCCCAAGAGATGAAAAATAGACGTCTCTCTCCAATCCGTCATTCCCGACCATATAAACTGGATCCCCGATTAAGGATGTCGGGGACGAATCCAAGATCTTTGCTTTTTCCCTCGTTCGTGAAGAGAAAAACGCTGGATTCCTGCTTCCGCAGGAATGACGGCTTCAGGCTATTCATACTCATGACCAATTCGGTCTGTCGTCGGCTACTCCCATTCGATCGTACTCGGCGGCTTGGAACTGATATCGTACACGACGCGGTTCACTCCCGGCACTTCGTTGATGATCCGGTTCGCCACGTGCGCCAGAAATGTCACTGGCAACGGGGCCCAATCCGCGGTCATGCCGTCCACGCTGGTCACGGCTCGCAACCCGATCACGTGCTCATACGTCCGTTGATCACCCATCACCCCGACGGTGCGAACGGGCAGCAACACGGCAAACGCCTGCCACGTCTTCCCGTACAGGCTTTGCGCCTTTAATTCATCGATAAACACGGCGTCCGCTTCTCTGAGCATGTCCAAGCGAGCCGGCGTCACGGCGCCGAGCACGCGAATAGCCAAGCCCGGCCCCGGAAAAGGGTGACGATGGACCACGTCGTCCGGCAAACCCAGTTCCCTGCCCAGCAGTCGGACTTCATCCTTGAATAGTTCCCGAAGCGGTTCGATCAATTTGAGCTTCATCCTGGCCGGAAGCCCGCCGACGTTGTGGTGCGACTTGATCGTCGCTGACGGCCCCTTGTGGCTCACGCTTTCAATCACGTCGGGATAGAGTGTGCCTTGGACCAGGTACCGCACGTTGCCGATGTTTCGCGCTTCGCGCTCGAACGCCTTGATGAATTGACGCCCGATGATCTTGCGCTTTTTTTCGGGATCGGTCGTTCCGCCCAGCGCTCGTAAAAATTCCCCGGAGGCGTTCACCATCCGGATGTAGGGGCGGACCTGCGTGTCCGCCCTAAACGACCTGAACACCTGCTTGAGTTGTTTGGCTTCCTGTTTCCGCATCACACCGTTGTCGATAAACACACAGGTCAATTGCTTTCCGATCGCCCGATGAGTCATGGCCGCCGCCACCGTACTATCGACTCCCCCGCTCAGGGCACAGAGCACGTTCTCCTTGCCGACGTACTCGCGAATTTGATCAATGGAATCGTGCAAAAACGACCCCATGGTCCAGGTTGGTCTCGCCCCGCAAATATGACGGACGAAGTTTTTGAGGATGCGTGCGCCATGCGTCGTATGGGCGACTTCGGGGTGAAACTGCAGGCCGTAGAAACGACGTTGCCCGTGAACCAACTTCATCGCGGCAATGGGAGAATTAGCCGTCTGCGCAATGGCCTCGAACCCGGGAGGCAACGTTTCAATCCGGTCGCCGTGCGACATCCAGACCGAAAAAGGACTTTTCCCAGCCAGTCCCCTGAATAAATCTGATTCATCCTGAACCAGCAACCCGGCGCGACCGAATTCCCTGTGCTTCGCCCTGCCGACTCGCCCGCCCATGGATTGCGCCATCAATTGCATGCCGTAGCAAATGCCGAGAATCGGCACTCCTTCTTTCATAATCATCTTTGACCATTCCGGCCGACCGACGTTCGTCACACTGGCGGGCCCACCGGACAGAATGATGCCCTTGGGACGATTCGCTTGAATCGTTTCCAGGGAAGCGGAAGAAGGAAGGATAACGGAGTGAACGTGGGACTCTCGAATCCGGCGAGCAATCAGTTGGGTGTATTGTGACCCGAAATCAAGAACGACGATGGTATCGTGACAGGACGCCATGGATGATGTTGTCGAAGTCGGGTCCTGCCTCACTTATTCGACGTCAGCCCTATAGTTGGGCGCCTCCTTGGTTATGACCACGTCATGCACGTGGCCTTCTCGCAATCCGGCGTTGGTGAGACGAATGAACTGGGCGTTTTGTTGCAACTCCGGAATGGACCGGCACCCGCAATATCCCATTCCGGCCTTCAGCCCGCCGACCAATTGATACACCATATTGGACAGCAGACCCTTATAGGGCACACGGGCTTCGATGCCTTCCGGCACCAGCTTTGCCACGGCCTGCCCTTCCTGCCGGTAACGGTCACGACCCCATCGTTCCAAGGCTCCGAGCGATCCCATGCCCCGATACTCTTTGTAGGTACGGCCCTGATACAGGACGGTTTCCCCCGGTGATTCTTCGGTGCCGGCAAACAGGGACCCGATCATCACTGCGGAGGCTCCCGCGGCCAAGGCTTTGGAAATGTCACCCGAATATTTGATGCCTCCATCGGCCAGTACCGGAACGCCGGTTCCGCTCAAGGCTTCGGCACAATCGGCAATGGCGGTCAGTTGGGGAACCCCTGCTCCCGAGACGATCCGCGTCGTACAAATCGAGCCCGGCCCCACGCCCACCTTCACCGCGTCGGCACCCACGTTCACGAGTTCCTTGGCGCCTTCCGCCGTCGCGATGTTTCCGGCTACCACCTCCATGGACGCATGGCGTTGCTTGATCATCTTCACGGTGTCGATGACGCTCTGGGAATGCCCGTGCGCCGTATCCACGACGAGCATGTCCACACCGGCCTTGACCAGCCGCTCGACGCGTTCCGGCACGTCCTCTCCCACGCCGACGGCCGCGGCGACTCGTAACCGGCCGTGGGTATCTTTGCAGGCGTTCGGGTACTTGATCTGTTTTTGAATGTCCTTGATCGTGATGAGCCCCTTGAGTTCGAATGCGTCATTGACAACGGGCAACTTTTCAATCCGATGCTCGTGCAGAATTTCACGGGCTTTGGTAAGACTCGTGCCCTCCGGTACCGTCACCAACCGTTCCTGCGTCATCACCTGGGAGACCGGCAAATCCAACCGCGACTCGAATCGCAGATCCCGATTAGTCAGAATCCCCACCAACTTTTTTTCTCTCGTGACCGGAATGCCGGAAATCCGGTACGTCGCCATGATTTCATGGGCATCCCGAATGGTTTGATCGGGTGAGATCGTAATGGGATCCATAATCATGCCGCTTTCGGATTTTTTTACCTTGTCCACTTCCCTGGCCTGATTCTCCGGCGACATGGCCCGATGGAGCACCCCGATGCCTCCTTCCCGTGCCAATGCGATAGCCAAACGACCTTCCGTCACGGTATCCATGGCGGCGCTCAAAATCGGGATATTGATCGTAATGTGCCGCGAGACGTGCGTGGCACAATCCACGTCGCCGGGCATCACTTCCGATTTGGCGGGCACCAACACCACGTCATCAAACGTCAAGCCGATTCGCGTCTTGTCCCAGAGAGCCATCAGCACGTCCCCTGAAAGAGATATATGCCCGATGATCGAGTCATCAGAAGTGAAACCATAAAGTTGTCGTTGAACAAAAACCGGTGAGAAAAATGCGAAAACAGCTTAGCAAGTTTTTCTAAAAAAATCGACGGTAAATACAAAGCCCCCAACTGCCTTCATTGGCTTACGCTACGCCTGCTGCAGAAACTCATTAAGTCGTTTCGCTATCTGTTTTCGACGCTCGACTAGGAATGCCTTATATGCTTCCAGACCAAGAAGATTCGTATCTGTCGGAATACACTGGGCCATGAACGGCTCGCGGCCTACCTTCTTGAGAAGGTCGGGGAAATAGGCCTGCGGTGACTTGTCCTTAATCTGCTGGTTGGTCTTACCAGAGATAAAGCAGAGGTTGGCAATATCATCCGCCTCACGAACAGTATAAGTGTCCTTAAGCACCGCCTTTGGAAAGATGTGGTGAAACTGAAGTTTGTGCTGAGTACCTTTGTGATTGATTGCGATGGCCAAATTGGAGCGCCAGTCTTTCGCTCCAGCGGCACGAAAAGCAAGAAACATTGTCTTGAAAAGAGCGCTACGTTGGTTGCGGCCTTCTAACTCCTCAGGTGTAATATCGAGGCGACCGACTTGCCGACGCAGACCATCCATGAGTTCATTCGCACCTCTGCCCTCTCGTATAATTAGAAGATCTTGGTCGAGGATGGTCTCACTGGAGCCTCGTGAATATCGGCCTTTGGCATTAGCCAAAAGTACCCAACAACGCAGATTCTCTGACTCATCGGGCGATAAGGAATAGTCGCGTTTGTGCCCAAAGTAGGCCACCGTGATTAGGATGAATGGAGAAGCGAGTAACGCTGAACTCTCGATCTTCGCGTTGCTGCGCATGAAGTTCAAAGCAAATTCCATACCGCGGCGACTCTCCTTCCAGCCCGCTTTCAGAGCATCCAAGATTAAGCCGCCGATAGTGAGAAAGCGCGACTGTCCGGTGGCGAAAGCCACCAAATTCCGTAGATGGACGCTACCCAAGTCGAGGTCAAAGCCTTCCCGTTTGCAATCCTGCTGAAATGCTTGGAATTCTTTCAGGGAGTTTCGCCACTTAGCGGTGATTTGCGCCAGTGCCAAATCTGAACTGCGCAGCTTAGCGCCAAGTGAATTCACCCGTACGAAAATCTCGGTGACCTCGTCGTAGGAGAGCGAGCGTTCTAGGACATCCATTCGGTAGGAGTATTCACGGATGGCTCGTAGTCGGCCCAACCGCTGGCTGTAACGCTCATAGTTTGGATCGTCGAAGTTTTCCACACCAGCCCGCTTGAGAAAGGCTCCGTTGCTGTTGGTCTTGAATACATCACTCACCTTGACCCAATGTGGTAGCCGGGCAAGCTTCTTTGTCGCGACGACGAAGGTCATGCTGTCAAAGCGCTTCTGTAACTCGTCCTCGGTAGAGTCCGTCTCGTCCTCAATCCGTTCCTCATCGTCTTCGTCATCAGAGCCATCTTCGTACACTTCAGTAACCAAGGATAATTCGTCGGGGTGTTCAAGATTGAAAAGTAACTCAATGGGCCGTTTACGTCCACGCACCGTGACCGCCTCACCATGGATAACTGCGGCTAATGAAGTGAGGCGCTGCTGACCGTCGAGGAGCAACCGAGTACTCGAGAAGGGATTGGCCGCCTGCGTGACCGCCATGTCCTGAAGGGGAACCTCCTCATCCGTTTCCCATAGCAGGATAGCGCCCGAAGGGTAGCCGCGGTAAAGCGAATCTAGCAGATCCCGTACGCGGGTTGAGCGCCAGACGTAGCGGCGCTGCATCTCAGGCAGGCGCAACTCACCGCGCTCGATCATACCCACCAACTCCTCAACGGTTGCTTCGGCTTTTCCCATGAGAATTCTCTATCTGTACATACCTGCTGAAGGTATCCGGCTCTAGTGGATAGTCGATTATGGTGGCCGATTTTGTATCTTATCCGAATGTTTGGGATAGAAAACCGAAAAAATGTTTTTTTCGCTCTATTTTGGGACTTGAGAATAGTAAGGCCCCCGGACGGCACATGCCATCGCGGGGGCCTCGCTCTGTACGGAGTCAGGCGGTTATTGCGCTTCGCTTTCCGGAAGAGCCGCCACCGTTTCCGCTTCTTCCTGCAGGAACTCTTCGGCGTCTTCGGCCGGCATGAAGTGTTGGACGCGCATGTTGCCGCTATCCACCACGAAGACGTGGCCTCGATGATCGACTACGAGCCCATAGGGAAAGTTGAATTGCCCTTCGGCATTGCCGAACCCTCCCCATTGGGTGATGAAGTTTCCGTCCCGATCAAATTTTTGCAGCCGCTGATTCCCGGTGTCCGAGACGTAGACGTCACCTGCGCCGTCTACCGCAATTCCCCAGGGTGAACGAAATTGGCCCGGCTCCTGGGCCTGTGCGCTGCTCGCGTGCCCAGGACCGATCCCTCCACCCCATTTGGCCACGAGTTGCGGGAGGACGTTGGTGCTGGTATCGAACTTCTGGATACGGTGATTCCCCATGTCCACGACGTAGACCATCCCGTCATTCTGATCGACGGCAATACCCCGGGCAAAATAGAATTGCCCGTCGTTATTCCCGAAACTGCCCCACTGCATCACAAACTCACCGTCCTCATCGAATTTCTGTACGCGGAAATTGGCACTGTCGACAACGTACAGATAGCCGCGAACCCGGTCGACGGCAATGGACCAAGGCGCATTGAACTGCCCTTCTCCGTTCCCACGCCCGCCGATTTTCATGAGGTATTGGCCTAGTTTTCCATCAAACTTCTGTACGCGATGGTTGTTGGTATCGCACACGTACACGTCACCTTTTCCATCACACGCGATACCCGTGGGACTGTTGAAATTCCCATTGGCCGTGCCGAAATTTCCCCACAGCAGGATGAAGTTCCCATTGCGATCGAACTTTTGAACACGGGTGTTCCCGTTGTCGATAACGAACAAGGAACCCTGGTTGTCGATAGCCAGCCCATAGAGCGGCGCCATGAACTCACCGCCGTGCAGCAACGAGGCCCCACGACCTGGTTTTCCCCATTTACCCGTACAGACGTACCCCGAGGTATTCAGCAAAATGTTCGCACTGGCCGGGATCGAGATGTTATTGCCGACGTCTTTGAACCACGCGTACACCGTTTTTGGCCCGTCACCGGGCGATAAAGTTAGAGGAATCGTCGCCCCAAAACGATGCTCCGGTTCGACTTCGATCCATCCCGGCAAGGTCGCGCCGGGAGTCATGGGATTTTCAGAGATGAAATAGCCCGCTACGCCGGTATCCACGTCCCTGGCTGAAATCGTCGCCACCACGTCCAACGAATTCGTCATATACGCTCCATGATTCAGGACGATATCCGGATTCTGCGGTGCGGCCACGTCAATCAGCACGGGCATGACTTCCTGTTCTTCCGACAGGGCACTCTCGACGTCATGCTCATCAACGCTCGTGAGCGCATAGTAATAGGCCGTATTGTTCGTCAAGCCGGTATGGGTATAAGGACTCGTCACCCCTTCAATGAGCGTCGCCGTCTCTTTGGACACACCGGGATCGGTGCTGAAGTAGAGGTTGTAAGACACGGCACCGGGCACCTCCATCCAACTCAGCATCGCTTCCGTATCACCGGGTTTCCCCACCAACGGCACGGCAAGCGGGGCGCCTTCGGCTTCTGCGGCCTTGTCAGCTTTTTCCCGGCCCCTGGCGAGTTCCTCTTCAGTGGGCGCGAACTTCAGCACCCGGTAGTTCCCGCTGTCCACCACGTAGACGTACCCTTCCTTGTCTACCGCAATACCGGATGGAAAATTCACCTGAGCTTCCGTGAGCCCTCGATTGCCCCAAGAACACAGATACGTCCCGTTCGAATCAAACTTTTGAATACGGTGATTCCCGCTGTCCACCACGTACACGTTGCCCAAGGCGTCGCACGCCACGCCCCAGGGAGATTTGAACTGCCCGAGCCCCGTGCCTTCTCTTCCCCACTTCGCAAGGAAATTGCCACGGGAGTCGAATTTCTGAATGCGATGATTGCCTTCATCGGCCACGTAAATATGTCCGGCAAAGTCGACCGTCAGCCCTCGCGGGAAATAGAAGGCGCCGTCAAAACTCCCGTCCTTTCCCCATTTGATCAGGGGGCTGCCGTCCGACTGAAATTTCTGGATACGAGAGTTACTTGTGTCCGACACGTAGAGATTGCCCTGTTGATCCGTGGCCACCCCCCATGGCACGTCGAATTTCCCGGCCTCGGCCCCGCGCCAGGCAAAGCCGAACTTGCCCCAGGCATTCAAAAAGTTCCCGTCGGGATCAAACTTCTGAACGCGGTTGTTTCCACTGTCCGCCACGTACACGTGTCCTTCCGGAGCGGTCGCCAACCCGCGGGGATAATAGAAGGTGCCGTCTTCCGAGTCGGCTTCCCCGCCCCAACGAGCCAAACAATTGCCGTCCTTATCGAACCGCTGAATGGCATGATTATCAGTATCCGCCACGTAGATGTTGCCGTCGCTATCGAGGGCAATGCCAGTCGGCGAACGAAACTCCCCGTCATCGACGCCTTCCTGCCCAAACTGCAACACGGGCAAGTACGGCGAAGGGATCGACATGACTTCTTCCGATTCCCGGCTTTCTCCGTCCGCAGTCACGACGGTGACCACGTAGTGGTAACACAACCCGTTGGCAAGGTCGTTATGCGTGTAGGGGCAGGAAGGACCTTCGATGCAATTCCCTTTTTCCTTGGTGACTCCAATCACGGGGTTGAAATCTTCCTGACCCGCAATCGGACGAGTCAGTTCATTGGGCTTGATGCTGACCCCTTGAGAGGTCTGATAATAGACGTTGTAATACATTGCATCCGGCACGGCATCCCAACTCAGCGTAATAAATCCATTGCCCGCGACGGCCCTGACGCCGCTTGGCGGATCGGGAAGCTTTTCCTCATCACCTTCTTCGCCCGCGCCCCAGTCCTCTTCAAAGCCTTCGGCCATCAAAACCAGCCGTTGCAAAATCAGATCACAATCCAACTCAAAAAAATCCTTCATAACATTCCTCAACGTTTGTTTCGTGCCAAATTGAATTTACGTAATTCTATTGCCATGTATTGAGAATTTTTCAAATAAAACCAAGAAGTTGGGAAAAAGTCTAGCAAGCCATTCTTTCCGAAGTCAAGGAAGGGGCCGGACATTGTGTTCATTGAAGAAGATGGTGCAAGCCTCGCAGGTCGGCAACGCAAGGTATCTTGTCGTCCATGCCTATCTTGTCCCGATCGAGAAGGACTCCCCTTAACCTGGCATCGGTGGCTCCTTCAAAATCTTCCTTGAGATCATCGCCCACGTGCATGGCCTCTTCCGGTTCGACCACGTGTTGAGCCAAGGCATGGCGGAAAATCTTCTCAGCGGGTTTGGCCGACCCGGCGATACTGGAAATCGTGATGGAATCGAAAAAATGCTCCAACCGTAACGCCCGGATAATTTCAAAAAACCGTGTGTCGAAATTGGAGATGACTCCCAATTCATAGCCTTGCGAGCGCAATTGCTGTAGAACCTCCGGCACTTCAGGATAGAGGTCCCATGCTTCTGCCCGGCTAAAAGCTTCGTAGACCTCATCGAAATAATCATCGAAACCTTCGAACATACCGACGCGATAGAACACCGCATGCACGATGTCAAACCACCAGAGTCTTTCGCATTGCTTCAATTTTTCAGGTTGCTCTACGGCAAAAATCGGTGGAGGCGCTTGACGAAAGGCATCCTTGAACGCCTGATTCACCTTGGTCACCACGTCGGGCGAACGAGGCACGCCATACTTTGCGGCATATTGCAGATATACGTCCCCGACGGATCCCTTGACGCGAAACAAGGTTCCGGCCGCATCGAAAAACACGACTTTTATGTGATGTCCCGACACGTCGAGGTGCTATTTTCATCTGCTCCCTCTCCCTTGGAGGGAGAGGGCCGGGGTGAGGAGGAAAGAAAAAAACATGGCACGTGCGATGATTGTGGGCCGGGGGCTACAATTGTCGGATTACGCTACTGATCCTCGTCCATGACCCGAGTCAAAAATGGGCCGCGATGAGCGAGAGAAAGGCAGGGGCTTATTTCTTGGTGCCGGCTTTGCGTTGGGCTTGCTCAAGAGCCTTCATGCGCCGTTGATTCTTCCGGTGTTTGCGACGAAGCTCTCGATCTTTCTCTCGTCCTCTGGGCATCAGAATGTCTCCTGGTCCTGTTTGGCCGTGATTGTCAATAAATCAGTATAATCCCTAGGTAATTCGTTCGGGAGTTCTATCATATTTGTTCTCGTGAAAACAACCGGGAGCATTAGATTATTTTCAATTATGGTTTGGAACTGTGGAGAAAGCAGACGTTCCTGCCTCTTACCCATGCCAGATTCAGAACGGATAGACAGAAGACGAGTAACTGTCAGACAGCAGACAGAAATTTATAAACTACGTTGGGCGGGGCCTCGTTTCTTCGGAGAAAACGACGTATGGTTGCGGGTACGGTGTGCAATGAGGAAAAAGCAAGTTCGTGCTCTATTCCCATGGGTAATTGACACGAATAGGGTCTGCAATCGGCAAGGTTCGTTGTCTGCTAAGGGGGTTGCACATATTCTCTAGATAAACTTCGATACCATCACGATACCGTTTTGGAACCTCGGCCCAAGTCACCATCAATACCCCAAATCGTTTGTAATAAAGCATACTATCATCGGATTTATGTTGGGTTAGTCTGTCACGAATATCCCCTTGACCAACTCGAACCACTTTGGGATTCGTCCCTCCATGCCAAATAATATAGACCCCTTTCATATCAATCTGACTGAGATTAACGGTGTCTAGCCGGCACCAGTTTCCCTGTTCTCCGCACGTGTACCAGACGACCCTGTAGGGTACTCGTCTTAATTCACGGAGTCTACGGAGATCATCACGTATGCTGCCTTGAGCCTGGTCGGGATAACTACGGCCTTTGAGATTTGTCATCGCCTTCCTCCTTAGCGAGTTGATCTGGACTTGGCTTTAAACTTCTTAGTAATGTCAGACAACGGAATTTTCCGGTATCCGTCAGCATGATGTGACAATTCTGGTAAAGGCAGTTGGCCTGGGAACTGAGCCAAATAAACTTGAAGACCTGCAATCCGACAATATTTCATTGCGGGCACACAGTCTGTATCCCTTGAGACGAGGATAATTCTATCTACTGCCTTGGTTATTGAAAAGTTTGCAATATCAATTCCAAGCCTCATATCAACGCCTTTTTGTAGCAAATCAGGCTTCAAATCCTTTTCGGATAGACCTGCGAATTTTTTGTGAGACTCTTTTAGTTTGAAGCCTCGAAATTTTACGACGCCGCGACGGACTGCAAAAAGTTCTTTGGATGCCAACGCATCGAGCCATCCAGGTTGCTCTAACTTCATCATTTTTCCGGACACCGGAAGCTGTATACTTCCTCTGTACGGGTCACAATCATAAAATAGCACTCGAAGAAGCTCTTCTTCTGCCTCAACCATCCGCAGCGCAACTTCCTCAATAAAATCTACATTGAAACGGTATTGAGAATCCACATTTGCGCGTAAATACCCGCCATCAATCATGATTGCAATTCTTATCATCAGGTGTGCCTTCCGGTTGGGAAAATAAAAAGGCCCCCGTACACTAAGCACGGGGGCCGAAACCGCCTACGGTCATGCGGTAACAAGTACTCCCATAAAGGAGTAGAGGTAATAAAAGGATTTTACGCAGCTCACTATGCAGAGTCAAGGGGCCACTGTCCCGTCTGAAATCTACCAACCTTCGGTCAGCTCTTACGTCTCCATCTCGCCTAAGCCGCTCCGTCGGCGTTCTGGTGCCAGATTTTTGACTCGGAGTTTCCCGCCGATCAGGACACCCTTTCGGTGCAATTCTTTCCCGGCCATGGTTTCGTCTTCAACCTCACCCCTGGCGATCTTCGCCACCTTGCTCGCGACCCCGATCACGTCACCAATTCGTTTCTGTCCCGTGGGTCCTTTGGCATACGGGGGGCCTTTACATGATGACTAAATCTTAGCTATTGAGACCAATTTTAATTTCCAGCGATGGATAACAAAGTCCATGGCTAATCATGTCATCTTGAACCAATCTTCACCATATTGTGCTGCTAATTTCTCAGAAAACATTGTGTGTACTATACGACTAGCAATAACATTAATAGGCATCATTAACACAGTAGAACTTACCAGAAACACAGCCAAAGCTATTGGTAGAAACATACCCTGCGGCCACAAGCTGACCGCAGCAACAATAAACGCTGGAACCTTTATATAGCCCCAAATTTTCGATAATTGAGAAAGAAGGAGCGAGGCCCCAAACATATAGAAACGCATATACTCGAGAATAAAAGCCACACCAAATAACAAGAGTCCAGCCAACAAAGAGTTGAAAAAGATAACCCCACAGAAGAAACCTATTTGAGGAAGCCTATGAAGCCAAAGAACTAAATAATGCGCCTCAGCCACGATCTCTTCGTTTACCCCAGGTCTTTTTTCTTCCAAGGCCTCAGTTGCATTAACAAAGTTAGCCTCTGTCCATCCGCAAAACCATACACCGACGACCCCTGGCCTTGGTGAACTGTACAGGCTACCTCTACCCGATGGATCCGTTAGTTTCATTTTCATAGTGACGTCAGAAAAAATACTACCACACTCTGGGATGGAATGAGCCAAGAAATTGAAGGCGGGAAAATTCAAACTGAGACAGCAGCCACCCGGCGCTTTGCTTGCGAGGGGCTACCCCCCATGCTAAGATTTTTCGCTCTGTCAGCGTGAGTTTCATCTCTATGGCGTCTCAGCAACTCAGTAAAACCTACGAACCGCAAGCCGTTGAAACCCGATGGGGCCCATATTGGATCGATCAGGGCTACTTCGGCGCGGCCCCCGACTCGACGGGACAGCCCTATACAATCGTCATCCCTCCCCCCAACGTCACGGGCTCGCTGCACATCGGCCACGCGCTGAACAATACGCTTCAGGACATTCTGATACGCTGGCGCCGCATGCAAGGGCGGAACGCCTTGTGGATTCCGGGAACCGACCATGCCGGCATCGCCACACAAAACGTGGTCGAGCGGCAACTTTTGGAAGAAGGCACCAAGCGAGAGGAACTCGGACGCGACGCGTTTATCAAAAGGGTCTGGTCCTGGAAACAGCAATCCGGCCATACGATTCTCGATCAACTGAAACGACTCGGAGCTTCCTGTGATTGGTCGCGCCTGCGCTTTACCATGGATGAGGGATTATCCGAAGCCGTCCGGGCCGTTTTCGTACGCCTGCACAGGGAAGGGCTCATCTATCGCGGACACCGCTTAATCAATTGGTGCCCCCGCTGTCTCACTGCCCTTTCCGACGTTGAGGTCGAGCACGAGCCGGTTCACGGCACCATGTACCACGTTTCTTATCCCTTGGCTGACGGCGCGGGTACGTCCCTCATTATCGCCACCACGAGACCGGAGACGTTACTCGGCGACACCGCGGTGGCTGTGCATCCTGAGGACTCCCGCTACAATAGGCACATCGGAAAACGTATCAAGCTGCCCCTCACCAACCGGACCGTTCCAATCGTGGGCGATGGGATCCTGGTGGACCGGGAATTTGGAACCGGCGCCGTCAAGATCACCCCGGCCCACGACTTCAATGATTTCGAGGCGGGTGAACGGCACCAACTCCCTCGCATTGCCCTGTTGAACCATCAAGCCCTCCTGAATCCCGAGGCGCTTCTGGACGCCGGAGTCGAGCCGGACATTCTGGACAGCATTGCCAACCTTTCGGCAATCAAGGCCCGCCCCATTGTGGTTGACGCCCTGAAACATCGGAACCTTCTGGTCAAGACCGAAGATCATCAAATGGCTTTGGGAAAATGTTATCGCTGCAAGACCGTGGTGGAGCCGTTCCTCTCGCCGCAATGGTTCGTCAAAATTCAACCGCTGGCCGACCCGGCGATTGCCGCGGTGGAACAGGGACAGATCCGCATCATTCCGGAAGAGTGGTCGAACAACTATTTGGGCTGGATGCGCGGGATCAAGGACTGGTGCATTTCTCGGCAGATCTGGTGGGGCCATCGCATCCCGGCATGGTATTGCGCCACGTGCCACCCTGAAGCCCACATGACTCTGGAAGGCGGGGGCAGTCACCTGATCCCCTCGCAAGCCGAACCCGTTGTCGCCGAGACGATGCCGGATGACTGCGCCACCTGCGAGCGAAGTCAGTTCATCCAGGACCCCGACGTGCTCGACACGTGGTTTTCATCAGCCCTTTGGCCCTTTTCCACCTTGGGCTGGCCTGCACGGACCAAAGAGCTCGAGACCTATTACCCCACCTCCACTCTGGTCACGGGACTGGACATCCTGTTCTTCTGGGTGGCGCGCATGATCATGATGGGCCTCAAGTTTACCGGCAAGCCGCCATTCCGTGACGTCTACATTCACGCCCTGGTGCGCGACGCCGAGGGCGAAAAAATGAGCAAGTCCAAAGGAAACGTCATCGATCCCCTGACCAAGATGTCGGAATACGGGACCGACGCCCTACGTTTTACCTTAGCCTCGATGGCGTCACCCGGCCGCGACATTAAACTCTCGGAAAACCGGATCGAAGGGTATCGCAACTTTGCCAATAAGATCTGGAATGCCGCCCGGTTCATCCTGATGCACGCGGACGGGCCGTCCGAAGTACGGCCCATTGCCGACAGGCCGTTCGTGGATCAATGGATCTTGAGCCGGCTTAATCGCGTTACAGCCACCGTAACGGCCCGGCTCGAAGAATACCGGTTCGATCAGGCCGCGGGGCAACTCTACCAGCACATCTGGCACGAATACTGCGATTGGTATCTGGAACTCATCAAACCCGCTCTACAGAACGGGGACTCACCCACCGCCAGGTCGACTCGCGCCACGATGCTGCACACGTTTGAGCACATCCAACGCCTGCTGCACCCTTTCATGCCGTTTTTGACCGAAGAAATCTGGCAAACGATTCCCCACCAAGGCGAAAGCCTCGTCCGCCAACCTTTTCCGGTAGCAACCCAGGAATGGGAGAATGCCGAGGCGGAACAGACGTTTGCCGTTATCGAACAAATCGTCACCACCCTCAGAACCGGGCGTGCCCTCTTGGATTACGGACCATCCAAAGAACTGACGGTTCTGATCACGTCCAAAGATCCGGATGAGCTTGCGCGATTGAACGAAGCGCGAGCCCATATCGCACAACTCTGTCGCGGAACGGTCACTATTGCCGATCAGGAAATATGGCCGGATGGACGCATCCTGCATCTGGCAGTAGGAAGTTTCATGGTCGGACTGACGATCGAAGGTGAAGTGGATCTCAACAAGGCCTTAACACGCATCAACAAACAAGCACAAGCCAAACAAAAAGAAGTCACGCGACTCCAGGGACGCCTCGATTCTCCGGAATTTGCGGCCAAAGCCTCCCCCGAGGTGGTTCAAGAATCAAAGGATCGCCTGGCCCTGCTAACCGCCGAACTCTCACTTTTTGCCAGCAGCGAACAACAACTCCGGAAGATGGTGAAACGATAGAATCATCGAGAAGACTATCTCCAATCTTCTCTATTTCATCCTTCCTTCGCAAGGTGTCAATTTGAAAGATTTCTCGAAACCAATACCCCAGGAATCTCTGAATATCCAAGAGAAAACCCGATCTAATCTTTTTGCGTGGCGAGGACAATTCTCTCCGCAACTTATTGAATCCTTGCTCACAGCATACTGTTTGCCAGGCTCAGTCGTTCTTGATCCATTTGCCGGAAGCGGCACAGTTCTCTACGAAGCCGCCACCCTGTCTCTTCCTGCGTTTGGATTTGAGATTAACCCATCTGCGTGGAGCTTCAGCAAACTTTACGAATTTACCATGGCGTCTTCTGAAGAAAGAGAAGAGGCAATAATGGAACTCCAAAAGAGGATCAATCATGAATTTCCAACGTCATTTTTTTCTGAAGAAATCGAGCTAAAAGAAGACGAGTTCAAAGAAATAGTTACCCGCATCGGGGAATCACTCAGCGATTCGGCAAAAATCATTTTTAATTCCCTAGTCGTGCTCCTGGACATCTACAAGAACCGAATCTCCTGCGATTTGATTCAACGCAAATTCCTAACCTTGATTTCGTTGATTCGTCAACTTCCATATTCCAATCGTCCGATCAAGGCGGATCTGGAAGATGCAAGGGCACTCCCGCTTCAAGAACAATCGATCGATTTTGCGGTCACGTCTCCGCCCTATCTCAACGTGTTCAATTATCATCAGAACTACAGACGTTCGGTCGAAGTACTGGGCTGGAATCTGCTTCGCGTGGCTCGTTCCGAAATCGGTTCCAATCGTGCCAATCGAGGCAACCGATTTTATACCGTGATTCAATACTGCATTGATATGGGAAGCGTGATCCAAGAATTAGCCAGAGTTCTAAGGACAGGTGGACGTGCCGTGCTGATCCTTGGGCATCAATCCCAGGTGTTAGGCACACCATTTTTCAATGCCAGGATTGTCGAACAACTTGCTTGCGAGTCGAAAATGTTCCGTCTTATCCTCCGCCAACAAAGAATCTTCAAAAACCGCTACGGCGAGATGATCAGGGAAGATGTTCTAAATCTTGAAAGAGAAAAATACAGAGACGATAACAACTTGCCTACAGTCCTCGGACGCGACGCGGCTCGATGCTTGCTGAATGCAGCCGTGGGAAACGCCCCCGATGAAAATAAAACCCTGCTTCTCGATGCAATTTCTCGTATCGATCAGGTTACCGGCACACCGATTTTTAACAGCTCTTGCTACCCCCAATATCAGACAAGAGATGGTGTAATGATGGTAAAAGAGGGAAAACCAACATGAATGCCGATTTAGAGTTATCGACACCGCATTTGGATAAACTTGAAGCACTCCGTGCCAACAAACGCCTCCCCCAAGGCGACAAACCTAGAGTCGAAGAAGCAATTCGGCACTATCATAACTGGATCAGTGAACTTGAAAACGTGAAAAGGGGGCAAAAAGACTCGGTTCAAAGGCTGGTAGAAGCTGCAGATCGATATAAAACATATATTGAGCTGGAGTTGATTTTCAACAGCCCGAATGATTTTCTCTACCGACAGAAAGGTCAGTTAAAGCTCGACAATACAATCATTGAGGAATTTCTTCCTCATTTGCTCTATCGGGGATTGAGATGGCCTAAAAATCATTTCGAGATGGGGCCGCGCAAGACGTTCACTGGGTTGAATTTTGCATCGTCGATTGCAAATCCTGGGATCGCAGGTTGTCCTCGTCTCATGACCAAAGATCAGGACTTCATCCTTGGGAAACGCTTGTATATCAAAACATCATTCGACCACGAATTTCATGATGCTGAAGACATAAAGACACACTTGGGCTATATATGCGCAGAATGTAAGACAAATCTCGACAAGACCATGTTCCAAGAGGCTGTTGCCACAAGCCGCAACCTGAAGATCGCAATTCCGTCTTCCCTTTATTTTCTCGTATGCGAGTTCCTCGACATGACGCCGGTTTCCATCACATCGACATATATTGACGACGTTTTGATCATCAGAAAAGCAAAGCGGATTTCGTCGAACATCCGTCAAGAATACAGAAATGCAAAAGAAAGGCAAATCCTCAGAGACGAGTATATCGAATTCCTAGAGAAATCAAAGTACGCCGTAGATGTATTTCAGCGCATGCTTGACAAAATTCAGAAAGCCATTGACGACAAAGCACCGGAAACCGATAAGGTGCTGCAGCAGGGACACTTCTAAACAGATCGCAATTGGACGGATAACTTAACGTCGTCCGTATTATGGAGGGATTAATGGCATCCACTCCCTTGCCACCTTTTGAACTTGAAACGCTGGTCGCAGCGGCGCTGAAGGAAGACGTGCCACACGGCGACGTCACCACGCGCGCGCTCCTTGATCCGTCACTTCAGGCGCAAGCCCACGTCGTCGCCAAGCAGGACCTGACCCTTGCCGGTGTCGTAGTGCTCCACGCCGTGTATCGGGTCCTGGACCCTGCCGTGACGGTAACGGCCGCGTTCCAGGATGGCGAGCCCCTTGAAGCCGGACAGACGTTCGCCACCCTTCAAGGACCGGCGCATTCAATTTTGGGTGGGGAACGGGTGGCGCTGAATTTTTTGCAACGTCTTTCCGGCATCGCTACCTTGACCGCACGATTCAAAGCCGAAATCCGGCAGTATCCTGCTGTCCTCGTCGATACCAGAAAAACGATTCCCGGCCTTCGCCGGCTTGAAAAATGGGCGGTCGCTCTCGGGGGTGGAACCAACCATCGCATGACACTAAGCGATGGAGTCCTCATCAAGGACAATCACCTGGTGTTGTTGGAAGCCCAAGGCACAACCATCCGCGAAGCCTGTCGCAAAGCCAGAGAGCGAGTCTCCCGTCAGTTCCGCATCTGCGTGGAAGTCGAGAACCTCAAGCACGTTATCGAGGCCCTGGACGGCGGGGCTGACGTGCTGCTCCTGGACAATATGCCCCCCGCGCTTGTCCGGAAAGCCGTAGACCTCATCAAAGGCAAGACCCACGTCGAGGTCTCGGGAGGTATAACACTGGAGAACGTGTGCGAGTATGCCGCCACGGGTGTGGACTCCATTTCCATCGGGGCACTCACCCATTCCGCGCCCGCGGTCGATGTCAGTCTGGACGTGCTTCCCACGTCCTCTCAATAACCTGACTTGCGTATGGCGAATCCCGTATCCACACCGCTGGAAGCCGCAAGTATTGAACGGCGGTTGACCACGCGCAGCCTGGGCCGCCCGCTTCATCTCTTTGCAGAACTCGCCTCCACCAATACCACGGCCTTTACGCTGGCCGACTCCGGAGCACCTCATGGCACAGCGGTTCTCGCAGAAACTCAAACAGCCGGGAAGGGACGACTGGGACGACAATGGACCTCGTCGCCTCATCTCAATATCTCTTGTTCCCTGATACTGATCGATCCGAAACTTTCGCGTCACGTGTCATGGATCCCGCTTGTGACGGGACTCGCCCTGGTTGAAGCCATCCACCGTACCTGCGGCATTGGGATCTCGTTAAAATGGCCTAATGATTTGTTGTATATCGAGAAAAAAATCGGGGGCATTTTATGCGAAAGCATGAGTCAAGACTCCCGAATCTCGACATGTGTCGTGGGGTTCGGCCTTAACGTCAATTGCCGGGAGACGGATTTCCCGGAAGAATTGCGATCGCTTGCCACGTCGTGTCACCAGGCCACCCGCCAATTCCATGATCGGAACGGCCTGATCGCCGATATATTCAACCAATTGGAAAACTGGTATGATTGCGTCATTTCGGAACAATTCGAACGCGTGCGCAAATCCTATGAGGCGTCGTGCGTCACGCTCGGCCGGGCAGTGGAAATTGACTGCCTGGCAGGCCAAACAATTCGCGGAACGGCTACCAGCATCGGGCAAGACGGCGCATTACTGGTGTCCACCATGCGAGAAGGCAAGACCCACACCCTGGAAATTCGATCCGGCGACGTTCACCATCTACGATTATCCAACTCCCTCGCCCATTTCCCGCATTAAGCGGGAAATAGGGAGAGGGCTGGGGTGAGGGGTAGAGATTTTTTATGCTCCTGACAATCGACATAGGTAATACCCAAATCGTCTCCGGCGTATTCGACGGGCAAACCCTGCGAAGTTCCTGGCGACTGGCCACTGACCACACGAAGACGGCGGACGAATACGGTATCGTCTTCGCGTCGCTCATACGGAAATCCGGCATTCAGGCCAATGATATCCACGGGACCATCATTTCAAGCGTAGTCCCTCCCCTGACCCCGACGATTGCATCCATGATCGAAACCTTTTTCCAGCACTCCCCGCTCATCGTCTCCTCTGACTTTCCCTTTGGGCTGACCTTGGAATATGCCAACCCCCAGGAAATCGGAACAGATCGTTTGGTCAACGCGGCTGCGGCGTTCGCAAGCTACCAAACCCATCTCATTATTGTGGACTTCGGAACCGCTACAACGTTTTGCACCGTCACTAAAGACGGACGATATTTGGGTGGAGCGATTGCCCCCGGAATCAAGAGCGCCGCCGAGGCGCTGCATCACCATACCGCCAAATTGCCCAACGTCGAGCTGACCCGTCCGAAAAGCGTGATCGGAACCGATACGACAAGCAGCATCCAATCCGGTTTGATCTTCGGTTATGCCGGACTGGTCGATGCCATGGTGACCCGAATCGAACAGGAAATCGGTCACTCAACCAAGGTCGTCGCCACCGGCGGCCTTGCCCCAATTCTTGCGCCAATATCGAAGACTCTCCAAGAAATAAGGCCGTCGCTCACGCTGGAGGGTCTGGAATTGCTCTACCGCCGCAAAACCGGCCAATAGGCGCCCGTCCGATGGGAATTCCGACATACACCGGAACCCCGCCTTTCTTTCTGATTTTTCGTCACTTTTTTCACCTTTTCAGTTGACTTACCAAGCCATGATGACTATCTGAGCAAGACACCAGAGCCGTGACATGAGCGACAATCTTCAACAATCAGATGAAGTTCGTGGCAAAGACACAGTATCCAAGCCACTTTCCGATCATCCGGATACCGAGTCAGTTGATACGGACGAAGAAGGGGTATCTGAAAATCCTCAGAAAAATGCAGAAGTTCCAAGTCTCACCGACCGACTTCTCGAAAAAGACGAGGAACTGCACGCACTGAATGATAAATACTTACGCCTGGCAGCGGAATTCGACAACTACAAACGGCGGGTTCAACGTGACCAACAGGATACCATCCGGTTTGCAAACGAAAAATTATTCAAGGACTTGCTGCCGACTTTAGACAACCTGGAACGAGCCCTGCAATCCGGGCGCGAGCAAGGCCGTATCGAAGGACTCCTGGAAGGGGTTGACCTCACATACAAACATTTTCTCGATACCCTCCAAAAAATGGGTATCAAACAAGTTTCGAGCGTGGGAGAAGTCTTCGACCCGGCCAAACATCAAGCCGTCGGGCAAGTCGAATCAACGACCATCCCCGAGAACGTCATCGTCGATGAGTATCAGAAAGGATATTTTGTCCACGACCGGATATTGCGACCAGCCATGGTGACCGTCGCCAAAGCCAAAACGGAACCGGGCGATGAAGAAGCACAGGAATCGAAGGAAGGAGCCGAAGCATGAGCAAGATAATCGGAATTGACCTGGGAACGACGAACTCATGTATCGCCGTCATGAGCGGGACCGACCCGGAAGTGATTGCCAACTCGGAGGGCGGACGCACCACGCCGTCCGTGGTGGCTGTGACGGATAAAGAAGAGCGGCTCGTCGGCCAGATTGCCAAACGTCAGGCTATCACGAACGCCGAGAATACCATTTTCTCGGTCAAGCGCCTGATGGGAAGAAAGTTCAGCACCAAGGAAGTCAAAACAGCAACCGAACGGTTGCCCTATAAGATTCTCGCAGCCTCGAACGGGGACACGCACGTAGAAATCCAAGGCAAACAATACAGCCCCCCCGAAGTGTCGGCAATGATCCTTCAAAAAATCAAACAGACGGCCGAAGACTTTTTAGGGGAAAAAGTTACGGAGGCGGTGATTACCGTCCCCGCGTACTTTGACGACAGCCAACGCCAAGCCACTAAAGACGCAGGCCAGATCGCAGGGCTCAACGTCCTTCGGATCATCAACGAGCCTACGGCGGCCTCATTGGCCTACGGCCTGGAGAAAAAGAAAGAAGAGCGCATCGCCGTCTACGACCTCGGCGGCGGCACTTTCGATATTTCGATCCTTGAAATCGGGGACGGCGTGTTCGAAGTGAAGGCCACCAACGGTGACACCTTCCTGGGCGGTGACGACTTCGACCTTCGCATCATCGACTGGCTGGTGGACGAATTCAAGAAGGATCAGGGCATTGATTTAAAGAACGACCGCATGGCACTGCAACGCCTGAAAGAAGCCGCAGAACGCGCCAAGATCGAACTGTCATCGGCCCAGGAAACGGAAATCAATTTACCCTTTATCACCGCCGATGCCAGCGGGCCCAAACACCTGGTGCTCAAACTTTCCCGGTCCAAACTGGAACAGCTCGTCGACGACCTGATCACTCGCTCCATCGAGCCTTGCAAAAAAGCCTTGGCCGATGCCGGCATTTCCGCCGGCGAGATCAATGAAGTGGTACTCGTCGGCGGGATGACACGGATGCCCAAAGTCATCGAACGTGTGAAAGCCTTCTTCGACAGGGAACCTCATAAAGGCGTGAATCCCGACGAAGTCGTGGCGATCGGAGCCGCCATCCAGGGTGGCGTCCTCAAGGGCGACGTCAAGGACGTGTTGCTCCTGGACGTCACTCCCCTGTCCCTGGGCATTGAAACACTGGGCGGCGTCTTCACGCGGTTAATCGACCGCAACACCACGATTCCAACCAAGAAGAGTCAGATCTTCTCCACCGCCGCGGACAGTCAGACCGCCGTGACCATCCGGGTCTTTCAGGGCGAACGGGAAATGGCCAATGACAATAAACTGCTCGGCCAATTCGATCTGGTGGGGATTCCCCCTGCCCCGCGAGGCATGCCGCAAATCGAAGTTACGTTTGACATCGACGCGAACGGGATCGTTCACGTTTCGGCCAAGGACATGGCTACGCAAAAAGAACAGTCCATCAAGATCACGGCTTCGAGCGGCCTGAGCAAAGAAGAAGTCGAGCAATTGGTGAAAGACGCCGAGGCGCATTCCGAAGAGGATAAAAAACGCCGCGAAACCGTAGAGATTCGCAATCAAGCCGATTCCCTGGTCTATGGAACGGAAAAGAATCTCCAGGAACACGGAGACAAGATCCCCGAGGAGGAAAAAACCAGGATTCAGGAAGCGATCGACGGCATGAAGAAAGCCATGGAGGGAGACGACGTGGAAGCCATCAAAACGGCCATGCAGACCCTCACGACCGCCTCACACAAACTCGCGGAAGAAATGTACAAAAAGACGTCTGCTGAGACCGGAGACGGAAGTAACACCGGAGACGGCGCAAGCCCCAACGGCGAAGCGGCCAATGGAACGCAACAGGACGAAAAAGTCGTCGATGCCGAATTTGAAGAGGTGGATAAGGAAAAATAATGCTATCCTCTCATGGTGCCTTCTGTTAGTAGGGGCGACCGGCCGGTCGCCCCTACCAGAGAAACCTTCTATCTCCCCTTGCCCCTCCTTACACAGAAAGGGAACAAGAGAGATGACCTGAGAAAGATTATTGTCCATCAATGACCAGCACCGATCGGAAAAGATGGCTAGCGTGACCAAACGGGATTATTATGAAGTGCTCGGAGTCGATCGGGCCGCCTCGGATGACGAGATCAAGAAGGCTTTCCGGAAGCTGGCCCGCCAGCACCATCCCGATTTGCAGAGCGACCCGCAACTCAAGAAAAAAGCCGAAGAAAAGTTTAAGGAAGCCAATGAGGCGTATGAAGTCCTGGGCAATGAGGAATCGCGGAAACGGTACGACATGTTCGGGCATTCGGCGGGCCAGCAAGGGTTCGGCGGAGCTGAAGGGTTTGACGTCAGGCAAGGATTCGGCGACGTATTCGGAGACATTTTCGAAGATTTCTTCGGCGGAGGGAGAGGAGGCCGAAGCCGGCCTGAACAGGGCAATGACCTGCAATATAACCTGGAACTCTCCTTTGAAGAAGCCATCGAGGGAAAAGAGGCCAAACTCAAAATCCCGCGATGGGAAGGCTGCGACTCCTGTAAAGGCACGGGAGCCAAATCAAACGATGCCATCCAACACTGTCGCGGCTGCCAAGGCACCGGGCAGATTCGACTGCAACAAGGCTTCTTCTCGATCAACCGGGCTTGTGGGCAGTGTCAGGGCACAGGACACATCATTACGGATCCCTGCCACGCTTGTCGCGGTCAAAAACGGGTGTACCGGGAACGAACCTTATCCGTCACCATTCCAGCGGGAATCGATACCGGCATGCGCTTTCGTTTGGCCCGCGAAGGTGAACACGGGATCAATGGCGGTCCGCCCGGCGATCTCTACGTCGCAGTCGCAGTTAAACCGCACCCGGTCTTTACCCGGAACGGCAATGACGTTCTCGTTGAATTGTCGCTGGACATGGTCACGGCTGCCCTGGGCGGCAAAGTCGACGTGCCGACGCTCAAAGGGAAAACCAGCGTCAAAATTCCCGAAGGCACCCAACACGATCAGGTTCTTCGACTCAAAGGACTGGGAGCGCCTGCGTTGAAAGGTCGCACCACCGGCGATCAACTCGTTCGGATCAACGTCACCGTTCCAACCAAACTGTCGGCCAAACAACGGGAACTGCTGGCCGCCTTTGCCGAAGAAAGCGGAACCGCATCGAAAAACCAGGAAGACGGCTTGTTCGGCAAAGTCAAGAACATGTTCGAATAGGCGACTCTCTCTTCCTGGCCTATCCACTCCCCTTCCCTTTGCCACATGCCGGTCTTTTTCATTCAATCAAACCGGATTGCCAACTACACCGTCACGATTGACGGCCCCCTCTTCACTCACCTGTCAAAGAGCCTCCGCGTCCGTGAAGGCGAGAACATTTACGTCGGAGACGAGCACCGGGTTCGATACCGGGTTCGGATCGACCACTTGGAGTCGAAATCGCTACAGGCTTCCATCCTTGAAACAATCGAAGGTCCACCCGCGCCATTGGCTCCGATTGTCCTGTTTCAGGCCGTTCTGAAAGGGGATCGCATGAACTGGATGATTCAAAAAGCCACGGAGCTTGGAGTCGTCGAGATCATTCCATTGCTCACGTCGAGAGTTATCGTCCGTCCACCGGCAAGTCGCGTCCGAACCATACAAGAACGGTGGCAACGGATCGCCGTCGATGCCGCACAGCAATCGGAGCAATGGACGTACCCCAGGATCATCCAACCCATGACCTTGTCAGATTTATGTAAACACGTTCCCCACGCGACACTCCGGTGTGTGTTACTTGAACGCAGTGCGGAACAAAATCTCGGCTCCCTTTCCATCGATCACACGTTCCAAGGCACTATCGCACTCGTCGTCGGTCCCGAAGGAGGATGGACACAGGAAGAGATGCAGGAAATTCTCGACCAACGCTTTCAACCCATCACGCTGGGCAAAAGCATTCTTCGGAGCGAAACCGCTCCATTGGTGGCGCTCAGCATCCTGCAATACCGTTTAGGAAACCTCTGATTGACGATTAGCAAGTAGGTCGGATTAGCGAAGCCCTTCGACTTCGCTGTCGCTACGCTCAGGACAGGCGTAATCCGACGGATTGGCAGATTGTCAGGTTACGCCACGAGTGGCTAACCCGACTGGAATGAAAATAGCCCTCCTTCCGTCATTCCCGACGTTAGTAATCGGGAATCCAGGGTCTTTGTTTTTGCGAACGGAGGAGACAGAAAAACCCCTGGATCCTCGATTAAAGATGTCGAGGATGACAGAAGGAGAAGACAAGGATGATAGAAGGGAAAACCAACTTGGTTTAGGAGGAAGACGCTGGCGCGATCTTGAGGATAATTCCGCCGTCGCCCACGGCCCAGCCGACCTTGGGGTCCGGAAAGGATAACCCATAGAGGCTGAAGGGCTCGGAGAGTTCCGGTTTGGTCCACGTGAAACCGGCGTCCGTGGTGGTCAGAAACGCGCCTCGCTCGCCAATGATCCACCCGGCCCGGAACCCGGTAAACTGGACTTTCAAAAAATCCGGCGGCCTGATACAGGGAGACCCGCACGGCAGGGTACGATCAACCCATTTTTCTCCACTGGTGATCGTTTGAAAGATGGCACCCTGGGAGCCCACGACCCAGCCACCTTCAGGATCCGTAAAATACAGATCGAAGAACGTCGTGGCACTGTCGGTCGCCTGTTGAATCCAGTTTTGTCCGCCGTCTTGCGTGACGAGGATTGTTCCGATCGCACCGACCGCCCACCCGCGTTGCGCATCGATGAATTGTACGCCGAACAAATCCACCGCGGTCGAACTGCTTTGATCCTCCCACGTCGCGCCACCGTCCGCGGTCCGCAAAATGGTACCTCGGCCTCCGACGATCCAGCCCTGCGAAGGATTCAGGAAAAACACGTCATAGAGTGCGGCCCCAAATCCGGCAACCTGCCGGCGCCACTGTTTTCCGCTATCGTTCGTATGCAGGATAGTCCCATTCTGCCCGACGATCCACCCGTGTTGAGGATCAGTAAAATAGACGCTGGTCAACAGGGCCGCGGTGCGGCGCGTGACTGCCTGCCACGTCTCTCCCGCATCCTCCGTTTTCAGGACGGTTCCCCCCGCGCCCACGGCCCAGCCGTGTTGCGCGCTCACAAAGAACGTCCCGAGGAGCGTGGATTTCGTGCCGCTCTTCTGGATGGTCGAAACCACGTTTTCTTCGGCTTGGACCTGTCCCGCCAAGCCCGGGAGACAGACCAAGCCCAAGACCATCAAGTGAAGGAGAGCATAAAAAGAGGATGAAACGACTTTCACGGCGCTTGGTCGGTCCTCCAAGGTTCTTGCGTGTAATCGTAGAAAAATTCCTTGTGGGGCAATCCCCGCGGCAGAATCTTGAATTCGCCTGCCACGGCGCTCTGCCACTGCTTCCGTGAACAGCACCGGCCATTCTTGAGTAAATCCCAGGACCCGCGACGCACGACGATTTCCCCTTTGGTGGGATCAACGTAAAATCCTTCGGGATGCCCGAACCCGA
Organism: Nitrospira sp. SB0677_bin_15; assembly: GCA_009842645.1. Lineage (GTDB taxonomy): Bacteria > Nitrospirota > Nitrospiria > Nitrospirales > UBA8639 > Bin75. Next base: position 7,259 of record VYFB01000083.1, on the reverse strand, counting down.
ACACGTGCCGCCTGGGCACCTGAACCTTGATTTCGGTATCCTTCCAGGAGACCACAACGGCCGCAACCCCGTTCACCAGCACTTCCGTGCGTGAAACGTCGGGCCCCAGTCGATAGTTCTTCCAATCATGGGCATCGGTATTCAATTCCAAGCGCGTCGCCTCCGCGATTTTCAGAAACTCGCCGAACCCTTCGCCCTTCAACGTCACGATCTCATCGATGCCGGCTTCCTTTGGAGAGTAGGACGTGACCTTTGGCGTCTGCACGGTAAATAAGCCCACTTCCAAGTCGACGACGTCCTGCTTGGCACAACAGGTCCCATCGGGGTTGGGAATTGTACCGCCCCGCTTCACGACAACGGGACCGGACTTGGCGCTATAGGGAACCCATACGTTGATTTCATTATCCTGCCATCGGTGAATAATGGCCGGAACCCCGCCAATTTCCACACGGTTCTGACCGGGATCGAAATCGAACGCATACGCCGTACTCCCCGCTTCGGAAAAGACTCCGAAATTTTTCCCCTTGATATAAACCAAGGTGCCGATCGGTCCTTGAGTCGGGAACAGCCCATCGGATCCGGGTTCGACCAATTCGAATTGGCCCAAAGTCCTCGCACGCCCGTCCTGTTGAAACGTCACGGGCCCGCTGACGGCGTTAAGCGGCACGTGGACCACGATGGTGCGCGGCGCCCATTTGGCAATCGTCACGGGTTTGCCGCCGATTGTAATCGCATCATTCGGCCCTTTGGCGTCACCGAACTGTTGCCCGCTCAGCACGACCTTGGTTCCGACTGGCCCTCGATTCGGCGCAAACGAAATACTGGGGATCAAGGAAACCGACATGCGATTACTCTCGGCATATTTGACCGGCGCACAACAGGACCCATCCGGCAGCGGATCAGAGGAAGCCAGTTGCACGATCACGTCACCGGACTTGGCATTGGCCGGGATCTTGACGTCAATCTTCCCGGGCCGCCATTTCAGGATTTCCGACAGAATGCCGTTGATCAACACGCGGTTCACGCCAAACATGGTATTGGGATCGCGTGATCCTGCAGTATTGCCGAAATGCTCACCCTCGATCGTGAGCACCGAGCCGGGTTCCGCTTCCGGCGGCATCAACCTGGTAATCTTCACCTGCTGAATGGCAAACCGGCCTGCCACCACGGTGCCTTTCGGTCCCGACACGTTGACGTCACCGCTCTTGGCGCCCAGCGGCACCTTGACCATGATCAAGTCAGGTTCCCAGAGCTGAATCAACGCGGGCACGCCGTTGAAATCCACCCGATTCTCCGCCGTCGAAACAAACTCCCCGAACGCGGACCCGCCGATCGTCACCGTCACCCCCGGAGGTCCCGAGGCCGGAAACAATTCAGCCTGGACAAATGAAGCCGTTATACAAACGACCAGTAAAGCAATAAACACGTGTCTCATATCGAACATACCTTTCTGTTGTTACCTGTCAAAACTGATACTTCATATTGAAACTCACGCCCCCTCTCCCCATTAACTCCCTCTCCCCACCGCGGGAGAGGGCTGGGGTGAGGGGGGCTACACATCCAGAGACTTAAAACGTAAAGTGGCCGCACCACAGCAGATGACGCGGCCACTTTATACTGTATAACGACGTACTTTTTGCCGTCAACCAACGGCAACACTCGGTAGTGAGGGGTTATGGCGAAGTTTTGGTCAAACGGGAAATCGTTGCAGAAGCAGCGTTTCTAACCTCAACCTCCTGGGCGTTTTTTTTCAGCCCCTGCAACAGGGGAAGGGCTTCCGTGACGCCGAACTCTCCAAAGGCCTCAATGCTGCGTACCTTGACGTACACGTCAGGATGGTTCAGCAGATTCGGCAAAAGATCGACGATACTGTTGTCTTCCGCCTGTACGAACTCTCCAATCGTGCGTCTGGTGGCCACTGGCTCATACAGTGTATGAGCCTGTTGCATGCTATGGATACCTTCGGGAATCCATTCGGGGTTATCGGATACTTGTGGGGCGGCATCGCGGACAACGTTGGCGTGCAACTCTTTCAGGAAAACGGCATGGGCGTCCTGGTTGCGATGAATCTGTCCGTCTATGATTTCTCCGAGAAAATGATAGTAAGGATTGGTTAAAAAATTATGCAGGGAGTCGAGGTAGGGCAAGGTTCCCGATGGTGTCAGCACGGCTCTTTCTTGAATCGTCATTTCAAACAACGGGCCTTTTTCGTGATGGTCGATCCTGAACGTGCCCGTCAGCACAGTGCCGTATCGATTGATGCCAAACTGCCTACCTCTGGTTTCCTCATACGAACCCGTCAAGGTCAACGCGTGCGGGTGAGTCTTCTCCCGCACGATCTCGAAACCCACCGCAATCAACTTGGCTCGAATGTCCGCCGGAGGATCCCACAGCAACCTGCCGCGCGGTTTCCAACTCGAAGCCTGCACGTCCACGTAAATCGTGTTGGCCCTGCTGATGGAAGGAAAAACGTTCCGGTCGGTCAAATACCGCACCTGCGCCGCGACCTGTTCGCAGACAAGCACACAGACCGCCACGACGACCGGGAGCACCCATTGCATGTACGTGTTCATCCTCATCCTGAAAACCGGCAGGCGCTCAGGTTACAGAGGCAGCAGTTGGACGGTCAATTCGAGCTCGACCGGAACTCCCAGAGGCAATTCGGCCACTCCCACGGCTGCGCGGGCATGACGGCCGGCCTCCCCAAAGATTGTCACCAGCAAATCGGATGCGCCGTTGATTACGTAAGGCTGTTCCCTGAATCCTTCGTGAGAGGCCACGTATCCCGTCATCTTGACAACCCGTTGTACCCGGTCAAGAGAACCTGCGGCCTGACGAATATTGGCCAGGGCATTGAGCAACGATACCTTGGCCGCCTCATAGCCTTCTTCCTTGGAAAGATCACGCCCTACCTTTCCCTGAAAGACAATCTGCCCGTCACGGCTGGGCACCACGCCACTGATGAAAAGCAGGTCGCCGACTCGGACGGAGGGCACGTAGGTGGCCACTGGCTGGGGAGGCGCCGGCAAGGCCAGTTCAAGAGACGTGACGCGCTGTTCGAAAGACATCATGCGGGAAGATTACGAGGTACGACGACGTTCGCGCAACTGATATTTCCTCACGGCCCGGTTATGTTCGGCAAGCGTTGCCGAAAATTCATGGCTTCCGTCGTTGCGTGACACGAAATACAGGTACTGACTCGGCTCAGGATAGAGGGCCGCACGAAACGCGGCGCTTCCCGGATTGGCAATAGGGCCGGGGGGCAACCCCACGACCCGGTAAGTATTGTAAGGACTGTCGATCGACAGGTCCTTTTTGCGGAGATTACCGTCAAATCCATTCAAGGCGTAAATGACCGTTGGGTCGCTCTGCAGCGGGATGTTCTTTCGTAGTCGATTATGAAACACCCCGGAAATCAAGGTACGTTCATCCGGCTTGGCCGTTTCTTTTTCAATCACCGAGGCCAACGTGACCGCCTGGTGCATGGATAGGCCCAATTCCGCGGCTCGCCGCCGGTCTTCCTCCGTCACGGTTTGCTTAAACCGGGCCACCATCGTCGCAATCAATCGATCCGGCGCCACGTGACGGGCAAACTGATAGGTATCGGGAAAAAGATAGCCTTCCAGATTATCGACGCGGTTATCGACGGACAGCGACAGGGTTTCAATGAAAACCGGGTCCCTGGTGCATTGAAGAAACTCCTCACGATCGGCCAAGCGTTTTTCGTGCAATAAATCGGCAATCCGGCTCACCGAAAAGCCTTCGGGGATCGTGACTGCATACTGGATGACCTCACCCCTGATGATCTTCTCCAGAATAAGCGAGGGGTCCATACCTCCATGAAATTCATATTCCCCCGGAATGACTTTACGGTCCGATCCGGAGAGACGGCCCAACCAGACAAACGCCCAATCGCTTTTGATCAGCTCCTGGCGGTGCAATCGTTCCGCAACGTCGGACAAAGAAGAACCTTCGACAATATCCAAAACAACGACCTGCGAGGCATTGCCGACAGGTTGGAGTTGACCCAGCACTGCGAATCCGCAGCCGGCCACGAGGATGAGAACGCCCGAAATGACGAGGAGGACCTTTTTGACCATCAATCCCCATGCAGGCCTGCTGCCTGCACCCCAAGGGATGAAAATCTCTCTAATCTGTCATCCTCGACATTTTTAATCGAGGATCCAGGGGTTTTTTGTTGGTGAAGACAAAAGACACTGGATTCCCGATTACTAACGTCGGGAATGACAGTTCGAGGTGTTGTTGTCTCTTTTCATATCAACAATGCAACGGGCTCACGACTGTTCCGAAACCTGCGCTTCGACCAAGTCAAACACTTTTTCGAGAGCCCGACCCAATTTTTCAGGATGCTTCCCGCCGGCTTGAGCCATTTCGGGTCGTCCCCCGCCAGATCCGCCAACGTCGCGTGCCATTTCCTTAATCAATTTCCCGGCTTGCAACGTGTGGGTCAGATCCGGAGACACGATCACCAATAACGAGACCTTGCTATCTGCAACCGAGCCCAATGCAATGACGCCCTTGGGCACCTTATTCCGCATTTTGTCGGAAAACAGCCGAAGTTCCTGCATAGATAAACCCTGGGCTTCCTGAACGTGGACGGGAATACCACGAATCTCCCGGGTTTGGGCCTTGTCACCGCCTGCGCTCTGATCCATCCACTTCAACTTGAGCCGTTCGAGTTCCCGCTCCTTTTCCTTCAACAAGGCAACGAGTTTCCGGGTTTTCGGCACGATTTCTGACGGGCTGCTTTTCAACAATTCCGCTAATTCCCTGACGTCGGATTCGAGTTTTTTCCCGTGCTCCAACGCCCCTGTCCCGGTCAGCGCTTCGATACGTCGCACCCCTGACGCAACCCCGCCTTCGGAGGTAATACGGAACGAACCGATCTCACCCGTATGGTGGCAATGCGTGCCCCCGCAGAGTTCCTTGCTGAACTCCCCGATCCCCACCACGCGAACCCGTTCCCCGTACTTGTCGCCGAAAAACGCCAGGGCACCGGCGTGAATGGCTTCCTGGATACCCATGACGCCGGTTTGGACGAGCGTGTTGCCCAACACGTGAAAATTAACCATGGCTTCGATTTCTTCAAGATCCCGGGTACGGAGTGGTTTGAAATAGGAAAAATCAAAACGCAACCGGTTCGGGGCAACCAGCGAGCCATATTGTTTCACCTGAGAGCCCAGCACTTCTCGAAGCGCCGCGTGGAGGAGATGGGTGGCAGTATGATTCCGGGCCGCGCCGTGCCGGGTCGTCGAGTCCACCGTCGCAACCAGCGGCTCACCCTTACGAATGCGTCCGGCCACGACCGTTCCCTTGTGAAGCAGGAATTTTCCGCCAACCTTAGAGGTTTCCCGGACCTGAATTCGGCCCTCCGAGCCCGTCAACGTACCCTGATCGCCAACCTGTCCCCCTCCTTCAGGATAGAAGGGAGTGGCATTCAGGACCAGTTCCACGTCATCCCCTTCCACGACTTCTTCCGCCGGAACCTCTCCTTGAAGCATGACCTGCACCACGCTCTCGGATTGAAGCGCCTGGTATCCGAGGAACTCCGTAGGAGGAAGTTGTTGTGCCAATTCGGCAATGAATGGTTTTTCCTGGTCTGCGACGAAAACAGCCGATTGACGTGCCCGATCACGCTGGGCTTCCAACGCACCTTGAAAGCCTTCGAGATCGGTGACTAAACCCTGTTCACGGGCAGCTTCTTCGATCAAATCCAGGGGAAAGCCATACGTATCGTACAGTTTGAAGACGTTCTCGCCGTCCAGGGCTCCGGCCTTGGCTTCACCGATCATACGGTTCAGGATGGGTAACCCTTGATCCAACGTGCCGATAAACCGTTCCTCTTCACCTTCGACAATTGTGCAACACGTCTCAGTTGTACCGGCCAGTTCGGGGTAGGCCCCTTGCATCTGAGTCGTCACCGAACCCGTCAATTCATGCAGAAACGGTTCGGTGACGCCCAGAAGCCGTCCATGCCGGGAAGCTCTGCGTAAAATCCGTCGCAACACGTATCCGCGGCCTTCGTTCGATGGAAGAATCCCATCCGCAATCATGAACGTGATGGCCCGCAAATGATCCGCAATCACGCGCATGGAACGATCGGAAGCTTCGGCCTTACCGTAGGCGCAACCCGTTCGGTCGGCAATCGCCGAAAGCAACGGCATGAACAGGTCGGTCGCATAATTGCTATCCGCGCCTTGGACCACGGCGGCCAGCCGCTCAAGCCCCATGCCGGTGTCGATACTGGGTTTGGGCAACGGATGCAGGTTGCCTTCGGCGTCGCGGTCGAACTGCATGAACACAAGGTTCCAGATTTCCAGGTACCGGTCACAATCGCAGCCCACCGCACATGCGACCCCGCCACACCCGAGATCCGCGCCCTGATCGATGTGAATTTCAGAACAAGGTCCGCAGGGGCCGGTCTCCCCCATTTGCCAGAAATTATCCTTGTACCCAAGCCGCACGATCCGGGTCGAAGGCACGCCCACGCTTTTCTCCCACAATGCAAACGCCTCATCATCGTCCTGAAAGATCGTAACCCACAACTGCTCCGCGGGCAGGCCCAGCGTCTTCGTCAAATAGTCCCAGCCGTAATGCACGGCGTCTTTTTTGAAATAGTCGCCGAACGAGAAATTGCCGAGCATTTCAAAAAACGTGTGATGACGACGGGTATACCCGACGTTTTCCAGGTCATTGTGTTTGCCTCCGGCCCGCATGCACCGTTGTACGGAAACGGCGCGGGAGTACGAACGCTGTTCTTCTCCCAGGAACACCCGCTTGAACTGGTTCATGCCCGCGTTGGTGAACAGCAGCGTAGGATCAGCCTGGGGAAGCAGGGACGCGCTGGGAATGACGGCATGGCCGGCCGCACGAAAAAAATCCAGAAACGACCGTCGAAGCTCATTGGCGCTTAAGGACATGGGAATTCCCCTTGCAGGCTTGCCGCCTGTATCCGAAAACACGCAAAGGGCATACCTTTCTCCAATCCCATCATTCCCGACATGTCCCTTCCTGTCATTCCCGACATCTTTAATCGGGAATCCAGAGATTTTTTGTTTTCCGTGCCGGACAGCACAAATGGATGAACGGAAGGAGAAAAACACTGGATTCCCGCTTTCGCGGGAATGACAAATTCGACGTGTCGTTGACTCGTTGCATTCCAATGACAGCTTTGAGGTATTTTCATTCTTTCCAGGCTTTAACTCGCGTAGGGGCCGGTCTTTTTTCCGGTTCTGCAT
>VYFB01000146.1 GCA_009842645.1 Nitrospira sp. SB0677_bin_15 | reverse complement strand
AGGACACAACGCAGCCATGCGCCCGATAGTGCACTTAATCAGAGGTTCCCTAATTATGACGTTTGAAGGTACCCTAGCTTGAGGGCACCTTATTTGGAGGAAAAACTCATGCAGGAAAAAGCCAAACTGTCCGTGGAAGCCGAACAGGGCGACAAGGCCACGATTCTGATCGTGAACGGGCGAGTCGATGGTTCCAGTGTGGGGATTCTGGAGAATGCCGTACAGGAACAGATCAATGCAGGGAATAAAACCCTGGTTTTTGATTTTAAAGATATGAGTTATATCAGCAGTGCCGGTTTACGGGCATTGCTCATCGCCGCCCGTCTGACCCAGAAAGAAGGGGGTAAGGCCCTGTTTTGCGCCCTTGCCGATCACATTGCTGAGATCTTCGAGATCAGCGGGTTCAATGAAATTTTGGACATTCGCGCCACCCGGACCGATGCGCTCGATGCCCTGTGATCGACGGGTTGTCCAAGGAGGATCGATTAGTGCATACGCCTCAACCCCACTGACCGGATATCCAAGACATGGGTAAATCGCCAACTCAGGTGCTGGTCGTCGACGACGAAGAAGATCTCGAGTTACTCGTACGACAGAAATTCCGCCGCCGGATCCGCGAGGGGCATCTCCGGTTTCTGTTTGCCCACAATGGCAAAGAGGCGCTGGAGGTGCTGCAAGAGTGCCCTGACGTCTACCTGGTCCTCTCCGATATCAACATGCCGGTGATGGACGGCCTGACCCTGCTGGGTCAGCTTGCCGATGGTGAAAAGGATATCCAAGCGGTCATCGTGTCTGCCTATGGCGACATGAGAAACATTCGTACGGCCATGAACCGCGGGGCGTTCGACTTTTTGACAAAGCCGATCGATTTCAACGACCTTGAAGCGACCATCGAAAAAGGCCTCAAGCACGTTCAAGCCCTGCAACGCGCCCTGGAAACCAGGGATCGGCTGGTCGCCGTCAATCAGGAACTTGACATGGCACGAGACGTCCAGATGTCGTTTCAGCCGGACGCGTTGCCAGCCAACGAGCATCACGACGTGAAGGCGGTCATCATCCCTGCCCGGGAAGTGGGCGGAGACCTGTACGATTTCTTTTTCATTGATACATCGCACCTCGGACTGGTGATTGCGGACGTGTCCGGCAAAGGAGTGCCGGCGGCCTTGTTCACGACCGTGACCCGCGCACTCCTGCGAGCAACCGCATCAAAGGACTTCTCCACGCCGGGCGAGTGCCTGACGATGGTCAACGACCTGCTCTGCGAGAACAACCCATCCTGCACGTTTATTACGCTGTTTTTCGGGGTGCTTGACCTGCGAACCGGCGAGTTGAGCTATTCCAACGCCGGGCACAATCCGCCCAGAGTGCTGAGAGCCGGGTCCGGGGTCGACGTGGTGCCGAAAACCGGCAATCTCGTCTTGGGGATCCAGCAGGAACACAAGTATCACAATGGCCAAATCCAGCTCGCGCCGGGTGATACCCTGTTCCTGTATACCGACGGGATCACGGAAGCGGAAGACAGTAAGAGTGCGGAGTTTTCGGAGTCGCGACTCGACGAGAGACTGGCCGAACTTTCCGGTGCGAGCTCCGAACGAGTGCTCACGGACGTTGTGGATGCCGTGCAGGAATTTGTCGGAGACGCGGTGCAATCGGACGACATCACCTGTTTGGCGGCGCGTTTTCTGGCCCCTCTTTCCGTTCATCCTTCATAATCCTTAATCCTCTCTGCCCATGATGATGCAGATGCTCCTGATCATATTGGTGGTCGTAGGAACACCGTGGGGGCTGGCTCGCGGAGCGTCCGATCAGGAAACGATTGTATTCGGGCAATCCGCGGCACTCACCGGCCCGGCCCGCGAACTGGGTATCGGCATGCGCCTTGGACTCCTCGCAGCGTTTTCTGAAGTCAATCGCAAGGGCGGCATCCACGGGTACCGACTACAACTCGAATCGCTGGACGATCGATATGAACCGGAAGCCGCGATTGCCAATACCCGGTCCCTGATCGAAAAACACAAGGTTTTTGCCCTGATCGGCGCCGTTGGAACTCCGACGTCAAAATCGGCCCAACCCGTCGCCACGGAGGCAGGCGTTCCGTATATTGCCCCATTCACGGGCGCAGAATTTCTGCGGGACGCGAAGAAGCGTCCCAACGTGGTAAACGTTCGGGCCTCCTACTATCAGGAAACCGAGGAAATGGTCGTCCGGCTGAACGAGGATCTGGGCATAAACCGGATCAGCATTTTCTACCAGAACGACTCCTTCGGACAGGCCGGGCTGAACGGGCTGCGCCAAGCCGTCAATCGTCACGGCTTGAGCCTGATTGAAGAGGTGTACTATACCCGTAACACCGAGGCCGTCAAAATCGCCCTGCTGGATTTGCGCCGCGCCAACGCTGAGGCCGTGGTCATCGTGGGTGCCTATAAGCCGGCAGCAACCATGATCCGGTGGGCGAGACGCCTCAACTTCAATCCCTACTTCATCAACATTTCATTCATCGGCAGTGCCGCACTGGCAAAAGCATTGGGGCCTGACGGAACCGGGGTCTACGTGACCCAAGTGGTGCCGTTTCCGCGGGACACCACCCTGCCGATCGTCGCGCAATACCAGGAGGCTCTACAGGCCATCGACACCCGCAATAAACCAAGCTTCGTCTCGCTGGAAGGCTACCTCGCGGGTCGCATCGCCATAGAAGGGCTGCAACTGGCCGGACCGGCACCGACCAGAAAAGGCTTCTTGCAGGCCCTGGCACGAGCGGGAGACATGGACTTGGGCGGGTTCCGTCTACGCTATGGCGTCGATGACAATCAGGGATCGGACCGCGTCTACCTGACCCGCATTGATGACAAGGGACGATTCCAGGCAGTAGACAAGATGTCGCCACCATGAACGAATCCCCTCCCACCGGGTCCGCGGGCCCGAACGACTCCGACGCACCGGCAAGGCAAGTGAAATCGGTCGCCATTGACGAGCCGGAAACCAAACGAACGTTCAGGATCGGAGTCGGTTCCAGGCTGTATTTCGTCTTGTTTGGTGCCGTGGTCCTCATGGGAGCTGCGACGTTGTTGGCCTATGTTTCCTTCAACGAAACCCTGAGGCACGAAATCCAGTTGGCAGAATACAGCATGCCCAACCTGATCGACTCGGTAGACGTAGCCCGGAAAAGCGCCATTGTCGTCAACGGAGCCTTTCGGCTGGTGTCGGCGTCCTCGAAGCAAGAGCATGCGGACGTGGTGAAAGCCACGGCTCAAGAAGTCGCCTCCCTCGAAAACACCATCCTGGAACTGGAGGCCCGCTCCGCCTTCAGTGAACAAACCCAGTTGATCAGGTCACACCTGGATAAACTCGGCTCGCATCTCGACGTGATCAAGCAATCCTCCTTCCGGCGCCTGAACATTGCCCAGGCACTCAACGTCTTCATTGACGAGCTTGGCAAAACCTCAAGGACCATAGAACGGTTGCTGATCCAAGCCGTTGATGATCAAGCCTTTTACCTGGTCTCGGGATTACGGCGATTTGATGACAAGGTCCACTCTATTCATAAGCGGGCTTCGGAAGACGAACTGACCGCCTACCGCAACCTGATAACCGTGAATCAATCCGCCCACTTGGCCGTGCTGCTGCTGGATGAGGTCCTGGTCCTGTCTGACCGCCAGTTTCTTACCCCCTTGGAGGAACGATTCGAGAGTGCCGTCCAGAATTTTCTGCATGCCTATGAGAAGCTGCCGGCTTCCATGCAGGATAACCGGCTTGAAGAAAATCTGGCCCGTCTGGGAGAGATCGGAAAAAGTCCTGAAGGGGTCATTATCCTGCGCCAGGAAGAGCTGCTCAGGTTGGAACAGGAGCAGGAAACCCTGACAAAGGCACGAATCACCTCGGAATCGCTGGTATCAGAGGTCAACAACCTGGTTGCGCAAATCAACGAGGAAGCCCTTCAATCCAGTTCGGCGGCCCGGGAGGCCGCGCAGACGGGGATCTTTTTGCTCATCCTCCTCAACCTGCTCGGGACCGTCGGGGCCTTTGTGTTGGGCTCGCTGTTCGTGAGGCGCTACCTGGTAAGCCGTCTCGTGGGATTGGCCGACGCGATGCGCGAGATGGCCAGTGGTGACTTGGAGGTCCCGGTACAGGTCGAGGGGCATGATGTCTCCAAGCCGGAAAAAGGATCTGCCAATTACGTGAGACAAAACATCAAATATCTCATCTGGAATGATGAGGTCACGGACATGGTCAAGGCCCTGGAAGTATTCCGGCGTTACGCTCATGAGGTCCAGCGACTGAATCTTGTGGAAAAATTGGCGAAAGAACTGGATGCCAAGAATGAAAACCTGGAACAGGCGCTGACAAACCTGAAAGCCGCTCAAGAGCAGGTCATCGCCGAACAGAAACTCGCGTCCCTGGGGCAACTCACAGCCGGGGTGGCACATGAAATCAAGAATCCGCTCAACTTCGTCAGTAACTTCGCCAACGTTTCGATTGAACTCGCGGACGAGATCGAGGAACTGATGAAAGCGGCGGAGGGCCCTGCCCTTGAAGAAATCAGGTCGATTCTGGATGAACTGCGGACGAGCCTCAGAAAAATCAAAGAGCACGGGAATCGAGCCGACAACATCGTACGCAGCATGCTGGAGCACTCCCGCAGCAAAGAGGGAGAGTGGCGAAAGACGAACCTGAACGCCCTTTTGAAAGAGTACGTGGACCTGTCCTACCACTCATTGCGCGCCGAAGACAATTCCTTCAACGCGGCGATGCATGAGGATCTGGACCCGAACATGCAAGAAGTCGTCGTTGTCCCCCAGGATATCTGCCGCGTGTTTCTCAACCTCGTCACCAATGCCTTTCAGGCGATGGACGAAAAGCTGAAAAAGGATGGCGGCGACTACCTGCCGGAGCTGACGATCTCCAGCCGGCAGTTGGACGATCACGTGGAGTTCCGCATCCGGGACAATGGGCCCGGCATCCCGGACACCATGCGTGACAAAATTTTTGAGCCGTTTATGACCACCAAGGAACCGGGAAAAGGCACCGGCCTGGGACTCTCCCTGACCACCGACATCCTGATTCGTCACGGTGGGTCCATTCAGGTTGACACCGAGACGGGACACTACACCGAGATGCGCGTCTTGCTGCCGCTGGAGCCTCCCGTTGAAGCACGCAACAGCATGGACAATCAGGCGGAATGAGAGAGACCTAGAAATTGTACTCCAGGTGAAACTCATAAAAACCGTCGCGTCGCCCCACGTATTGAACGTCCAATGGGTCGATGCTGAGAATCAGGTTCGCCTCCGCGTGCAAAGACCACTGGTTGAAGAACCGTCTGTCGAATTCGACAGCCAAGGTACGGGTTTCACGGCTGGCGTCCGTCAAAAACGCGGCCGTGATCTCGGTGCTGTCGACGTCATTGAACGCCAAACGCGCACCGATGAAGAAATCGTTGTCGAGCGTCATGGGCTGACGCCTGGGAAGCGCTTGCCGGCCCCGCTCATCATAATTCCATTCAGCCAGCAGGCCGACGTCGGCCGTTGAATCAAAAACGGAATAGAACGTGTATTCGCCGCCCACCACCGCGGCCACGTACTCCTCTTCCCGATACTGACCAAGAATCCCTTCAAATCCGCGTCCCTGAACCAGGGCAGCACGTATCTCCTCTTCCCGGCCGATCGGGTTGCGATCGCCGGACCGGTGTATTGCCTCAAACTTGAGCAGCCAGGAGTCGAGCGTCAGTTGTCCGTCCAGCCCAAACTGCCGAATTTGTGAGTAATACGGAATAAAGACATACGGGAACACGCTGCCGCCACAAGCAGGCGGCACGCACACGAGAGTCGCTTCACGGCTGGTGCCGTCGAACACGCTCATACCGACGTCCAGTGGTCCGAAGCTGCGACTGTAGCGGGCCGCGAAATCCTGATGCCACTCCTCGGCCCCGCTCTCATATTCCACCCGCTCGCGGTCCACGAGTCCCGCGAAGCGCAGGCGACCGCCACGGCCCGGGTAGAGACGCGGGCGGTGATAGGGCAACCCAAAGAATTCCAACACGCCCCAATCGCCGGTCCACGTCAGGTGAACCATGGGTTGCCCCAACTTCACCTCACCGTTGGGATGTTCGAGAAAGTCGATCTGATTGATGATGTCAACCAGGTGTTGCGATTCGGTCACGCCCCAGAACACCCGGTCCACGCCCAGCCGCACCTCCCATTCACCCTCGCCCAACTCGCCGTACAGCAGAGCATACGCTTCCCGCAGATCCCAGTGGGTGCGGACCGAGTCCGCGCTGTCGTATCGAAAGAACGGCAGCAAGGTAAAGCTGCTTCCCCCGACATCTTCAAGATAGAGTTTGGGCTCCACCACAAAGCCGGTTGTATACGAGCGGTGGCTGGCGTCAATGCCGGTTTGCGGAAACGCACGGACTTCCAGGCTCACGCGGCCGGACAGATCCCAGGCCTCGATCTCGAATTCCGCATGGGCTTCGATGGCCACAATCGCCGCCGCCAGCCAGATCACCGTGAAAGCCAAGGGATGACGAACGGCACGGCGTCGCATTACCGGACCCGTTTCAATCCGGTTTTGCTGAAGTCCCGGTCTCTGAGTTTGGTCCGGAACTGATAATCCGACCAAGTCAACACGGTACTCTTGCCCGTGAGATGATTCACCATGGTCATCTCATCAGCGCGCCAGTATCGGTCAAGGTATTGCGTGTAGTTGCCAATAGTGAGTGTCTTCAGGTGCGCGTCCTTGCGATCGTAGTACTCGATTTTCCAAATACGCAGTTCGTCTTTATCCTGCCAGACCACTTGGCGGCTGTAGCCCGACTCTTTCTTGTCAACCGGGAAACGTTCACAGACCGTACACGTCAAGTCGCCGCACGGCTCGTCGCGCAGGTATCGATAGGTGAATTTTTCCACTTCCGGAGCACTCAGATCCTCATAGGAGAACTCGCTACCCATGAAGGAACCGGACCTGTTCGACGAACTGATCCGCTTCACTCGTTTCAGCGCAGGGAGATAGAGCCATTGGTCGTCCGCTTCACGTTTATGGGCGTGGGTGAGCAGCGCGGTCCCTTGAACGTCGCGCGGCTCGTCGAACACCGTCAGGCTCTTGTCGCCGTCGTCGGCAACCTCCAGCACCTTGACGCGGAGTTGCCGACGGCTCTCCTGCCCCTGCTTATTGCGCAGCACCATGGTTTGGGAAGCCGTGAAATTGCCAAAGCCGTCATCACGCGCCCGGGCTTCGGTGGCAATCTTCAACCCGGTTTCCTCGGGAGTGGCCGGGTGCGCAATGGGCGGCATCCCCAACCAGGACAACAGGACCAGGCACGGCGCGAGCAGCAAGACCCGTACAAGATACGCATGGATCGTTCTCATAATTTCCTCCTGTCGATAGCCATCAGCAATGGGGGAAGAAGCAGAAAATCGGCGGCAATTGCGAAAACGATCGCGATCGTGACCATCAGGCCGAGCACCCAACTGACATCGAATCCCGATGCGGAGTATACCAGGAAACCCGCTGCCAGGACCACGGTCGTGGTCCATAACGCTTGACCCACCGTGCGAAACGTGGAGCGCACCGCCTCCGGCGCCAAGAGCCCCTTGCAGCGGGCCTTCTGATATTTGCTCAGAAAATGCGTGGTGTCGTCCACGATGAGGCCAAACGCGATCGCCGTCATCACGGACCCGGCAAGACCGACCTGGCCGACCAGATAGCCCCACAGACCAAAACTCATGGCCGCGGGAATAAAATTGGGCACCAGACTGACCGGATTGAGGCGCAGGCTCTTCAGAAACCAGATCAAAATGGACGAAATGAAGCCCATGGCCAGGACAACGGTCAACAGGGTGACGAACCAGAGCAGGAACGTGCGCCGCGCAATGACGAAGGCGGCGAAGTGATCGAAGAAGCCCGGCCGGCCGGCACGCGCGCGAGGTGCCCGCAACGGCAGGACGGACAGGAACGCCGGAAGGACACAGGGTCGCCTATTGTGGTATGCCGAATATAGTTGTCAGCCGCTGCTTCATCAAAGAGGCGAGCCTTCGCATAACCTTCGGCATATGCTGATGGGGTGGGAAACACACCTTGCTCCTCTTCTTGTTTCAAACAAGCCTGTTAAAAAAACCAAGCAGCCGGGGACAAACCTCGGGTAGAAGCCATGGCTGAAAAATATAATGGAAATGGCGGATGAAGGCAATAAACGGAAAGCAGGACGTCAGCAATAGACGGCCTTTATCGAAAGCGGCTTCAGGTCATGAGGGGGTAAACAAACTTAATTTTGCGGTAAAATCGTGCCATCCGCTGCGTAGTAAGGCGACATAGCCGGACCTATGCCCCCAGCGATTTTTTCCAACTCGTCCAGATCCAATGGCTCGGACTCCATATCTTTCTCGACCTCTACCTCCTTATTTATTTTTTCATCCATGGAGGCCTATTTTATCCTGCTATCCGGAGGTAATTGAAATCCTGCCTATCTCTATAATACCAGAAATTGCATTATTTCCGATTCAAAGAGAATTGTCAACAATCTCTTAGCCAATCAGGAATTCCTCTCTGTCATCCTCGATTTTCTTTTCCGTCATTCCCGACCCCTTTTTTGTCATTCCCGACCCTATAGACTGGATCCCCG
>VYFB01000042.1 GCA_009842645.1 Nitrospira sp. SB0677_bin_15 | reverse complement strand
CGAGGACACAACGCAGCCATGCGCCTGATAGTGCACTTAATCAGAGGTTCCTAAAATCAACTAATGATAACTAATGATGGTTGACCTGTCACATCTACTTTGGATAAGGTCGTTTTGTTATGGGTAATTCCGACAATACAGAGGCAGGAAGAGTTGATTTCCATTATATCAAATCGAATGATTTCCGAACCATATTCTGTGATGCTATATGGGGAGGGGTGACACCACGCAACTATATCACCATGAGCGTGTGTTCAGAGCGATTTCCTATACCTCAGAAAACTACCCATCAAGTGCAAGAGAATGGAGCACTTGGGGGAGAGGATTTGTCAAAAAGAGAAACCAGAAGAGGGATCGTTAGGGAAGTCGGAGTTGCAGTGGTTATGGATTTGGGCATGGCTCGCAGCATGGTTGAGTGGCTTGAAGAACATATCCGGTCTATTGAGAATCCACAAAGGCAAGAATCAATAGTTGAGAATGGTCAATGATGCTAATTTCCTCTACAGATTATTCTACCAGTTCAATTCCAAAGGGGTGTTATAGCGCAGATCGTCTTCGTGGCTCTGCAACAGGATGGCCTAATCCTGTAAGGTTTGCTTACATTTCCTCACTTCCAGATCAAAAGTATAAACTTGTGAAGCCCATCTGCGTCCAACTTGAATGTATTGGAGATGGAGAATGGGAAGCACGTTTTAGTGATGCCAACGTCGCAATGGTGGGTGGCACCCATGAAGAGGCAATTAACTCACTTGCCTATGATATTATGTATACTTTTGAAGACTTGAGTGCCGAAGAAGATGCACTAATTCCCGATCTGGAACAGGCATTACAAGTTCTTCGAGAACATATTGAGGTGTGTGAAACTGATGCTGACTAGAGAAGATGCCTATACAATAGCAAAAAAATTTGGATCGAGAATAGATAACAGTAAGAGGCACGAGCGCGTGAGGGTGTATTGTGGCGCGCATTTTGTTGGGTCGTATGGAATCAGTCGGGGAACCAGAGAAAGCCGCTGTAATTACATTGCTAAACAAATTAAGTTAACTCTTAAACAAACGGAAGATTTTGCGCGATGCACACTCAGTAAGGAGCAAGTCTGCTGTATTCTGCGGGAAAACGGAAAGATCCCTGTGCAGACGGGTTGAATAATAACCGTAGATCCCGCCTATCCTCCTCGCCTCCCTCTCCCCGCCATAATTGGTCCAACATTGGACCCATTTCATGTGAGGATACTATCCCCCCTCCCCCTCACGGTTTTTGACCCCTGTGGGTAAACAGGTATATAAGTCCCAATTAATTGGGGTCTATGAATCATTGCAAAATGCCGGGGTCGATGCGATAGCAAAGTTTGATCGGGGTCCGTATCTGATTCATCAAGTCGGGAAGCCGTTTGAAATACAATTATCGGCGAAGTTTCATGGTCGGACCTAAAAACGACGATGACGGCAGTCAATTCTCCTTCGACCTTTAGTAGAGAGTCATTACTGAAACAAGGGCCGATTTCCCAAGAGGATACAGGGTTGCTGTAGCGGCACCATTTCTTTCTCTGTCATTCCCGCACGCTTGTCCCCGGCGTTCGCAATCGGGGATTGTATGTGTTCGGTCATTCTTTGACAGTTTCCCCCTCACCCCAGCCCTCTCCCACAAAGGGGCGAGGGGGTGAGGAGAGTTTCCTCTCCCTTGATGGGAGAGGATAAAGGTGAGGGTGGTAAAAGCAGAACAAAGAGCCGGCTTGGAGTTCCCCTCACCCCAGCCCTCTCCCGCCGTGGGGCGAGGGGGTTTGGTTATCGGGTAGTTGAAGTGGACGCGTGGAGTCGGAGGCTCAGGGCTCGCATGACCTTAAGCACGGTGGCGAATTCCGGGTTACCGTCAGGTGCGAGTGCTTTGTCCGGGCTCTCTCTGCCCAAACCGGCTTCGGCTGCGACCTTCGTCATCCCCTTGGCTCTTGCCATGTCGCCTAATGCTGCCGCTATGAGTCCTGGGGCGCCGTCTTCGAAAGCCGCTTCAAGGTAGAGAACGATGTCCTCTTCAGTCTCCAGGTAATCCGCCGCGTCCCACGGCCTGGTCTGTATCTTTGCCATTGTCGTCTCCTAGAGTGCTCGTGCTAGAATATCGGTTTGGTGAATCTCAAGCCTTACCTGATTGTATCCCAAAAGATACATCAATATAAAGGATGTCAGGTTACGCTTCGCTAACCTGACCTACGGGCTTGTCTGTCACTTGAAGTCTTGACGTTGCCTTGTGCATTCCCTAGAGTGTGACTCTGTCGTATCAACAGGAAGTTGTCATGCGCACGACTAAACCTATCACGATTTCCTTGCCAACTAATATCCTTCGCGAAACCGAACGGATCGCTAAGGAGGAGGTACGTACGCGAACGGACGTTATTCGTGATGCCTTGAATCAGTACGTAGTCTCACGTCGCTGGCAACGTCTTCGCCAATGGGGAGCGCAGACGGCCGAACGCCTGGAACTCAAGACGGAAGAAGATCTACAGCAGTTCCTTGATCTACGGGGCTTGTAGGGCACAACGATCGTTGTGCCCTACGGTTATTCCCGCATGCTTGTCCCCGACGTTCGTAATCGGGGATTGTATGTGTTCGGTCATTCGTTGACAGTTTCCCCCTCACCCCAGCCCTCTCCCGCCGTGGGGCGAGGGGGTTTGGTTATCGGCCGGCGTCGGTGGCGACCTCCGTCATTCCTGCGAAAGCAGGAATCCAGGGTCTTTCTCTTCATAGGCGAATGAAAAAACAAAGACGCTGGATCCTCGATTAAAGATGTCGAGGATGACGGGAAAAAGGCAGGAAATACGAAGACCCCTCACCCCGGCCCTCTCCCTCAAGGGGCGAGGGGGTTACGGCTGCCTGAGGCCGCAGGCTCGGGCTATGCCGTCGCGGTATTGGAGCCAGACGTTTAATCCTGTTTCCAATTTCTCCAGGATCAGATTTTTGGTGCCGGATTCCACGGCTTCTTTGGCGATCAGGTCATAGACGACGGAGCGGTTGCAAGGTTCGATCATCTCGCGTGCGCGGATCAGGTCAAGGTGTTCAGGGGAAAGTCCGTGGTAGACCACGAGGGGATGTTTCTTCACGGTGTCTTCAACGTCCGCATTGGATTTTGGGGTCTTCTGATTCATGACTTCGTCCCGGTCGTGGACGGAGCCTTCCACGAAAATGGTCAGCACCGCCGCGCCCACAATCCACTCTTCCCGGTCGCAGATTTCATCAAGCCATTCCCTGTACGCGTAACTTCTTGACAACAATTCGACGTCACGAAATTCAGCCCGTTTGTAGCCCAACCCCATCATCATTTGAAGAAAGAGTTCCTGGTGTGGTTTGCCCAGCGATAGCCTGCCGGTTTCTTCTTCGTAAATCGTCGTGGCCAGGTGACGGCGGATCTGCCAGGGGGGATTTTTCCCGACGATTCTCGCGAGCAGGACGGCAAAATCACGAATGTAGACGGCGTATTCCTGGCGGAAATGAACGTTAAGTTGTTCCTTGGTGACGTCGCTTCCGTTGAAGTGGGCCGTCGACCAGTGTTGCTTACGGCCGAGAACGTCGAAAATGCGGTCGCGGAACTGTTCAGCCGAAAGCTTCCACATCATGGAGCGGGATAGATGATCAAGCGAAGGTGGAATATGAATATGAGCAGAACACCTCTACCGGGACGCGACTATTTGCGTTTCCCGTTTTTGTCACTCTACAATGCCGTTCTGGCCAGCATATCATAACCAAGGTAAAAACAACATGGCTTTTGATCCGGTCTCGTTGGCGGACCCTGATGAAATTCTGACCTTTCTGTCGCATGTGGCCTTGCGGGGAAAAGGGATGACAACTGAAAGTCTGATGGACTACGTTCTGGATGAAGGATTTACTGAGCCGACCTACCTGAGTGCCAAGGGCGAGGATTCTCAAGCGTTTTTCCAGGGACAGCCCAATGCTTGGGCCGTCTATCAAATTCGAGAGTGGAAGCGCGTGCTCGTGGTCAGCGGTGGCGACGAACGGGAACGGCGGGTTCAGATCACGGAAACCCCTTAGGGAACCTCTGATTTAAGGCGCTATCGGGCGCATGGCTGCGTTGTGTCCTCGCTCAACCCTCGCCTATCTCACTTGATAAGCCTCGGGTTTCGCTGCGGGACGCCTTGCCCTGCATCCCGCTATCACCATAAATCAGAGGTTCCCTAGACAGAAGCGGACGTCAAGGGAGAACGGAGCGGCAACCGGAATGAGGGCGCACAAAGGGTTATTTCCATCCCCCGACCAGGACGCCTTCTTCAAAATACAGGTAGCGGTGCTTGACGGACCCCGCTTCGATCCAGTCTTCGTAGACCCATTCTTCCCGGCGGACGCCGCGGTCGGTATACGTGACGTTCATCTGATAGGGCGAGCCCCAGGCCTCAATGGCTTGTTCCCGTGTCATGCCCACAATGACGTTCTTGGCCTCGATATGGCGTTCGAACGTCGGGTCCAGGAATTCCGGCAGAAACCCCCAGGCGAGCATGAACAGGGCAAAGGCGCCCAGGAAAACATAGAGGGTGATCCGGACGGAGCGCCGGCGCGGAAAGGAAATCGACTGTCCTTCCGACGGGTTGTCCTGAAGCGCCTCGTCGTGGGGAGTATCCGGAGCAACGGAAGTGGGGAGGGATTCTGGCGGTTGCATGGGCAGTGAAATCAGTCTAGCAACCGTGAATAAATGCCGTCAATACGGGAGCGATGATGTTTATCGAGGTGGAACAGAACCCCAACTGCGAGACGTCCGTCTTTCTACGGTTTAAGGAATTGGGTCCCGCACAGCGGCTGCGACAAGTGAAGAGTTACGAACGCTCGTCGCGGGGCGAGTGGTGCGACGTCGTGGGATGGACCGATAATGAAGCCCGTCCGGAATGCCAGGCCATGGTGCAGCCCGTTGAGGAATCCGGACGCGGGGCGGCATACGTGGTATATGGCGGCACGTGGGGATTGCGTTTCAAACCGGAGGAAGTCCGGGAGCCTTGGAACTTGGATAGTCCCAACCAGTGGGGTGAGGCCTACATGCTGCTCACGGACGCGCATGATCTTCGACTGGAAGAAAACAACCAAGGGACCTAACGGAGATTCGGAAATGCCTATTCGGCGTATACCGGAACCGGAATGGTTTTCTTAGGCTTTGGCGGTTCGGGGGGGCGTTGGGCAAATTCCGGGGAGTAGGGGTTCATCATGGGTTCATGGGTATGCCGGCCGATTTGATGAATTCGGGACAGGCTCTGCACGGTAAACTCCAGCCGGTCGATGGCGGAATCCACGGTCAAATAGTTCGGAAGACCGTTCAAAGAAAATAATTGATACGCCAGCGACCAATCCCCATCCTCTTTATCCCATTGCTCGACCACGAGTTCCGCGTCTTTCGACGGAGGCCCCTTGAACAACAAAACCCACAGGTTCGAGCGAAACGCCGGGTCATCCGGGCTGGCCGTCGGGTTGAATTCACCGACTAACGACGGAACGGTCTTCAAGGGGACACTGGGCGTGAATTCGACTTCAACCCGTTTGACGTGGAGCGTCGGAAAATCCACGGCTTCGCGGAAATCCGGTTTATAGACAAACGAATAGCGGACCTGAACCCCGTCGCGCGAGTAGGTATACACGTCCTCGCCGTTCTGAGGAGACACGAGCTTGCTGAAGTATTTTTTCCAGTCCTTGGGTGAATAATAGCTGAAAACACGAAGGGCGGATTTTCTCGAGCGGATGGCGTGAGGTATGCCCAGCTTGACATGAACCTCCTGTTGCGTGAGCCCAAGAAACCCGTCCTCAAAAAAAGGTTTGGCCTGAAGGGAGGCAGTGGGAAGCGCAACCGTTAAACTGACGGTCAAAAGCAAAAACAGGGGGAATTGCCGTAAACAGGTGTTTTGCATGAATCAGCCTCAATCCATTTCATCCTAACCGTGGCCTGATGTTGAGTCAAGCAGAGGGGGGACCCATCACTCCCCCCTTGAGGGGGAGTCGGAGAGCCAAGGGCGCAGCCCGCAGGCGAGCCGGTGGGGGGGGGGATTTTTGACCGAGAGAGACGAGGTTCAGTATAGTCACTGCTTTTCCAGAACATCGCAACGCTGGATGTAGGCCGAGGCAGGTCGGGTTAGCCCTTCGACTACGCTTCCTTCGACTTCGCTACGCTACGCTCAGGACGAACGGAAGGGGGGACCGTCGGTTCTGAGCGTAGCCCCATAGGGGCGGAGTCGAAGAACGCTCAAGGCAGGCGTAACCCGACAACACAGAGTTCATGAAGCCTGAGAATGAGATTCTCGCAATGAATCCGACAGCCCGCATTGAGGAACTGACAGACCGGCTTCACCGGCGAATCATCGTGTTGGATGGCGCCATGGGCACGATGATCCAGAAGCAGAACCTGGTGGAGGCGGACTTTCGCGGGGAACGGTTTGCCGCGCATTCCTGTGACCTCAAAGGTAACAACGACTTGTTGGTGCTGACCCAACCGGAACTGATCGGCTCGCTCCACAGGGAATACCTGGAAGCCGGCGCGGACGTGATCGAAACGAATACGTTCAACTCTACGGCGATCTCGATGGCCGATTATCAAATGGAGCATCTGGCGTATGAGTTGAACGTGGCGGGGGCCACGGTGGCGCGGAAGGCGGCAGATGCGGTGATGCAAAAAGATCCTTCGCGCCCCAGATTCGTGGCCGGCGTGTTGGGCCCCACGAACCGGACGGCGTCCATGTCGCCGGACGTGAACAACCCGGCGTTTCGCGCAGTGACGTTTGACCAGTTGCGGCAAGCATACGTCGAACAAGTGCGAGGCTTGGTGGAGGGCGGAAGCGACTTGCTGCTCGTGGAAACGATCTTCGATACACTCAATGCGAAAGCCGCGTTTTTTGCCATTGACCAATATCGCCAGGAGCAAGGGCTATCCATTCCGGTCATGGTGTCCGTGACCATCACCGATCAAAGCGGACGAACACTTTCCGGACAGACGATTGAAGCCTTTTGGCATTCCGTCGCCGATGCCGATCCTTTCAGCGTGGGGATCAACTGTGCCTTGGGGGCCAAGCAAATGCGTCCCTATATCGAGGAACTCTCGAAATTGGCCCCAGTGTACATCAGTTGTCATCCCAATGCGGGACTGCCGAACGCCTTCGGAGGGTTCGACGAAACACCGGAGTTGATGGCCGAGGACTTGCGGGAGTTTGCCGGGAACGGGTGGTTGAACATCGTGGGCGGATGCTGCGGCAGCACGCCGGAGCACATTGCCGCGATTGCCCAAGCGGTACATGATCTGCCGCCGCATGTGGTGGTGGACCCCGATCACGCCACGCGGTTGAGCGGGTTGGAACCGCTGACGATCCGGCCCGAGTTGAATTTCGTGAACGTCGGAGAGCGGACGAACGTCACGGGCTCGCCCAAATTCGCCCGGTTGATTCGCGAAGATCAGTTCGAAGAAGCCTTGGCCGTGGCCCGGCAGCAGGTGGAAGGAGGCGCGCAACTGATCGACGTCAACATGGACGAAGCCCTGCTGGATTCTGAAAACGCCATGGCGCGGTTTCTGCACCTCATCGCGTCGGAGCCCGACATCTGCCGCGTCCCGGTCATGATCGACAGCTCGAAGTGGTCGGTAATCGAGGCCGGCCTGCAATGCGTGCAGGGCAAGGGCGTGGTCAATTCCATCAGCCTCAAGGAAGGCGAGGAGACATTCAAGGAACAGGCCCGGCTGGTCAAGCGGTACGGCGCGGCCGTCGTGGTGATGGCGTTCGATGAAGCGGGGCAGGCCGATACCATCGACCGGAAGGTCGAAATTTGCACGAGGGCGTACAGGATCCTGACGGAAGACGTTGCGTTCCCGCCGCAGGACATTATTTTTGATCCGAATATCCTGACGGTCGCCACGGGGATCGAAGAGCACAACGACTACGCGGTCAATTTCATCGAGGCGGTCCGGCAAATCAAGGCCACGTTGCCGCACTGCAAGACCAGCGGCGGCGTGAGCAATATTTCCTTCTCGTTTCGCGGAAACAACGTCGTGCGTGAAGCCATGCACGCGGCGTTTCTGTATCACGCGATCAACGCCGGGCTGGACATGGCGATTGTCAACGCCGGGCAGTTGGGAGTCTATGAGGAAATCCCGAAGGAACTGCTGGAACTGGTCGAGGACGTCCTGCTGAACCGGCGACCGGACGCGACCGAACGGCTGGTTGACTTCGCCGAAACCGTAAAACAGGAAGGCAAGGCAGTCGTCAAGGCCGATGCCTGGCGGGAAGGCACGGTAGAGGCGCGACTCTCGCATGCGCTGGTCAAGGGAATCGTGGAGTTTATCGACGAAGACGTGGAAGAGGCCCGGCAGAAATACGACAAACCGCTCAAGATCATCGAAGGGCCGTTGATGGACGGCATGAACGTCGTGGGAGAACTCTTCGGCGCCGGCAAAATGTTCCTGCCGCAGGTCGTCAAGAGCGCGCGGGTCATGAAGAAGGCCGTGGCGTACCTGCTGCCTTTCATGGAGCAGGAAAAGGAAGCCTCGGGGAGTACGTCCCAGGGCAAGGTGCTGCTCGCCACGGTCAAGGGCGACGTGCACGACATCGGGAAAAACATCGTCGGTGTGGTGTTGGCGTGTAACAACTACGAGGTGATTGATCTCGGGGTGATGGTGCCCTGTGAGAAAATTCTGGCAAAGGCCAAGGAAGAGCGGGTCGATATGATCGGCCTGAGCGGCCTGATCACCCCGTCGTTGGAGGAGATGGCATACAACGCGACAGAAATGACCCGCCAGGGATTTGACGTGCCGCTCCTGATCGGCGGCGCCACCACGAGCAAAGCCCACACGGCCGTCAAGATCGCGCCGGGCTATCCCGAGCCCGTCGTACACGTGACGGATGCGTCGTTGGCCGTGAACGTCGTCCGGCAACTATTGAGTAAGGATGAAAGGCCGGGGTTCGTGGAAAAGGTCCGGCAGCAACAAGAACAGTCGCGCGAGGCGTATGAAGGCAAGAAGACCCTGAAGAAATTGTTGCCGCTGGAAGAAGCGCGGAACCGGCGGACCCAGATCGATTGGCGCACGTCGGAACTGGCGACGCCGGGTTTCCTGGGAACACGGGTGATCGACGATCAGCCGTTAAGCGATCTGGTGTCGGTGATCGACTGGTCGCCTTTTTTCCATACGTGGGAACTGAAGGGGAAATACCCCAGGATTTTCGAAGATCCGGTTGTGGGAACCAGGGCCAAAGAACTGTTTGACGACGCCCAGGGGTTGCTCAAGGAAATTCTCGACAACCGGCTGCTCACGGCCAAGGCCGTGTATGGATTGTTTCCGGCCAACAGTGCAGGCGACGACATAGAAGTTTATAAGGACGAATCGCGTTCGGAGATCCTGGCGACCTTTCATACGCTTCGCCAGCAACTCGAAAAACCGGAAGGCGACGCCAATTACGCGTTGGCGGACTTCATCGCGCCCAAATCGACCGGGCTTCCGGATTACCTGGGCGGGTTTGCGGTGACCACGGGAATCGGGCTTGACGCCCTGTGCGGGCGATTCGAACAAGACCATGACGATTACAATGCCATCATGGCGAAAGCCTTGGCCGACAGGTTGGCTGAGGCGTTTGCCGAATGGTTGCACCGGGAGGTCCGCAAAAGCTGGGGGTACGGTAAAGAAGAAAACCTGTCGACTGAGGATCTCATCCGGGAGCGTTATCGCGGAATCCGTCCGGCTCCGGGCTACCCCGCGTGCCCGGATCACACTGAAAAGCAAATCCTGTTCGACTTGCTGGAGGTTGAAGCGTGTACCGGCATTCACCTGACCGAAACGTTCGCCATGCTTCCGGCCGCGTCGGTCAGCGGCTGGTACTTCGCCCATCCCCAAGCCAAATACTTCGCCGTGGGGAAGATCGACCACGATCAGGTCAAGGACTACGCCACGCGCAAACAAATGGACGTGGCCGACGTAGAACGCTGGCTCTCCCCGAACCTGCTGTAAGAAGTCTACGCAGCACCTGCCGACCTCAACAGGATTTCTCCTTTCCTGTCCCAAATATCCACATATAATGTAAAATAGCAATTTCACAATTAACGCAGGTGGCTGATGGCAGCTCATACCAATTCCATTCTCATCGTTGATGACGATCAGGAGATGCGGGATCTTCTCAAAGATATATTGGAAGATCACGGCTATCACGTCGGCGTGGCGAAAGAAGGACGGGAAGCCCTTGATCACCTGGAGAGTGACGAATATCTCGTCGTCCTGACGGACCTCCGGATGAAGGGAATAGATGGAGTCGAGCTCCTGCACAAGTTGGTCCAACGTCATCCCGCCTGTAACACCATCATGATGACGGCGTTCGGCACCGTCGAGTCGGCCGTCGATGCGATGAAACGGGGAGCCTTCGATTATCTGACGAAACCCATCAAGACGGATGATCTGTTGGTGACGGTTGAGAAAGCTCTCCGTGAGGCGTCTCTTCGCCGGGAAGTGGCACACCTCCGAAAACAGGTCAATCGGGAGTACTCCTTTGATCAGATTTTCGGGAAAAGCAAACCCATGCGGGAAGTGTTTGACCTCATTCGTCGCGTGGCCGACTCCCAGGCGAATATTCTCATTACCGGCGAAAGCGGAACGGGCAAGGAACTGGTGGCCAAGGCCATTCATTTCAACAGCAGCCGCAAGGAGGCGCCGTTTATTCCGGTGAATTGTGCGGCGATTCCCGAACAGCTTCTGGAAAGCGAATTGTTCGGGCACGTGAAAGGGGCCTTTACAGACGCCAGGTCGGATAAACGTGGATTATTCGAAGAGGCGCAGAAGGGCACGTTGTTTTTGGATGAGATCAGTGAAATGCCGATGCTGCTGCAAGCGAAATTGTTGCGGGCCGTCCAGGAACGGGAAATTCGCCGGGTGGGCGCGACGCAATCCGTTCCCGTCAACGTGCGGATCATCGCGGCCACGAATTTGGTGTTGGCGGAGGAAGTGGCGGCCAAACGGTTTCGGGAAGATTTGTATTACCGGCTGAACGTCATTGAAATCCGGCTTCCCCCCTTGCGTGAACGCAAGGAAGACGTTCCACTGCTGTGCAACATGTTGTTGCACAAGATGGCGAGCGCAATGGGCAAGCCGCCTGCGGGAATCACCGAATCGGCACTCGGGTTGTTGATCGATTACCATTGGCCCGGCAACGTGCGGGAATTGGAAAACGTGATCGAGCGCGCCGTGACCTTGACCCCGGGAGATACCGTGACAGTGGAGGCGTTGCCCGCCACGATTCGCGAGGCAAACGGAGAAGGGCGGTTGATCGAGGAGGGGATCGAACGGTCGTTGTCGATGGAAGAAGTCGAACGCGAGTACATCAAAAGGATTTTGGAAAAGACGCAAGGCAACAAACTGCAAGCGGCGCAGATCTTGAAAATCGACCGCAAGACCCTCTACAGGAAATTGGGAGAAATGGATCGATCGGCTACCTGAGGAATCCATTTGGAGCATGGCATGGCGCCTCCCCCCTCCGAAGTTCAACTTGTCAAAGAAATCGAAACCCTTCGACGCGAACTCGCCGAACTTCGATCTCATGAAACACTCTCCCGGCGGACCTCAAAAGGGTTGCAAATCGTTGAACGTCAACTGGCCGGCATCATTCAGTCGGCCATGGATGCCATCATCACCATTAACGATGAACAACGCGTCGTGCAATTCAACGCGGCTGCGGAAACCATGTTCGGGTGTTCAGCTAAGGACGCCATGGGGAAACCGGTCGACAGGTTTCTTCCGGAGCGGTTTCGGGTCGGGCATCGTCAACACGTGAAGAATTTTGGGGAAACCCACGTGACCAATCGGCGCATGGGCGCCTTGGGGGCGGTATCCGGACTGCGGTTCAATGGCGAAGAATTTCCCATTGAGGCTTCGATTTCTCAATTCAAGAAAGGCGAACAACGATTGTTCACCGTGATCCTGCGGGATATCACGGAACGGAAGAAATTGGAAAGCCAACTCCGGCAGACCGAACGATTGGCTGAATTGGGCACCCTGGCCGCCGGCATGGCTCACGAGATCGGAACGCCCATGAACGTGATTCTCGGACGGGCTGAGTACTTGATGCGAAAGACTTCGGATGAATCGACCAAGAAAGGACTTACCACCATTGTGGCCCAAGTCGAGCGCATTACGAAGATTATGAATCAGTTGCTGAGTTTTGCCAGGCAGCGACCCATTGAGCGCCATCCGCTCGCCACGTCGCTGGTGGTGCAGGATATCGTGGACGTGATTCAGGAACGGCTGGAAAAGCGAAGGATCCGGCTTGAGGTGGACCTGGAGTCGAACTGTCCGAAAATTTTTGCCGACCGGGATCACGTGGGGCAAGTCCTCTTGAATCTAATCGTCAATGCCATCCAGGCAATGTCCGAGGGAGGGGTCCTGTCGCTCAGCCTTCGTTGTCGCAACGATCACGTGCGTCTGTCGGTTGCCGATACGGGATGCGGTATTCCATCCGACCACATTCCGAAACTCTTCACGCCATTTTTTTCCACCAAAGAAGTGGGAGAAGGGACAGGGTTGGGACTCACGGTTGTCCACGGCATTATCGAGGAGCATCAGGGCTCCATCACGGTGGACAGCGAACCCGGCCAGGGCACGACGTTTCATATTGACCTGCCCGTGCATCAGACCCTTCCAGAACCCTCTCCCATTTCCTGCATTAAGCGGGAAATAGGGAGAGGGCAGGGTGAGGGGGCGTAGCGTAGCCCGACACTCTTTTCATCCCTTGGTGTGCATGCGGCAAGCCTATATGTCCTTTCCTGCCACACAAATTTTTGGTATCTGTTGCTTTTAGCTACACTCCTGCTCAAATTTATTTAGCCATTTCCTTTACATTCAGCGGGTTACATGAAGTGCTTCGAAAAATAGCTTGAGGCACCATCCTTGCAAATCTTCACGACAAGTGCTCTGTCACAGGTGTATGCACGTGCCTGGATGGTCTTTAATCACCTATTTGCCTTTAGGAGGCCGAACAATGTGTTACGCGACACGGTCTATATTCACGGTAATGGTGGTCTTGGCGATTTGGGGAGGAGCCATGCTGGTCGGCATGAACGCGTTGGCTGATGCGGAGGTGCCTCCTGCTGTCCATCAGGTATCCACGTCGTCCCAGTCACCGGCATGGGCTGAACGGCTCAAAGGCCAGACCATCATGGAAAACGCAGTGGAAGGACGCGCTGAGCGTGCGGCCCTGGTTGAGTTGCAACATCAGCGTTTGATGCAGCAGATGCAAAAAGACGCGCAGCAGAAGGGCGACACGTCAGGCGCCTTCGATACCATGTCGATGATGCACCAGTACGGGGCCGGGCCGGCCAACGGCTTGCTGGCCTCCAATTCCGACGTCGAGCCGGTTTCGATGAAGGGAGGATTGTGTCCCAAAACCGCGCCGGTGCGGCACTATGACGTCTCCGCCATCAACGTGGAGATCACCTTGAATCAATGGTTGGATTTCTATCCGGGGTATATGTATGCCCTGACCGAAGACATTCCTGACATTCGTGAAGAAGAAGCGAAAAACGCCGCGGCTCGGGAGAAAGAAGGCCATCATGATCCCGGCGGCGTGAAAAACGGGATTCAGGATCAATGGATTCAGCCCCTGGTGATTCGCGGCAACCAAGGTGATTGCGTCAAAATCACGCTTCGGAACGCGTTGGAATTCGGTGAAGAGGTCAGCCTTCACATCAATGGGTCCGACATGGTCATGAGTAAAACCGGACAACCGGCGACCACGACGAATCCCGATTCGGTGGCGGCCGGTCCTTCCGAAGATTGTGAAAAGGACTGTGTTGGCGAAGCCATCGAGATGGAATGGTACATCCATCCGGACACCCAGGAGGGAGGACGGCAATTCCATACGTACAGCAATGACCGGGAGCTGACGGTCATGGGGTTGTTCGGGGTGTTCGTCGTCGAGCCTCGCGGGTCGGAATATTACGATCCATTGGGAACGGGTCCGGCCACGAAAGACAGCAGCGGGTGGCAGACGATGATCAAGAACGGCACAGGCCCGGATTTTCGCGAGTTCGTGTTGATTTATCATGAGGTGGGTGATGAAGCGTTTCGTCCGGTGAACAAGCACGGCGACTTCCTGCCTCAACGCGATCCGCTGACGGACGCTTATCGTCCGGGAGCGCGTGCCTTGAACTACCGTAGCGAACCGTTCGGCATCAACAACATGCACGTGCAACACGAATATTTCGGGTTTGAAGATGAATCCATGGCGTATAGTTCTTATACGTTCGGCGACGCGGCGCCGACGATTCCGCGCAGCTATTTGGGGGATCCCGCGAAGTTCCGCGTCGTGCACGGCGGATCGGAAGTGTTCCATTCTCATCATCCGCATGGCGGAGCCATTCGTTGGCAACGCAGCCCGCGGGCCACGCAAATGCCCGTGTGGAATACGGGTCAGAACGGGCCCGTGAAATATCCGGTCGTTCGCACCAAATCGGATCGCGTGGACGTGGAAGTGATCGGCCCTTCAGAGGCCCTGGACCTGGAAACGGAATGCGGGTCCGGATTGTGTCAATGGCTGGCAGGGGATTTTCTGTTCCACTGCCACGTGGCCCATCACTACGTCGCGGGGATGTGGGGGTATTGGCGAGTCTACAACACCTTGCAGGTGCCCGGTATCCAGAACGACGTGATGGCGCCGTTGCGGGAATTGCCTGACCGGGTCGGACGGATCAACAAGCCCGTGACGTCGGATCAGTTGGTCGGAACGACCGTGAATTGGTTCGGCAGTCAATTCAAGATCGTGGATGGCGGCAAGACCGATTGGAAGGCCGACCCTCCGGTGGTCACGCTGAAAGATTGGGTGTCCATGCAACTCAGCAACCAGGGCAAACCGGGTCACAAGGACGACGAACTCGGTCAACTCAAGGCCTATGATGCCACGGTGGTCGATTGGGTATGGGATAAAAATCGCGCGATGAGCGAAAAAGAACCGTCCATCGGCGACAATCCGAAATATAAACCCGAATGGCAAAACTATGAACCCGGAAAACGGCGTCCCATCTGGTTCGAGCCGGCTACGGGGAAGGTGGCATGGCCTTGGTTGACGCCGCATTTTGGAAAACGCGCGCCGTTTTCCAACGATCACAATCCGGCTCCGTGGTTGGAGATGATTCGACTCAATGACGACGGAACCCGGTCGGTGGGACCAGCCGAGCCGGGAGAAAACGGGAACTGGAGCCTGTGCCCCGACCGGGCGGGTTCTCAGGATTACAATATTCATTTCATCAAACTGCCCATTGAATTGTCCGCGGCACAGGGTAAAGAGCCAGCCATCGTCGATCCCAACGGGCTGCTCTACGTGGTCCATGAAGAGGAAGCGGACGTTCGAGCCGACAACGACAAGAAATTTCCGCTGGTCGTTCGAGCGAACGTGTACGATTGTATCGACTGGACGCTGACCAGTGAGTGGTTGGATGACGACTTCACCAATTTCCAGTCATCCAAGATCAACACGCATTTCCACTTTTTCCAGTTTGACAATCAGGCCTCAGACGGCGTGATTTCCGGCATGTCGTATGAGCAGTCGATGCGGCCCTTTACACAGTTTACGAAGGATACCGAGAAGGGGTTGCCGGTGCCGATGAACGCCAAAATCACCAAGGCGGCGAAAATGGGAGACAAGACCATTCGCGTGACGAACGCCAAGCAATATCACGTGGGCATTCCCATTTTAGTGGGAGCGGACAACGTGGAGGGAAAGGAAGTGCTGAGGATCGCCGCTATCGGCGACAAGACCCTCACGTTTGACGCGCCGCTGGAACATGCGCACCCGGTCGGCGACATCGTCACGGTGGAATACGTGCGGCAACGGTTCTGGGTGGATGCGGACGTGGGCAGCGTGTTCTGGCACGATCATGCTTTTGGCGGCACGACCTGGCCGCACGGCGCCGTGGGCACGATGATTGCGGAACCCTTCAACTCCACGTGGCATGATCCCAAGACGGGTAAGCGGATCAGGACCGGCCCGGTGGCGGATATCCATGCGACGGAACGGGTCGGTCATGACGTTGCGGGCAGTTTCCGTGAGTTGATGGTGCACATCATGGACACCGTCCCGCATACAGTGAACGTGGTCACGGCCGGGAATCCTCCGGGGCAACCGGTGGAAGTCGCGCTGGAGGCGGGCCGGACGGTGTCGTTCCAGATGCCGCCCAACGAGACGATCAAAATGACTCCCATGCCCTTTCTCAATGGAGGCACACATACCACGGGAGGGGCCCTGAATTTCCGGGCCGAGCCGTTTGCCCAGCGTTTGGCGAACGACCCGGATCCGTCAAAGATCTTCAGCAGTCGCGTGCACGGCGATCCGAGTACGGCGATGCTGCGCGCGTATCTGGGCGATGCCCTCGTGTTCCGGTTGCTGGACGTCACAATGAACGAAAGCAACGTGTTCACGATCTCCGGGCATACGTTCTGGTCGGAACGATACGCGGAGGAAGCCAATCGAAAGAATGCCCTGCACGTCGGCATCGCCGAGCGGTATGATCTCGTGATTCCCGAAGCCGGCGGACCTCGCCATCGACCGGGCGATTACATGTTCTTCAATGGGCGGAATTCCAAGTTCTCGGAAGGGGCGTGGGGGCTCATCAGGGTGTTGGATGCCCCGGTCGCCGATCTTCAACCGTTGCCCAACAAGGCATACGGCAGGGAAGGCATCCCGGAACCGCTACCTGTGTGTCCGCCGGATGCTCCGGTCAAGCAGTTTAACGTCGTGGCGATGGATCATCCGGGCATGAGTTTCAATTCCAATGCGCCGGAGGCCATTGAAGTCGACTTTGAACGCAAGATCAAACTGCGCAATCCGGAAGCCAAGATTTACGTGCTCGAGGATGACGTCAAGAAGGTGTCCGGGGATACGCAACCCATGCCGCTGACCCTTCGGGCCAACGTGGGGGACTGCCTCAAAGTCAACCTCACGAACAAGCTCAAGGAAGGGCGGGCGTCGTTCTCAGCTTTCGGGTTGGCGTTCGATCCGAAGGATTCCCAGGGAGTCAACCTCGGCAACAACCCCGGAGACCAAACCGTGGCTCCCGGGAAATCCCGCACCTATACCTACTATGCCGATCCCTTTAACGGCGAAGGGCAAACGTTGGTGTGGGACTGGGGGAACGTGACCACGAATCCCCGGAACGGGTTGTTCGGCGGGGTCATTGTCGGTCCCAAAGGATCGACGTATCGTGACCCTCAAACCGGGGAAGACGTTTCCCTGAAAAATAGCTGGAGGGCGGACGTCATCGTGGATCGTACCATTCCGGGGAATGAAGGTCGCGCAAACTATCGTGACGTGGCGTTGTATTTCCAGGATGAAGACAACATCATCGGGACCAGCTTCATGCCCTATGTACAGAACGTGGCCGGACTGACGGGGGTGAACTATCGGGCGGAGCCGTACCTGTATCGTGAGGAAGCCGGGTGCTCGCTTGGTCGCATGTTCCAACCCTGTGAAGTTGAAAGTCCGCAAGATCCCGTCACGCCGATTATTGAGGCGCACGCGGGAGATCAAGTCCGCATCCACGTGTTCGGTGCCAGTAGCGAACAGAACGGCATGTTCACGGTGGAGAAACACGAATGGCCCATTGAACCGTTCCTTCCCGGGGCCGATATGATCAGTACCGTGGAATTTGCCGGTTCGGAAGGCTTGGACGTGTTCCTGCCGTCAGCCGGGGGGAAATGGGCGTTGCCCGGGGATTACGTGTGGAGCAACGGACGGCTTCCCTATTCGCAATCAGGTCAATGGGGGTACCTCAGGGTGCTCCCGGCCAATGATCAGCGAGTTCTGCCCCTCGCAGGCGGGTCGTCCAGCCTGCGGCAAGTGAAGGTTGATTCCCCCGAAAGCCTCAAAGCCACACCGGCGTCCTTCAAGTAAAATAGAACCCTCTCCCATTTCCTGCATTAAGCGGGAAATAGGGAGAGGGCAGGGTGAGGGGGAAATCCACTCCGTAGGGCTGGTAAGACCTTCGACTTCAGGCGCGTTGCGCCTTACGCTCAGGCTGAACGGATTATCACTCCCCGTTCGTCCTGAGCGTAGCGAAGTCGAAGGACGCTCAGGACAGGCGTAACCCGACACCAAGCAGGGAGCAACGATCGTTGTTTCCTACACCGAAAATGTGATGAGCTGTAAGGGGCCTATTCCCCTCCTTTGTAAGGAGGGGCAGGGGAGGTAGAGGCATTTCTCCTATTCTTTCTTAAACGTGATATCCCCGTAATAGGCCACCGCGGATTCCTGCGTGTTGTCGGTATCCGTCATCACGGCCACCCCGGAAATCGGGGGAGGGTCGTCCCCGAACGCTTTTCGATAATCCTCGTAGACGTTCCGCGATTCGGCCACCCACTGCCCGGCTTTGTCCGCTCCGCTTTCAAGGACGATCATTTGCACGCGATCCGTGTACGGATTGGGAACCATGGTCCCGACCGGGCTTCGACTCTCCCATATGTACGTGAGAGCTCCGGTCGGAGGATACTGTCCGTGGAGCAGCCGGGCCAGTTCATATTGGGCTTGGTCGAAAAAGTCGATTTTGCTCTCGTCATAGGCAAAGGTGATATACAACCGGGTGGGGTAATCGTCTCCCTCCTTGGTCGTCACGTCGCCCTTTTCCAACACGTTCTCGATTTTCCAACTCCACTCGACAATGGGATAGACTTTGGGATCGATGGTCACCTCCCGGGTCAACCCCGAAGAAGAGCCGCGACTCACGGCTTTGAGAACCACGTTCCCGCCGTCTTCCACCAACGAATATTCGGTATGCTCCTCGATCTTATGAAACGTGAGAGGCTTCCAGGAATCAGGATAAGGTCCGCCGGCCCGTGCATGGGAAAAAGCCCCCACGTGAATAGCGTCCGGCGCTTCCGCCTGAAGGGGAACAGCCAGCAGGACAAGGCCACAAAATGTTCCCAAAGTGCTAATGAAACAGATCCGCCGCTGTGTTGCTTCCAAGCCCAAGGTCCCCCTGACATCTTTTGCTTCTTCGCTTGGCTGTTTCCTCTCCATTGGAGGGTTCTCTATTGATTCTTGATACAGTAGTCCTGGTAGTTGCTGTAAATCTCAACGAACAGTGGGGAACCTGTTGCCGAAAAAGGCGATACCGGCCCAAAAAACATGAAGGGAAATTTTCCGCTGTTGCTAGGATCGATAAATGACGCATAAAGGTTAACGGCTGCTTGATTGTTGATGATTTCTTTCACCTTGCGTAATTCCGAACCCATGGTCAATCCATGTCCAAACGCAAAGATTCGCATTTGTTTGATGATTTCATCGTCCAAGGATTCCAGGGATTGCGTGATGAACATATGGCCGATGCCGTATTTGCGCGTCGTGCGAACGGCGTCTACGATCTCACGGGTCAGATCTTTGATTCGAGAGTCCGGGGAATGGCTTGAAATAAAGCGGTGGGCCTCATCCATGACAATCAGACAGTTGGCACTGTCCCCCTTGGCGTACAAATTTCCTCCGGATTCAACGATGCCTTTTTCAATGAGGCGTAAAAACAACGCCTGCAAATTGTCGTTTTCGATTTCCCCTTCGGAAGGACTCAAATCCAGCACTACAAAATTGCCCCGGTTTTTTCCTGTGATGATTTCACAAATCTTCGCAATATTTGTTTTGCGATTTTCCGAAAACATGGCCAATGCCTGTTTCCAGGTTTTCAAGTAAGCTGGTGATTGTCCACGTTCCAATGCATCGCGTACTTTTTGAATCGCACCAAGCAGCCTCTCTTGCGTATTCTTTGTGCCATAGACATCCTTTATGTATTTTGAGAATTCCTTCTCGCCTGCCTTGATCGTTACAAAGCGTTTGGTCATCTGCAAAAGTAACGGAATTGGATCGACATTGCTCAGCTTAAAGTTCGGGTTGTTCGCCAGACCATCTATATAGGAAGCGATGGACGCTCCCATGAGTTCAGCCTTTTCATCCGTATAAAACGGTCCAAACGCTTCTTGAATAAAACCATTGTTTGCCAGCAGTTCCGCGAAAAGCTCAACATGTGTTTCAGGAAGAGACACATCTTCAATCAGTTTGAATTTTTTAACGTTCATGCCGGTTTCCTGTATTTCATCCAGCAGCTTTTCTTCTTCACCAGGTAACAAATCACGATCTTTGTAAAATTGACCCTGCGGATCTAAGACCAGAATGTTCATGTGTTTTTTGTTTTTGGCGTAGGCCAGCAACATCAAAGCGGAAGTCACGCTTTTCCCTGAACCTGTTTTGCCGAAAACGCCTATATGGTAGGCGTCTTTTGCACCCAAGGCCGGAATATCTTCATCCCGTCCGAAATGTTTAAACCACATCGGCAAGTCAACATCGGTCCCATAGACTTTGCCGAGATAAGTAATGGCTTTTTTGTGATGTTGCACAAGTAAATCCATTAAATCGTTGTTCACAATTTCCACAGGGATTCCAGTTGAAGGAGACATTCCCAGCAAATAAATCTCCGGCTCTTGATTGGTAACATCAAAACTTGATTGCACGCTTATTTTTGCCATTCGGTTGTCCGCGACACCGCTTAAATGAGGAAGTTTCCCATGATGCTTTATGACACCCTTAAAGGACGGATCTTCGTGCCAACGATTTTTGGTTTCCACTTCAACGATCTGCCCGAGAGACAAAATTTTGCGGCCATCTTCTTCCAATTGCGCAAAAACCATTTGCCCTAACACGCGCCTGCTCTCGCTCGCCTTGCGAATATCTAAGGCAATTTCCAGTGTCGTGCTCGGAGAACTCACGACGCCCAGCGTTGCCGCATCAATTTTACTGATCAGATCGTATAGGGGTTGGTTGGTTTGGCTCATTAGCGACTCCGATAGGAAAACAATAAGTCAACGCGATCCGTACTCGTCGATTCACGGACAAGTGAAAGGCGCACGGCGTCCTGCAGAGCGTGCAAACCACCGGAAACACTTTTTGCCATCAAATCTGCCAAATACTGAGGAAATGGTTCTCGGATGTCAGGATAGATGATTTGTTGCTTTATGCCGGCCAGTACACTTTCGAAACGTTCGGCATCTGTGGCAAGAGAACGCTTGCATTCAATTCTGTATGCCGGGCCGTTGGCATACGGCTTGAAGTAGGTAAAGAACAGGTCCGATTCTTTTTGTTCTTTTCCATTCTTCGTGCGTATGGGATTAATGGCCTCTTCAAGATGCTTGTTGAGGTCTTCTTTTTCTTTAATTTCCAGGTTGCAGATAATATGTAAGTCATTCCATATTTTCCTTCTTTCTTCTTCGCTTTGGCCTACTGACATCGGTCTTGTGTATTCGTCCGAATCCAAACCAAGAGCAAAAAAGGTTTTGTCGTCCAGGGTAATGCCATTAACGCCCGCACTCCTGACATGAGAATCAAGAACATCACGAGACGAACTGTATTTTGCCATTGCTATAATGCCCGGGTCGTTTAGCGCATTGGATATGATGTCAGGAATATCGGGGATGATTTTTCTGTAAGTTTCGCGCAGAAAACCGCGTAAGGCGGCAACATACTCCTCGCCGGCATGTTCTTCCTTGGCTGACAGCATGCTGTTGATTTTAAGTAACGGGGTAAAATGTGCGCCATCCATGATTCTTATTTCATGCGTTGCGCCGGCAAGCACACCGATTTCCATAAGAAACATGGCTCCTTGACATAGACGGGGAGTCGCTTCGTCGTGCGGCATGACTGTTTGCCATTGTTCGTATTGATTGCAGTTGGCCTTCCAACCGTCGCCTTCTTTATTGTGTAATCCTTCAACTCCGACGGCAACGGCGAGCAATAAATCCATGCCGCTCATTCTTTCTATGACCTGTCCGCCATCAGCAGCCATGAGTGAATTGATGGAAGGAGTCTGCGGTTTCAATTTGCATATGATGTCTTTGTTTCGAAGCGCACTGATTCCTGCTTGGATGGGTTCATCCTGCGCACCAAGCATCGTTTCCATCTTTTCCACCGTGCGTGGAACGGCTTCGAGCATTTGTTGAATCAAATCCTCCGGTAAATGGGCATATGGAGTTGGCTCGCCTGTACTCATGAGCAATCAATCTCCTTGAGTTGCTCGTCGAGGAATTGTGTCTTGCTAAATTGTCGCAAGCACTCTTCTCGCATGGCGATTCTCGGCAAAATCCAGCGGTCTTTCCAGTAGTCAGTCAGGTCGCGTTCTTGACGATGATGCCAGAGCGGTCGTCGGGCTGTACCTGCAATCAACCTATCCAGGTTCCGTGCAAACCGAAACAAATAAATGGCACGCTTTACTCCGTGAAAGACGCCATTTTGATAGCCTAGTGCATCCATTCCCTCCCGAATCAGACGCATCTTGCGCGAAGGACCGCTGCCGTATCCTCGCTTGACGTTCACGCCGTCCCTGCTCAACGCCAACAATATTTGTTCGTAGACTGCATCTGGAACGTGGAATGACCCTGAGCCGTTTGAGTACCCGATAAACGAGGCCAGCCACTCCTCGCCAAATTTTAATCTCGTGTAGAGACTGCTTTTCCCGAACGCGCCGGTAGTGGTGATAAATAAGAGATTGGCAGGCAATTCTCGCTTTTGCAGTACAGTGGTTTTCTTCGAGTATTTTCTGTGAAAATCTTTACGCAGGGTGTCACTGGCCATGAGCATGGCGACCAACTTCCCACCCAAGACGCCATTGTACGGTGGCACGGCCCCGATCCGTTGCGCACTTAACGACTGGTTGACCCAATAATCACGATCTGCTGGGGTAATGCCTAAATAGCGGTCGCGCGGAGCCCAAGATAAAATCGGGCTGTGTAAGCCGATAAGTCCGATGACGGCTTCATGATGTTGATCCCAAACAATATATCGCATCTGGCGACCATACGCCGACTCATACGGCATGCTCCACCAGACAAAATTCCACCAGCGAAAGAGTTTTCCCCAGTGCGATGTTGCAGTGACCGGAATCAGTTTGGGTGAAATATTCTCAATGTTCAAATCTCTTCCATCAATCATATGGTCATTGATAAATGATCTGTGATCGCGGATAAAGGCAACCTGTCCGGCAATCCGCTCTTTTTTGGCCAACGCGTGGGTTCGTCGCAAATTCTCTCGATCTGCCCTCATGAGTGAGAACACTCCTTTGGATATGTCATATCCTTGGATTCGTAGTGTTTTGTTGATCTTTCGTATGAGAGAGGATTGCATCACGATGTCCCAATTCATAGTCCCAATAGAGTTCCTGACTTTGTCGTTTAAAGCAAGTAGTGCTGGATAATTTATATTCCCTGCATGCGTTCAAAGCCGGCGTTGTGGTTTCCTCATTTCCCCGAATGCCATCTCAATGAGATAATCAAATCTGTTCCTGCCAATGTAGATGGCGAACAGGAGGGTGGTTTTCTCTGGTCTGCTCTGTTCCACTCCACGATGTGTCCGGGACTGGTACCGTTTAGTCGGGAGTCGGATTTATGGGGAAAGATGAGATCCGGCTTACAGATCAGGGGAAATATCAGCAGGTCACGAGAGCAGCTTTACTAGCGCGACCGTGAGACCGACGATGCCGGCGGCCATAATCCACAGGTGGCGGTAAAGCCGGGCCTCCAATGCGGCGATATCGGATCGCACGGCGGCAATTTCGGCGGTGAGATCGGATCGCGTGGCGGCAATTTCGGCAGTGAGATCGGATCGTGTGGCGGCAAGGTCAGCTTTCGTGGCTACGTTTTCGCCCATGGCGTGGCCGACCGTTGCGACCACGGCTTCGGCCAGGCGTTCATCGGCTCCGGCTTCCTTGAGGGCTTTGACCGCCTTGTGTGTGTCGAATGCAAGCACGCTCATGTACCCTAGGTTACTACGAGCGGCCGTTATCGTCAAGAAAGAAGGCATCTTAGGATGGCAGTAGGAGAGACATGATACGGAGTATCCATCTGCTATTCCGCAACAAGCGCGTTGGCCTGTTCTTTCCAACGATCCTCAAACATCATCCTGAAAACAGCGGGTGGTTCGCAGACTCTCATTTCGACCCTGTCACCCGGTTTCTGTTACCTTGGTGTGAGTTTGAGCCTTAACTTTCTTGTCGGCGCGGGTACGCCGTCGAAAATCATCTTCATCTTATAATCGGGAGGGTCCATGCTGACATTCCGGTGATGCAGGATCGTCGCGAGCGTGAACATCAGATGGTTTTCGGCGATGGTGCTGCCCAGGCAGCGGTGGGTACCGAAGCCGAAGGGCATATAAACGCCGGGCTGA
This sequence comes from Nitrospira sp. SB0677_bin_15, assembly GCA_009842645.1. GTDB lineage: Bacteria > Nitrospirota > Nitrospiria > Nitrospirales > UBA8639 > Bin75. The sequence goes on along the minus strand of VYFB01000042.1, from coordinate 20,887 downwards.
CTGTGTTCGGCCCGTTCCGGCAAGTAGCGATCGATGTCGAAGCGGTCCGGCTCCCGGAAAAATTCCGGGCAGTAGTGCGGCACGGAAGTCGGCAGGAAAAGCGCGGTACCGGCCGGTATGGTGTAGCCGCCGAAATCAAAGCTATTGACCGCGTGCCGGAAAAGGAACCCGAAGGGATTGTATATCCGCAGGGTTTCGAACACGGTTCGTCGGGTAACGTCCAAGGCTTTCATTTTCTCGGGGGTTGGCCCCCCGTTCGCATAAAGCTCATCTGCCTCGACCCGAACCCGTTCCAAGCACCCGGGATGTTTGAGTAACAGATACAGGGCAAAGGTTCCGGTGCTGGCGGTGGTGTGCAGGCCGGAAAAGATCGGCCCCAGACAAGATACCCTGAGTTCTTGTTCGGGCAAAAATTGAGGGTTGGACCGGTGCAGTTCGAGCATCGCATCCACCACGTCCTCTTTGCCTTGGTCGGTTCCGTCATCCAGCCGTGCGCGCAGTATGTTGGTGAAAATATCGAAAAACCCGGCCTTCGCCCGCTTCATGCGAGGGGTGTACATCATGAATTTCGGCAGCGCGCGCAGCACCGTCACCGCGATCAGGCGACGCAGGAAGAAGTCCATGTCCTTGACCTCACTGTTGGACAGGACATAATTGGTACACGCCAGTCCGATCGACTTGGCCGTAAGGTGACTGAAGGTGTCGATGGCAACCGCATTTCCGTTCTCCGGAAACTTGCTGAGAATGATATCCCGGATCTCCGGCAGCCTGTTCAGGTACCGGTCGCGCGAGAAGCCGGAAGAGATCGCCCTGCGGAGGCTGAAATGCTCCTCACCGTCCATGCTCAGGATGATGCGCTGGGCGTCCATTCCCTCGAAAAGCGGCGTGTAGGCCTTATGACTGCGAAGCAACGCCCGCCCGCGTTTCTGAAGGAAAAGATTGGCCTCCGGCCCTGCCAGAACAGTCAATGTGCTCGCCAGGTCGCGGATTCTGAAGATCGGCCCCAGGGAGCGGTAATAGTCGGCAAGTGTTTGGGTCGGAAACGGTCGCAAGCGTAGCGAGTGTCCGATCAGGGGGAGCCCCATAGGTGCCATAGGAGGACATTTGCGGCGGCCCCCGGCAGCCGACTCCTGGAAAATCCTGTGTAATGTCCGGTCTTTGGCATCCGGCTCCCGGACGGCGAGAATCGCGTTACGAACCGATAGTCCGATGAGATCCAGACGGCTTACCAAGGCGATGCGGTCGCGCCTCTCCGCAAGCTCCGGCTTCGCGAGAATGTGCCCGAAGATCCCGCAGACATCGACCAACGCGACGAGCATAGCCTCATCCGGACTCGGAATGTCTTCGCTGAAGATAACGTTCATCACCCGCAGGACCACATCCTGACCCTCGGGCAAGGGGATGCCGGGGTAGCGGCGTGTCAAGCTCACCTGCTTGTCAAGAAAGAGCGTCCCGCCCGGGTCGATGTTGAAGATGCCCCTGTGGATCAGGCGCTCGCCAGCGCGACGCCGTATCCGGTTGGCGATTTCCGGACCGGAGAAACGCTCGATCCAGTACACGATGTCGGTATTTTCGCCCCCTGAAATAGCCGCGAGCAAGGGATCGAGGATGTCGTCTCCCAGCGGGGTCGAATCGAGCACCGTCAGATTTTCGAGGTCGGTATCGATGCGCCGTTCCCTCGCCAGATTCATCAGCCCCGCGCCGGCAAAGGCATATCTGATCTTGCGGTCGTCGGCATCGATGAGGCCGCCCCCCTGCCGGTCCAGCAACAGGACATGAAGTTCTTCGGCAAGCGTCAAGGGACGGTCAACCAATATTTCCGCCTTCATCATGCCTCTTTCACTGCGTGCAAGGTTTTCACCGCATTATCGAGCTGCAATTCCGCAAGTCCGGCAACTCCGTCGTTCAGACCGCATAACCGAGTCGCTCCAGTCCCGGACGGCACGCCTCGGTAACGGCACGCTGTGCATCGGGGGCGAGCCGCGCGAATTTTGACGGGGTCCGGCGGGGAAGCCGAGCCACTTCAGAAATCCAAGCCTCGCTCTCCAACTCCGGCGAGATGAATTCGATGAGGCGGCGCGCCTCGCCTTCCGGATTTTCTTGCATTTCCTCAAATCGCAACTCAAGCAGCCGGTCTGGCCCGAAGTGGCCGAACACCCGGTAGCCCGTTTCTATCATGTTGCTCCAGAATTCGCCAGCCTCGGGTAGCGTCGGGGGCTCCGATAGCAGGCTGTCAATATCCGACAGCAGCCATTGCAACGTGTCTATCATGCTGGTTAACCGGTCACTGCGTTCGAGCCTTTCCAGTAATCGGTAGGCGTCGATGCCCCAGCGTCTGGCTCTCCGCATCAGCGCAAGCATAACTCGGAAGGGCGGGTGGTTACTCATCGACAATGTCGTTTCGCGCCCGTCCCGGAACATATGAACGACCCGCGCTTCGGGAAAGTGGCGCAGCAGCCGGGAAGCCATCAGGAGGGAGCCGCCGTGACGCTCCACCCACAATTTCCTTTCGAAGCGTTCCCCCAGCCAGTTGAACAGTGTCCGGTAATGGTCGTTGGGGAACGCCTTGGGTTGTGCGCGAACGATCTTCTCTATCTCATCGTAGAGTTCTTCGTAGCGATTCGTGAGATGAGGCAGCGATACTGCCATGATGGGCGGCAGCGTGGCGGCGTCGAAGCGCGCTCCGGGGTCGTCGAAGGGATAAAGCAATTCGCTAAAGGATTCCCGTCTGACAATAGCCAACCTCTTTCCGGGCTCACTGTACAGGCGCCACATGAACTCGCCTGTAATCTTCTTCCCGGCGAATGCGTTCGGACCGAGAGCCGAAAAAAACTCGGATATGCTGAGGATATCCGGATGCATGTTCAGCATCTCCGAGATCATCGTGGACCCGCACCGTCCGGTGCTGAATACGAATACAGGAGGAATTTCGTTCACGAACCAACTCCGGGCTGAGTCCATGGCGGAAGTTGCCGCCGTCGAGAAGGTAGAAATGACTATACTACTCCGAGTTGCCAGTGTCCAACGCATCCACTTGCTCATTATGTTATTCCGATCTCACGGGTACAATCTGCAAAAAATAATTGACATTCTTTCCTGAAGGACATGCAATAATCTGCAAGACGAATGGCGAAAGGAGAGGGCATGTTACAGAAACGCAAAGCTCAGACGGTCAACCGTAATCGGACAAGGGCGGGGGGGTGAAGCGATGGTTGTCCTCAAGTCCTGGAGGCGGATCGTGGGAATCGTCGGCACCGTGGCCGGGGCTCTGTTAGCGTATGGTATTCTGACAAATTTTTCGTCGATCCATCAGACCGCCAGTTTTCTGTCCAAGTTCACGATCAAGGAACTTTTCGTTCTGCAATCTACGTTCCGGTTGCGACAACCAGATCCGCTGAGTTCGAACATGATCGTCCTGCGCATGCGCGCCGACCCGGGTGCGATAAGGGAGGTTCCGAACCCGAACGGCGCGATCGTCTCGACCGTGCCGGCAGGCACGACCCTTCGCCCCCTTTCGGAAAAGCGGGCCTGGTATCTCGTTGAACCGCGCGAGGATGCGGACGGGCCTTCATTTCGGAAAGGCTATGTATCCGTTAGCGATGTCGAATGGGCCGCTAACTGCGTTCCTGCGGAAATGATTGACCTGGGACCGGGAGACCGGTTTCGGGATTGCGCGGCGGCGCCGGAAATGATCGTCGTGCCCGCGGGAAGCTTCATGATGGGGTCGCCGGCCTCGGAAGAATACCGGTTGCCCGATGAGGGCCCCCAGCGAAAGGTCGAGATCACCACTCCGTTCGCGGCGGGCGTTTATGAGGTAACCTTCGAGCAATGGGACGCCTGCCAGAGGACGGGGGGATGCGGTCCGAAAGAGCCGCACGATCTCGGTCTTGGACGCGGGAACTATCCCGTGATGAACATAGACTGGCCGCAGGCGCGGAAATACGTGCGATGGCTGTCCGCGATAACCGGCAAACGTTACAGGTTGCTGAGCGAAGCGGAATGGGAGTATGCCGCCCGGGCCGGCACGACGGCGCCCCGGCCCGGCTCCGGGTCGGACTCGTCGTATTGCGAGCATCTGAACGGTCTTGATCTGACGGCACTGAAGCTGGTTCCCGACGTTGTGGACGCGGTCGGCTCGACCATTCCGTGCTCGGACGGATATCCGGCCGGTGCCGTCGTCGGATCCTTCTCGCCGAACGCGTTCGGTCTGTACGACATGATCGGAAACGTCAGCGAATGGACGCAGGATTGCTACAACGCCGATTATCTCGGCGGCCCGACGGACGGGAGCGCCTGGGAGACAGGCGATTGTCGCTTCCGCATCTCGCGCGGTGGCGCATGGGCCTATAGTCTTCAGAAAAATCGGACGGCCGCGCGCACCAAAAGAACCCTGAACAGCAGCTACAGCAGTCTGGGGCTGCGCGTCGCCCGACGGTTGGATTGAACGATGGATTTCGAGGCTTTTCCGTTGCAAGGGCTTCCGGCCACCAAGGCCGGGGCGTCAACCCATGAAGCAGGGGAAGACCGTGGCCATGGTCGTTTCCCAGGAGGGGCCGCCTTCCTGGTCTTCGTCGTGGCCCTGTTTGCCGACTTCGCCGCGCCCCGGACGGCGGATGCGTTGGAGTTGCGGATGGTCGCGCGCCAGGGGCCGGTGAGAGAAGCCGCGGATCCGAATAGCAGACTGGTCGCGACGGTTCCCGCGGGTGTCCCGCTTCGGGTCTTGCGGGAATTAGAGGCCTGGTATCTCGTGGATTTGACACAGCGGGAGGGGCCAGCCATTCAAGGATATGTATCGTTAAGCGATGCTGAATGGGTCGCCGAATGCGATCCGAAATCAGCCGGAGAGATCAAGCCGGGCGGCGTTTTTCAGGATTGCGACGTCGCGCCCAGAATGACTGTGATCCCGGCCGGGACATTCATCATGGGATCTCCGGAATCGGAACCCCACCGCCATTCGAGCGAGGGTCCGCAGCGGGAGGTGACGATTCCGGCGCCATTCGCGGTCGGGGTTTTCGAGGTGACCCACGAGGAATGGGAAAGCTGCGTTCGCATGGACGGATGCGGTGGACTGAAACCGGACGATGAGGGCTTCGGCCGGGGACGGCGTCCCGTACTCAATATTAGCTGGCACGCCGCCCAATTGTACACGCAATGGCTATCCGACCTGACGGGAAAGCGCTATCGGCTGCTGAGCGAAGCGGAATGGGAATATGCGGCGCGCGCCGGGTCGACGACCGTCAACTACTGGAGACCGGAGGATGATTTCTGCGAGTTCGCCAGCGTGTATGACAAAACGGACAACGCCTTCCATAACTTCGATTTTCAATTAGACGCGATCATTCCCTGCGATGACGGGTTCGCGGGGACCGCGCCCGCGGGCTCCTTTCAACCGAACTCGTTCGGGCTGCATGACATGATCGGAAACGCCGGCGAATGGACGCAGGATTGCTTTAACTCCGATTACTCGGGAGGTCCCACGGATGGAAGCGCATGGGAGTCCGGCTTGTGCTTCTTGCGCGTGGCGCGAGGGGGAGGCTGGTTCTACGGGGCGGAGGGGAATCGATCGGCGATACGCACCCCAAGGCTTGCCAAAAGCGCAACAAGCGTTTCGGGCTTCCGCGTTGCCCGAGACCTAAAGTAACCGAGTGCGTTCTGCGCTATTCCGCAACAAGCGCGTTGGCCTGTTCTTTCCAGCGATCCTCAAACATCATCCTGAAAACAGCGGGTGGTTCGCAGACTCTCATTTCGCCCCTGTCATCGGCTTTGTTGTATGCTGCTTCGAGGGTTGCAAGCAGTTGCTGCTTGTAATTCGTATCCTCGTTCCCCTTCAGATGAATGCCTTTGGTTTCGAGGATCAGAAGCCTTCCATCCCCCCGCTGACAGGCGACGAAATCCGGATAGACCCGCTGCCGTCTCCATCCTTGGAGATGATACTGCTGTTTTGCAGCGATCTTGTGCCACCAGGAGATAGCGTTGCTCTTGTCCAGATACAGCGCGAAATCCTTTTCGAGTCCATTGAAGTTGCTTTCATGCACGGGATCGAACAGACTCTGTTGTATCGGCAGTCCGTGTTCACCCTGAAGCGCTCTTTCCTGACTGGACACGTAAACCTCAAGCGATTTCTCCAGTTCATAATCCAACTTCTCGTCGGTCTCGAGGTGAAACCTGATCGCATCGTTTTTGATCTTGCTGCGAAAAACCGACTCGGCTTTCTTGTCCAGGTCTTCCTTGATGCTCCGGCGCAAAACCTCCGAGAGATAAATCCGGTTATTCAACAGTTTTGAATCGTCGTATCCCGTATGCTTTTTGAGGAAGTTCGCTGTCATTCGTGCAGCCTGCCACGGGTTGGGCACTACGTCCGTCAGCCGCCGGACGAAATAATCAAGGCTCAACCGTTCGCCGGTTTCAAGGGCCTCATCGAAGATACGTCTATCCCCCTGAACGTCAACTGTCGCGATGATCTCCCGAATCGTGTCATCGTCGTCCGGATTCACCGCCTCGCCCACGTCGATTTCGCTCCAATTGATTGCTCCCAGGATGTCGCGGTCGTAATCAAGCGGACGCCACCTGTACCCTTCTTCGTGCAGAACCTGCGGGAGAAAGATCTGAAGTCTTTTATATTTTGGACGGCGCTTGATGGTTTGTGGTTGCGGTGCGTCTCCTTCACCAGCGCCTCTAATGGTATTGCCAAGCCCGGTCAGCCCCTCGTTTTCCAGCCCGGCCTTGACCCTTTCGACGGCTACGCCCACGTTCGTGTTGTAACAATAAATATAGCACCTGTTCAGGGCTTCGCTTTGCTCAATTCTGCGCGCGTGAGGCTGTCGCATGATCCGTCCGGTCATCTGAGTCATGGCCGTGGTTGCCGTGGTGTCGTCCAATAAAGCCAGCACGTAGGCAAACGCGCAGTCCCAGCCTTCCTTGAGGGCGTCCTTGGTGATAATCCAGCGGACGGGGCTTGTTTCGCCAAGCAGGTCCTCGCCCGTGAGTTCCTTCTGTTCCGACGATTGCACCCTGATCCGGTCTTGCGGCACGGCAAGCTGTTGGATCAGATGCTCCCGCACGTCCTCCGAATGGATGGTTCCTCTGCCCCGTTGTTCTCCGCCCGTCCGCTGGACCCTGACCAGGGCGATTGGACGGATATAGCGGTTTTCCCGTGTTTGCAGTCTCTGCGCTTCGGTTTCCAGTTCCTGTAATTTCCGCTGGGTTTCGGCAAGCGTGTGTTTCCAGTCCGAGTTGCCGAAGCTGTGAATCTCTATCGGCAGCTTGATCATTTCCTCGGCCTGCAACTCGGTTCCCGATATGTTGACCAGGATGTTGCTAATGCCGATTTTGGGCGTGGCGGACAGTTCGAGCACAAAGCGGGGATTGAGTTGATTGACGGACTTGACGAACTCACGATTGTTCTTGTCGTTTGGCCCGTATGCCTTGTGTGCTTCATCCAGAATGACCGTGGGGCGGATCAATTTCAGCACGTTGATCAGGCTGTGCTTCGCCGAGCCGGCGGTGTTGTTCTTCTCAAGGTCCGGGTGCCGTTCTGAAAGTGCGCGGTTGGCGGTTGGATCGTCCTGTTCTGGAAAAAACGAAGTGTAGCTCCCGCTGTCACGAAATATCTTGAGGAAGTCCCTCCCTTTTTGTCTGTTGGCAGACGGCAGCATCAGCGTCATGATGCAGAGCCGGCTTTCGACGTCCTGCCGGGTGAAGCGGTCGTCCTTCTGCAACAGTTTGACTTTGCCGCCGGAAATTCTCTCAAGCATCTGCCTGTACGGATGCTCGCGGGTCCTGAAAGCCTTGAGCGTCTGTTCGTAGATCGCCCTGGTAGGCACGATCCACAACACGAAGCCCACGTCCTGCTTGATACGCTCAAGCGCGGTAACGCCCAAAAGGGTCTTCCCACCCCCGGTCGGCACCTTCAAGCAGACGTGCGGGATGGGCGCACCGGACGTTCCGGTTCGGGAAATGTAGTCGGGGATTGTAAGAGTTCCGTTGTCCGAAATGCCAGGGAGAACGTTCTGCTCTTTCAAGCTGTTCCAAGCGGAGAGGGGATAGTTTTTCAATTCTTCGGGAATAGGTCTTTTCTTTTTCGCGTAAAACTCTACGCCGTCCGCCGCGTCTTTATGCGCCTCTTTAAGCGCCCCAAGCCAGCGGTCCAACTGCTCAAGGGCGTTTTGTTGGTAGGTTTTCAAGTGCATTGAAGAAATAAGGAAGGTGTGAGATGACTGTGTCTCGTTGAAATTTATAACCGTTCTTTTAGGGAAGCCACGACCTCGGAGGCTTCTCGGCCCTTGATCTTGTCTTTTTCATACGCATCCAAACGCCGATCGAGTTCAAACTTTTGTTCATTGGTCAGCGGCGGGGCGTCTTGTTGGCAGGTTTTGCGTTGCATAAACCTTGAGTGATTAAAACAGCGTAGGACCCGTCCGGGTATGTCACAGGCCGTTATGGTAAGACCTTTACCTCATTTTTTCCATGCATCGCTTGAGGTCTATTGTCTGACCGCTAACTGCCGGCTTTTCAGGTCCGGCACGTCTTGCATCTCATTGTCGTTTGTCACCAGAACGGCATCGTGGCACATAGCAGTGGCGGCAATAATTGCGTCCGGCAACTTGAGCCTGGATTTTCGTCGCAAGCGAATAGCTTCTTCTTTCACATCCTGATCGATGCTATAGATAGTCATGCTGGCAAGCATCTCACGAATCAACAATTCTTCCGGTGAAGTCATTGCCGGAGAAGACAGCAATTCCATTTCAGTAATGACTGAGCACGCGATTTCTCCATCGGGGAGGGGGTCTGTCAGACGATTATTGAACAGCAGAATGAAAATGTTGGTATCGACCAAAAAACGCTCGGAGTTCATTTGCCCAAACCGCGTTTCCACGAATCTCGAAGGGCAGATTGCCAGGTGACAGGGTCATCAACGTCTCGGAATGCCCGAATCTTGCCTGCGAGATCCATCGGATGGTTTGCCCCTTGCGTTTTCCTGTGTTCGTCTTCTTGTAGATGAACAATCACACGGGCCTTTCGGCCAAATGCCTCGCGGAAGGCCGGCGGGAGTTTGCCGTCCGAAGCTATAACTATATTCTTGTCAATTGATTTCATATGCGTTCTCTCTTTGTGAGTCAGTGTATCGCACTATTTCTGTCTGTTCATGGCCAGACCTCTCCTCTTACTTCACGGATTCTAGCCACTTTACATGCCATATGGCAATCCGCAGAACGTGAAAAGCTGCGTTGCCTTGAGTACCCCAAGCCAATGATCCAACTGCTCAAGGGCTTTTTGTTGGTAGGTTTTGAGTTGCACGAGGGGTATTTTGTCCCGTACTTGATTTGGGACTGCTCGACATATTCATTATTTGGCGGCACAAAATTCGTCGCCAGTAAGACCTGCAGAGCGGATCAGGCTTCTCGGGGTTCCTTTGGCGACTTCTTTGTGATGAGGAACGGAGAGCGTAGCTATTTCCCCTTCTTTTGCACGTACCTCAAGGCACAGCACAATAGCTTCCTTGATGTTGTCGAGAGCCTCACCCTTTGTTTTGTCTTGACTCACACAACCTGGGATTGCAGGGCATTCAACAATCCATACCCCGTCTTCGTCTCGATCAACCGTTACGTTAAATTTCATTGCTCAGAAACCTCCGGTTGCTAGTTATAGAAGAGATGAAAAGGAACGTCTGAGAACCATTGTCATAACAAAGACCTCTTTCTGTCATCCTCGACATTTGTAATCGAGGATCCAGGTTCTTTGCTTTGTTCTGCGTCCGTGAAGACAAAAGACCCTGGATTCCCGATTACTACCGTCGGGAATGACAAGTCGGACCGTTCAAAAGCGTCTTATTGGTAGATTTGGAGTTGTCTTTCAACTCATCTGCTCTGTATGAAAATTTTTGATGCGTTCTTGGCTCGGGGCTAGATGGAAAAATGTCTGTGGCAAACGTCGCGTGAAACGCGACAACATGTTAGGACTAATCGGCGTTTATCGGGCACAGGCCTTTATTGCCTCGGTTGGGAGATCAACCTTGTACAGTTGCCGAAGCCCTAAAGTATATCTACCGGGTTCTGTGAAAGTTTGTGGCGTCGGGTAAACGATTTGTACGTCATGAAGCACCGCACGGAATAACCCCACGGCGACAGCCTGCATCTTGCTGCCGGTAGGGGCGACCACAAGTCGATCAAACATGCTACGTTCTGCATAGATATCGAGCAACTTATGTAACGTCTCTCTGTAGTCAAGCGTGGACGCCTCAAGATCCTTTTTCCCCCGAAGTTCATTCAGAGTTAGAAGGTTGCGCCTACGGATTGCCTCTGTTCGCCATTTGTTCTTTGGATCTGGTGGTACGCCATGAATAAATTCCGCATAAGTAGGTTGCAGTTCTTGAAGCAAATTTGTGAGCTGTTCGTGGGCAAATGATGGAAACGCTATCAATCTGATCGGCTCACCCAACATGGACACAGAACTCAACTCGGGAGTCGCTGCTATTTCAAAAATTCCGGATGACAGGTAACTCGGGGCAGGCCCGGCATTATCATCTTGGTTGTTTTGTTCAAATGTATCTTTAGATGGTGGATATTCTTCTGCCTCACCATAGATTATGCTTATCTGGCCGTTTTCTTCGCTGATGAGTGCTACCAATGTTTGCACGATCAGGAGGCGTGACATGCCGGAAATATCAATGAACACTCGATCGAATTGCTGAGTGAAGCGTTGTAGTTCTTCTCCCATACCTGTCGGCTTTGCTCGATCATAGACAAATTCAGTTGTCAGGATGTCAGCTTTTTCGCTGATTGCACGTAATTCTTTGATTCTGTTTTCTTCGTAGTCTGGAAGATACGTCACCATGCCAAGCGAAAAACCGGTTCTCCCTGCCTTACAGGTTTGTCGGAGTGTTTCGATAGCACGGTCTTCAAAGCCGGCACATACCAACAAACAGTCACTAGTTCCTATTGAAGGGAACTCGATCTTTTTTAGATCCGGCCAGTCTACCTTACTTAATTTTTCATCCGGTCTTAGCAAGGGGGTTCCAGAAATATGGCTATTCATCAGGAAAAAGGTCCTCTTGATTTGGATCACGCCGACTCATCACCTTCTCGAATGTCTTTGGCTCACGCAAAAGGGTTTCAATCTCGTGATTTTGCAATTGGAGTGAGTCTCGTCGACTGAATGTCAGGAGAAACTGAGGGATCAAATAACGTCGCAGATAAAATCTGGGCACGACCTCTCCCCGTCGGCTCTTTCCACGGGGATCTGCAATGAGAATTGAGTAACGCAACAGTTCATCAAGAATATTTTGGGCTTCTTGGGATAGCTGTAATGGTTCGTAGGGTTCGATCCTAGATGCTTGGTGTGGAGGGTTATGTGTTGCATTGGCCGATGTTTCGCACAGGAGATAAGAATGTGCCACGTTGCCGAACGCTGTCACTACCTTAGCCAGTTGTTCTCCCCAACGAGGCAACGTGCGCACTGATTCCATAAAGGCACCTGCAGCAGTACGGATAGACTTGTGTTGTTGGCTTGGCGGTATCCGAGGCACTGTCTTACTTTTTGCTAGTGCGTCTGGCCCTCCAGAATCTTCTACCATCCTGGCAACAAGTCGAATCATATAGTCGATATCACCACTGCACATGGCAGTGACGGTCTCTGTGCCTGCGTAGTTCTCTCGACCCTTCTTCTTCCGAAAAGCTCGGGCCGTGTCATTTTCATTGCGCGGCATTGATCCTAGAAGCTCTTTAAGAGTTTTGACGGGGTATCCTTCAACCTTATCGAAACGACGATTGAATAAATCCTCAAGGAATTCAAGAGTTTGATGTGAGTCTTCCGTGATATACCTTAATCCGAGATTTAATAAATCGTATTCACGAGATTCGACAAACTGTTTGCCATCAACATCCTCACGTGCAAAAGAAACTGGGCTTTCTGTCGAGAGTTTGAAAAAAACATCTGGGCCACGATGCATGAGTAATCGGTTAAGATTTGCCTGTAAGTTTTTGGTTATTTTGGGATGTGAATAATCATCAATAAAGAAATAAAAAGGCCGGTCGCGCAAGAAAGAAAATTTGTTCCGGATAAGACGACAGGAATCAAACATTATCCCGGGTCCGAAATAGTCCTCAATAGGTTCGGTCTGTACATGAACAAAGCGTTGCTTATTCGCTGCACGCTTTCTTTCTTTAACTTTTAACCTAGTAACCAGAGTAGCTAACTGCCTGGCACTTGGATTGTCCATATGTGACCATCCGAATAAATCCAAAAGTTCTGCAACAAGGGCTTCTTCTTTCTTTTTGAACTCATTTGGAAAATGCTCTTTTGCCCATGTGCCTATCTGCTCCAGAGCAGTTGCCAGCAACGTGACGATCAAGAAATGCAAGGGTACGTCCAGTGCTTCAAGGCGTTCAGGTGTCTTATATCTTGGAAACGCGAAGTACAGATCGTCACATCTATAATAAATGCCAATATAGTCTAGGTCGTCCGGCTTGTCTTTTGTGTTTGCAATTAAGTAGGCGAGGCTTAATGCACGAAAGACGGTGGTCTTTCCACATCCTCGAGGTCCGGTCAGCATCAGATTGGATCGTGCCTGAATTTCCGAAAGTCCAAGCAAGCGATCTGAATAGAGGTTCTTGAGCAATAGATGGGAGTTTCCGATTTGCTCACAGTTGGGGTAGTCAAAAGGTGTTACAAGCGTAGAGGCCGAGTGCTTCTTTTTAGCTGAATACTGATCATCTAAAGAATCCAGTTTTTCCAGCATTTTCTGTGGATTCATAGCAAGTTGGTCAGCCATAGGGTTTGTCTCAGTTAAATGCCTTTCCAAAAAATCATGTCGAAGTATATCGTAGACATATCGATCCCGACCTTCGCAATCCTGATATTCCACGCACTCCAGCAATTGCTTGAGAATTTCCGCAACATAGAAATAGTCGTTAGGATGCGCTAAATGTCCTGATAACTTACCAACGCCGAAGTCTGTTACTCGGAACATTATTTTTCCATAGATATCATATTCAGATTTCGAGATAAGAATATTACCCGCATGCAGATCGCCATGAGTCAATTTACGTTCTTTTAATTCGTGCAATATCCCGAACATTGATCGCAAAAAGTTCTCAATGAAAAGTACATTGATGTTCGATTGATCCTGTCTTATATAATCTCTCAGATTTTTACCCTTCACGTAATCGTATATAAAAATGACACAAGGCACGTTGGCGAATGAATATTCGATAACACTATGGCAACTGACAACGGATGAATTTTCTAAACGATTGGCTTTCCTTGCTTCTTCCAAATGGTCAGGCTGCAAGTTGTCAGCAGGAATGATTTTGAATGCAAGGGTACTGTTTATCGATTTGTCAAATGCTCGAAACAGATGACCATTACTGCCCGATGCAATATGTTCTAGAATCTCATATCCAGAAAATTGCGGTATCGTTTTTCCGAGAAACAATTCTACGGGTGGCAGGTTTTTACGCATGCTCAGTGCTTTCTGAATACCAGAATATGCTCTCGTTTGACGCCGGCGAGCCGTTTGCGCGAGCGACGAACGTCAGGAATAACGTCGCTCATAACCCGACATAGACGAAATGTTGGGGCGTGCGTTACGAAAATCCTCATCAGTTCTTCGGAGGGAAATCGATCTCTCTTTCGAATGAGTTGTTCCCCAATGACAAAGATACAATAACCGCCCCGGCGCATTTTTTGTTGTAATTGTTTGGCAAGTGCTTTTATTGCGTTTGTGAAACCGAGAAGATCACTGAGAGCACGGTCCATAGCCTCCATGTGCGATTCACCCAAAAACCAGAGTCGTAGCCGGTTGTCGCGCCCATAGTCGAGGGTGTTCATGTAGGGTGGACTCGTGATGACGCAATCAATGGCATCGGGAAGATTGACAGATTCCACTGCGGACTTACGAATATCATCGACTAAGCCATGACAAGAGTTTCTCGGTGGACGTTTCAGGGCGCGTTCAACTTTCGCTCTGAGGCGTACGGCGACTGGACGGTATTCGTAAAGCTCAGGGTAAGCTGCTCTTGGAAACTTATTTGAACGCAGATAGGGAACGAGGTGACTGCTTGGATAAGACAAAAATCCGGGCCTTTGATGATGCAGGATGCCGAGTAAGGATGCCAGTAGGAAATAATGCTGTTCGTTTCTAAGAAACTCACTGAGACGCAGGATTTCTTTCAATGTACGGGGATGAAAGAAAGCTCGAACCCATCGGGGGACACTTCGGAGATCAGGCATAGGCAGCGATTCGACGCGCTTGAGAAGACGATCGATGTCTGCAAGTGCGGATTCGATTCTGGTCGGTGCGTACAACTTGCCCTTGGTCAGCGTCACCGCGTATTGGCTCGTATCAGAAGCAAAGATCCGTCGACCAAGACGGGCGGCTTCAAGTGGGACGGTACCGCTCCCGCAAAACATATCCACCACCAACTGACCGGGTTGACTGTACTTGAGGATGAGGTCCTTTGCGATCACACTCTTCAATTTTCCTATGTAAGGCGACAGTTGATGTAATGAGCACTCTTGATGCGTACAGGAGTCAGCCCAGCTTAATGGGGTCGGGGAAGATGCCTCTATTACTTCGTTATATTTTCTAATATCGTACATAACCTATATTGTTTCCCGTTCAGGCTTTGATGGTCAAAGGGGAGCGTGTTACCATCAAAAACTTACATACGGCAATCCGCAGAACGTGATTTTCATTCCAGTCAATTCCTTCTGGCCCATGAATTTGTGGGTGGCGAAGACGAGGGCGGTTTTCTGCTTTTTCTTGGTCTGCTTGGCGATGCGTTCGGCGCGATCACTGTTCAAGGCGGAGTCGGCGCTACGCAGGAAGACAAGATCGGGTTTGTAGATCAGATAAAAGAGCCGGTCGCCGGTTTCGTAGAAGAAGCCGTCTTTGTCTTTTGCATTACGAATTCTGTCCGGTGCTTGGCCGGTGGCGGTGTAGACAAGGTGACGGGCCAGGGTTTCGTAGTCCGGCAGGTTCTCTCCGGTGAGCATTTTCTCCGGGCTGATTTCATCGCCTAACGTACAGTAGGTAAAGCTGCCGCCCAGCCCGTTTTTCAGGGTTTCGTCCTTGGCCTTCGGCACGCCTTTGATGACACGGCGGACGCGCTCGGCGGTGATTTCGTCGGCATAGTCTTCACATTCCACCAGGATGAACTTGCGGTTGCCGCCGTCTTCCTTGTTCAAGGCGAGAACCGCATGTGCCGTCGTGCCGGAGCCGGCGAAGGAGTCGAGGATGATGGCGTCCTTGTCTGTCGAGAGACGAATGATTCTGGTCAGCAATTCCACAGGCTTGGTTGTCGTAAAATCTGGAAAGTCTTCTAGAAAAATCTGAAGAAGCGTTTTCTTGGCGTCTTGAGTATGACCGACCTCCTTATACGTCCAGATTGTCTCAGGCACCAAGCCTTGTTTTACTTCTGAGAGAAATCGTTTGATGGCTGGAACTTGGTTCCGATCTTCACCCCACCAAATTCTGTTGTCCCTGTCCAATTCCAAAAATTTCTCTTCCGAGTAACGCCAAAAATTGCCAGGAGGAGGCTCTTTTATCACACGCCCACCTGGGCATTTTATAGAATATGTTCCTTTGCTATATGGATTGCGTGCTGAAAGATCGCTGGATTTCCATGGTCCACGATGGTCGTTGTCGGGATTGGCGTAACGCGAGTCAGCTTCTTCAGTGCGTGGGAGCAATCCGAGTCTGAACTCTTCCTTGTTTCTGGCATACGCGACGATGAAATCATGATTTTCCGAGAAATACTTCGCACTGCTCTTCGGTGAGTAAACCTTCTCCCAAATGATAGATGCGACAAAATTCTCCTCCCCAAAAATCTCATCCATCACCATCCGCAAGTGGTGCTGTTCGTTATCGTCGATGGAAATGAAAATCACCCCGTCCTCAGCCAGTAGTTCGCGCAACAGATGGAGCCGCGGCCACATCATGCAGAGCCATTTGTCATGGCGCTCCAGGTCTTCGCCGTCCACCGGGCTTTTGTCTTTCAGCCACTCCTGCATCATCGGGCTGTTCACGTTGTCGTTGTAGATCCAACCTTCGTTGCCGGTGTTGTAGGGCGGGTCGATATAGATGCACTTGACCTTGCCGGCATAGCGGGGCATCAGCGCCTTGAGTGCGTGCAGGTTATCGCCGTGGATGATCAGACTGTCGTCAAGGGAAGACTTGTTGCTCTTCAGTGGAAGGGATTTTTTGGCGTCCGTCTCAAGTGTCCGTGAAGGAACGGTCAGGTGATGGGAATAAACGAGTGATTTTCCTTTGAAATCAAGAGTCGGCATACAAGTTCACAAATTTACACACAACCTCGCGTGTGAATGAAAAAAGGCTCTAATGAAATCTTGCCGTAGGAAGATGTTCCCCAATATAGCCTATTTCCAGATTCTTGTGTTCTTTGTCGATTCGAAGGTGAATGCGATATCCGCTGCCCATCATGGCGTGGAGATTGAAGCCTTTTTTCTCACCGCTAGCGCTTCGGAATTCCCGTTCGTTTCCGTATTGCTGCATGGTCGCTTCACTCTCTGGGTTGACCTTCGGCAATACTGGTTCTTCCGTCTTCTCGCGTCGCCAATTTCGCACTGCTCCGTCCAGGACGATCAACTTGGTTATTGTTATGCGTAAAATCTCAACGGAGAGTTCACCTATTTGAGAATCCACATCCAACCCGAACGTCAGGTGTGGAAAACAATCAGCTTTCCTTTCCGCTAATTTCACCGGCTCATCTCTCAGAACTGCTTGAGATTTTCCAGTCAATTCGTCGAAAACAACTGGAACGTGATTCATTTCCGAAAGGTTGAGCACCTTTACATCTTCTTCCCGTTCCATTCCCGTGTTCTCAAGCCATTTGCGATGTACTGGGATGTGGGTTCGCAGCCAGTATTCTTCGAAAGGCAGACTTACAGCAGTCGTTTTCAGTAACCATGCAAGCCCCAAGCCTCCTGCTTCTTGTTGATGGAAATGGAATTCTGAAAGGTAGAACTGTTCCTTGACGGCCTCGGACACGTCCTGTTCGAAACGCATCTTTGCTGAAATCTTCAAGAAATAATTTCTCAAATCTCGATCGACTCTTTCATCATGTGACCATTGGTACACCGTATAATCTTCCGCAAGTGGAGCCTGATGTATCTCGAAGTCCTTAATCGAAACGAGTGTAGTGGATTGTCCGCTCGCTACTGCTGCCACGGCCCGGACCAAATTTGTTGTTTGTTCTCTTGCCTGATGTCGTGATGGTGCGAGATTGTGAGCAGAAAGCTCGTTGAATACCAGGATCACTTCACACCCCGGTATCCTGTTGGTGTGCTATGAGTGACGACAGATTCTTTTCGTGCTGATCGAAGAAACCCTCTGGCCAGACGTCCAATCGGCCATCAGGCCTTATGACAGGCGTGGTGACTTCGGTATCCAAACCTTTTCGTTGAAAGTAATGCAGCGTAACCTCTTCCGGTCTGATGATGGCACGACGAACCGCCAGGCGCAGCCCGTCCAGAATGTGATCGCTGTGAGTTTCCAGGATAACTTGCGTCCCTGCTGAAGCAGCCCTTGCTGCGAGTTCCGCCAATCGGGTCTGTCCGCCCGGATGAATATGGGCTTCAGGGTTCTCGATGATCACCAAGTCGTCATTCTGAGCGGCCAGCAACGCGACAATCAGAGGCAGAGCATAACTTAATCCAAATCCGACGTTAGTTGCCCGAAAGGGTTTTGTCATGACGTCCCTTTCTCTGGAAAAGGCAAAACCTGCCAGGGCGACATCCGCTTTAGGCATAGGAGTGATTTCGAGCTTGGCTCCCGGACTGATAACCTTGAGCCATGCATTGGTCTGGGAAATGAGAGTTGTTTGATCTGCGTCTGCATGTCTAAGATTTTCCGAGATTATCTTTCCGCCGTATGTTTCCAAAAACCAGAGCACATGTTCTCCATTCTTGCCCAAGGGCGTATTTGATTCATGTCCTTGCTCAAAAAATGGCAGCGTCTTTTGTGGCCCCAAACGATCTGCACTCAGATAGTACATAGATCGTCTATACAGTGAGGCGTCTTCAACGCTTTCGGAATTCGTGATCCCCGCAGAAGGCGTTTGAAAATCGTCTATCGTCACACTTATCTTGATTCGTTTAATCTTGTCGAATTCGGCCTCCAGTTCAATGACGTCTTGCTCGGCACCTTCGTAAAGCACGTCTCTGAACGAGCCTGTGTCGACTAGCTTGCCTTGCCAGCGTAAAACTCTAGGGAAACCTTTCTCGTCAAGACCGGATTGTCGGAGCAACAAGAGTGCCTGTATGACGCTGCTTTTTCCCGTGCCGTTCAAACCGGCCAGAACAGTCAGTCCCCCAAGTGGCAACTCGTACTCTTTGAAGCATTTGAAATTTCTCATTCGTATTTGAGTAATCATTCCAATACCTTACGGAGGAGTGTTTCGATCTCTTTAAAGCGAGTACGGACCTGCTCATCCCATTGAGTCCCTATGCTGATACTTTCCACGAATTTATCTTGTCCCATCAGATCCAGGAAATGGTTTTGAACGGTTTCTCGTTGCTCTATGAGGCGTTGGCCTTGAGATTCGTCCAAGTGCGCCAGATTGACAGACCAGCTTTCAAACAGGGGCTTGTTGATAGGGCTTCTGCGTTCGTCGACGAATCCCAGTTCGTCGGCTAACGCATCTCTATGCCTACTTCTACGTTTTTTGGGTGGCTTGCGGAAGGCCTCGGTACCAAACAGAGCCGTGGCCAATCGCATCGCACGACGAAAATCAGAGCTCAGTAAACCCCATTGTTTTTCGCTCACATCTTTATTCAAGGAATCCATGGCCTTTACGAGGAAGGCGTCCAGATCACCCTTATAAGTATCTAACGGCTGCAAGTGGAATGCGATGAATCGCAGTACGCATTCACGATCAGCCATGCGCTTCGTACTCACGCTGTTGGTGGTTGCTTCCAAAAACGTTTGGTCCATTGCTAATTCGTTGATGCGGTCCCTTGCTCTTCCGGGGTTTAAGGCATGTCGGATTTCCTGTAGCGACAGCGGTTTGCCGCCGGTATTGATGCGTTTAAAAACATTAAACATGACTTCTCTCGGCGTGCCGGGTTGAATAACGTGACAGGAAAGCTGCGTTTCGTCGATACGTCGCTGCATGTGACGAGGGAGTTCGTCATAAGAATGGTTTTCAAATTGGTTCAGGTATTCCAGCCCACGCAAACGAAGTGTTTTGTCAAGAACGAAGGTTTTTAACGTATCCAGCCGTTGCAGACCATCGACGACTTGCCATTTGTCTTCTTCGTCCGCCGCCATGTAGAAGACCGGTATGGGAATGCGTAACAGGAGTGATTCGATGAGCCTGCTTTTTCTTTTTCTGCCCCAGACGTCCGCGTGACGTTGAAAATCTGGATTCAAATCGATTTCGTCACGGGAAATTCTTTTTATAATCAGATCAACGACAGGGTTTTTTGTGTCGATGTTGATTTTTGTAGGATCGAAGGGATCTTTGATTGGAGGGGGAGAGATTGAAGCCTCTGGTCCTTCAACGTTTTCCTGCTCAACACCTCCTTGTTCAACGTCTTCCAAGGGTTCTTCGAAAGTCTTTGGCATTTCACCAACATCAAAATCCAGGCCCATTTCAATTCCCCTTCCCTTTTTTTAAAGAGCTCTTATGATAATTGATGTTGTGGGTATATATCAAAGATTCTGTTGAGGAGGGTCGGCATGGCAGTCTCACAAATTCACAACATTGGATGGACAATGGCTATTGCTATCATCAGGTGGTCGGCTGCCATATATTAGCGCCCTGCCTGTCAAAATCAAAGTCAATCTGGCGCGGCTACAAATGCAAAAACGAAGACGTTGGATACTCTCGTTCGCGGGAATGGCAGATTCGGCAGGCAGATCAGGGAGAATAGCAGGTCACGGGATCAGCTTTTTAGCGCGACCGTAAGACCGACGATGCCGGCGGCCATAATCCAAAGATGGTGGTAGAGTCGGGCTTCCAAGGCGGCGATGTCAGATCGCACGGCGGCAATTTCGGCGGCGAGATCAGATCGCGTGGCGGCAACATCGGCCTTCGCAGCCACATTTTCGCCCATGGCGTGGCTGACAGTTGCGACCACGGCTTCGGCCAGGCGTTCATCGGCCCCGGCTTCCTTGAGGGCCTTGACCGCCTTGTGTGTGTCGAATGCAAGCACGCTCATGGAGTCTAGGCTACTACGAGTGGTCGTTATCGTCAAGAAGAGGCGGAGAGCGTCATAAGGCATTTCCCCGGCCGTAGGGGACGGCCCCTGTGCTGTCCCAAATTGATGGCGCGGCCACAAAGACCAACTACAAAGACACTGGATCCCCGATCAAGTCGGGGATGACAGGGCGAGTAGGTTGGATTCGCTTGGTGTAATCCGACGCGCTACGTGTTCGTCGAACGGCTAAGCCGTCAGGTTACACCTGTCCTGCGTGTCCTTCGACTTCGCTTCGCTACGCTCAGGGCGAACGGAAGAGGGGCCGTCGGTTCTGAGCGTAGCCCCGTAGGGGCGGAGTCGAAGAACGCTCAGGACGAACGGGAAGTGATAATCCGTTCATCCTGAGCGTAAGGCGCCACGCGCCTGAAGTCGAAGGGCGACACCAACCTGACCTACGGGCTGGTGCGGCTCCAAATCATCGAACGTTCTTTTTGTGACGCGTTGTCCGCCTGGTTGTAATGTTCTGCATTTTTTAAACAACTTTACATTTCTTTCAATATTTTATTTTTTTAAAGTTTGTTCTAAATTATACAAAATTGTGAATTTTGTGAACTTTTTACAATGTATTATTTCATTATCAGTGTCACGTGCAGGACTTATGCGGCCCTGACTTGCCATAGGAACTTCTGATTTAGTGTGATAGCGGGATGCAGGGCAAGGCGTCCCG
>VYFB01000011.1 GCA_009842645.1 Nitrospira sp. SB0677_bin_15 | reverse complement strand
CACGAGGGGGCAGTGCTGATGCTCCCTGGCCCAGTAAGGGCGACCGGCCGGTCGCCCTTACACACCGGATACATACGGGAATAACGGCTACGCGTCCAAAATCAGCGTGCCCGTTGGAATGGAAGAGCACAGTACGCACCAGCCGGGCGCCGGTCTATTCTGAAAGGACGTCACATATGAGACGGCTCCGGACTTGATGGCCGTCAGACATCTCCCACACCTGCCGGCTCGACATCCGACTGGCACATGGACATTAT
This sequence comes from Nitrospira sp. SB0677_bin_15, assembly GCA_009842645.1. Classification (GTDB taxonomy): domain Bacteria; phylum Nitrospirota; class Nitrospiria; order Nitrospirales; family UBA8639; genus Bin75. The sequence continues at coordinate 8,596 of VYFB01000011.1, read as the reverse complement.
TTCTTTTTGCCAGTTCCAATAATGAACCTATGCTCGGGTCCCACGTGCACGTCTTGCCCGACCTGACAAAGACGACTTCAACACCTGAATCCACAGGCGTGACGGCTGACTTTGTGGGCTTGCAGTCCAGATGACGCGACTTCGCTGCCTGCACGCGACGGCAGAACGCTTCACGGGCAAAACGACGCTGCTGCTTTCTGTATCCGATCCGGCGCCATAACCCGAGGAGCAAACAGGTGAGGCGAAACAGACCCAACACGACGATGCCGCCCCCGATTGCCTGGATCAACCACTCCATTCTTCCCCTCCCGGATCAGTCTTTGCTCCTATCGACGCCAGAACGTCGATAGCCTGTCACAAGTGTACCGGCAACCCGTGTCCGCTCTCAGCAACACACTCATCATCCTCAAAATTTCGTGAGCCATTCGAGTCGCGCGCCATAAGACGGATCCCGTCCTTCCTCCACAGCTCCAAAGGCATCGACTTGGGCAACAACGTGACGACCGATGGCACGTTGATACCGAAGCCCGGCGGCATAGGCGTCCCCATTGTCGACCTGATTGTTCGTATTCTTCCGGCCTCCCAACTCAACAATAAGCTGTTGGCGAGTCCGGTTGAAAAACGTCTGATACCCGAGACTGCCTCCGGCGGCATTGTCGGCCTGATTGCCCAGTGCGGCCCCATACTGGCCCAATCCCACAGCGGCGAACAAAATCCCCGTTCGCCCGAGCGGGCCGCCGGTTTCAGGTCCACGAATAGCCGAGGAAAATTCTCCGATGCCCCAAAACGTATTGAGGTAGAGAAAGTCCTGGGTATGCGGCGGGGTCCAGGAAATTTCATTGAATACCAAAGTGCCGCGGCTGGTTTGCGGCGTTTCGCGCGTTGCCGGAAGCGAAGCATTGAGGGTCAACGTGGTATTGAAAGGCCCAATGCGCTGAACGCCTCGGAGCCCGGCAAACAAGGCATCGCCCGTGTCCGCCCCCGCTTCGAGGTAGACAAGATCCAGGTCGATCGTCGTCACGGGAAAATCCGTTTCCGTAAACAGGCCGAAGAGTCGGGCATCCGGATCGAGCCGATTGTCGTCCCGATACACGTTGTTCCAAGCATAGAAGGCGCTGATCCGTGCGTTGGACGTACCCGGTAGCCGGAGGTTGTTCCGAACCAGCGAAACAGCGTCAGGATTGCCCAACCCTCCGCTGTTGATCAGAATACCGTCTTGGAAAAGGACCGCTTGCCGGCCAACCGAAAAACCAACGTCAAGCATCCTGGTATCATCAACGTCGAAAGCCGGAAAAATCTCTCCTAAGTCGCCTTCAAAGAACATGGTCCTGAGCACCGCGTTCAATTCGTCCTGAACGTCTCCATCAGGCTCCAAGGACACCCTGGTAAAACGGTTCTCACGATCCAATGGGCGCAATCCGATCAACAAGCGATCCGAGGCCGACAATTTAAGATTGGCGAACAGATCGAGCCGGTGCGCCCATTCAGAAGTGCGCGTCGCGCCGGCATCAACGGTCTGCACGGCCATCCGGTGGGTTCCGAATACCCAGAGGGAGGGCCGCCACACCGCGCCGGTGGGCAGTTCGACTTCCGGACCAAATGGTCCGGTTCCAAGAAACGGCTCTCCCAATTCCAGAAGAAGCGTTGGACGGTCCGGCACGTCTTTCACTTGAAGCGGGAGAGGAATATCAGACAACCGGCTTTCTGATTCCGTCTTCCCGGATCGTTCTTCTACTTGCCCTTCCGAGCCGGCCCATACTGGTGAAACACCCATCAGCAACGCCATGACCATGCCGGTGGATAGACTGAATGTTCTCTTCATTGGCTGGGTGTACGATCCTTTGAGGAAACGTCAAAGACCACGTCGCGCTCCCACAACGTCACGTGTCCTTCCAGAACTCCCTCGGCGACGTCACGGGGACTCATTCCATAATCGAACCCAACCTCCTTGATGTCACCGATCAGATTGACCGGCACCATGCCGAGAATCAGCTTGATCTTGCCAGCATAGGGCCCCCTGCCCGTTAACCGGGCGCCCGGTATCTCATACAACGCCCACCGGCTCCCGTTCGGTTCAATGCTGCTCCTGTGCTTTCTCACGTTCACCGGACGGCCCAGCAGAATGCTTGACTGCGTGAGCGGGCGTAAAAACGGCAACGGATCAAATGAAGGGTTGACCGGGATGACCTGTTCACTTTCGCTGCCACGGAAATTCCGGATGACGAATTTCGATTGCAGGTTGAACAGGTACGGATCCGACGGCAGTTCGCCATTGTGAACGTAGCGTGAATGCGAATCACGAAGATCGCCGTTGGGATCCAAGTCACCGGACTTGAAGATGACCGTTCCATCGAGGTCCGTCACCGTTACTTGCAAGTAAACGACGCGCTCTGCGTCAAAGCCGGTTGGCACTCCATGACCGGCGGTGCCATTCCGCACCTGCACCGTAAACCGGATTCCCCGTTCATCGGCCCGTTCGGTCACGACTTCGCCGAGCACAAAGCCCGTCTGCAACAACCGTTTTCGCTGGGCCAGATATTCGTCCAACAAGGCAAATTGTTGGTCCAGAATTTCACGGGCTTCATATCGTTCATCAACGGAATTCCAACGCTCGGGGAACACCGCGTTGCCAGGAACCGCGTCCTCAAATTCATCCGTCCCCCACCCTGCCTCATAATCAAACGTCAGCCACTCCCGGATGGTGGCGGCCTTCGCCGCGTCCGGGTTGTGCGGAAAGATCCCCGGATGGATCACCGAATGATCCGGCCCTGGGAACATGTGATTGGTGCGTTTTCGCGGCTTGGTCTCCACGTCTCCGACCCGGGCGGCGGGCGCCACGGCGTATCCCGACGGTCGACCGGGCTCCGTTCCCATATGACAATCCTGGCAGGTAACGCCTTCCTTCGCAGATGGCGACGTCTTATACTCACTGAAGGTTTCCTCCAGACGAAATCCATTGAGCAAATTGACGTCGTGGCACACACCACAAAACCCGGGGGTCACGAGTTGGAAAAATTTCTTCACGTCGGTATGGATGGCCCGGCCCGGTTTGCCCCGTTCGGTGTTGACCCAGTATTCCCCGCTTCCAATCACGCGCCGGAGTTCCTTGTTACCCGTCGGTCCGTAAACGGGTTCGAACAGGTCGCCCTCCACCATCTTCACCCGGCCGCTTTCTTTCCCATAGGCTTGATTGATCCGGTGACAGACAATACAGGTCACGCCTTCTCGAGAGACCGGATGTCGATCAACGTTGCTCATGAATAAAGGCTCTCCACGATTCATCCCTACTTGGGTGTGGCAACGAATACAAAAATCCCCATTGGTTCCGTTGGTCCGCTTGAGAATGGTGCCATGCATGGCATTGAACACGGGACTCATCTGAGCATAGGCATGCGGGGATACCGACCATTCACGGTAATGATCCTCATGGCACGCTTTACAGGCTGCGGCAGAGGGAAACCGATCGCCAAGAAAGAACGCCAAGTGAGCCGTGTCGGAAGAAATGGCTTTACCCGACTCGCCGGTTGACTGTGCAGGCGCGCCGGATGGGTCCGCCTGCGCACCCGTCGCAACCAACAGAACGGCAAGAACGAACCATTTGATTCTAAGAATCGGTGACATGGCTACGAAAATCATTCAAGGCACTCAGGAGAAGCCGGTTTGAGACATACTGAACCTTCCCTCAAGCCTATAAGGCCGGCACACAGGGCAAAATTGCAGGGGCTCTATAGCTACTCTGGATTAAATGTCAATACGTAGTAACCGGAACGTACATTCCGAATCAAAACGGAACGATCAATGCAGGCGCAAGCCGGTCCGTTCGGGAATAACCGTGGAACGAAAACGACAATACTTCAGGTTCCTTCATTTATGGACTGGCAAATCGTCCTCACTAGCCGTACAATAGTGATATTCCAACGCAATAATCACCACGGTTACCTGACAAGGAGACACTCATGAAACGATCTTCCTTTTCCAATTCGTTGATCGTCTGCACGGCCGTCGTGCTGTTGACCCTCACGTTCGGAGCCTGTAACCCCGGGTATTCAGCCGAGACCTCCACCGGTGGCGCTGCCATGGCCCCCGTGTATGGTTTCACGTTGAATGATATTGACGGAAATCCACTCAGCCTGAACACGTTTACGGGGAAAGTCCTGCTCTTGGTCAATACCGCCAGCATGTGCGGCAATACGCCTCAATATGAAGGCTTGCAAACGTTGTATGAACGCTATCGAGAGAAAGGTCTGGAAATTCTGGCGTTTCCAGCGAATAATTTCGGGAGACAGGAGCCCGGCACCAATGAAGAGATTAAATCCTTCTGTTACACCAAATACGCACTGGAATTTCCCTTATTCAGCAAAATCAGCGTCACGGGAGAGGACATGCACCCCCTCTACCACTACCTGACTACCCAAAGCCCATTCCCCGGGGCGATCGAGTGGAATTTCCAGAAATTTCTGGTGAATCGACAAGGAGAGGTGATTGCCCGCTATGAACCGGGGCTGAAACCACTGTCAGCCCAAATCGTTCAGGACATTCAACAAGCCCTCAAAAAGAGTTGAGGAACCTCTGAGTTAGTGTGATAGCGGGATGCAGGGCAAGGCGTCCCGCAGCGAAACCCGAAGCTTATCAGAGAGATAGGTGAGGGTTGAGCGAGGACACAACGCAGCCCTGCGCCCGATAGTGCACTAAATCAGAGGTTCCTTGAGCATCCGCCATAACTCATCCCAGCAGAACACCCTGGTTACGCCAGGAGGTGAAAACGTTCGGTTCCAGGGTTGATCCATCAGAAAGACGCGGACGCCCTGCTCCAGATAATCACTCACGTGCTCCGGGTGATCGTCCACGGCCAGGACAATGCCTTCCGCCACTTCAGGCTTGTCCTTCGCGTGATGGAGTTCATCGAATGGAATGCCGTGCTCTTCCAACCAAGCCAGGGTTTGCGGCCGAGCCGTCGGCCGTCGCGCCGTGATCAGGACGATCCGGTAATCTTCCTGAAGTTGTTGCAGCACCCGTCGCGCGCCGGGAACCAATGGAAGCGTTGGTATGCTGCGCTCATGAAAATAATCAAAAATCTGTTCGATCAGACCCGGGGCCAGATTACTCGTATCGAGCCCGCCGGCACTGGCATACGTTTCGGAAGGCCACGCCTTGCCGGTCAATTCATGAAAAATACGCTGAACTTCCCGTTCGGCCTGAGCCACGACGTTATCAATATCAACGGCAAACCCCGGTCGCATATCAGATCTTCTTCGAGCTTCCGGCATCTCTCAGGATACCGTTTGCCGTATGGCGGCTCTTCAGGTTACGTGGAACCAGCAAAATTTTGCCGTTTCCCGGACGTCTCCATTTTTCGTGTGAGCCTTTTGCGTTTTTCCAATACTCAAATCCGAGTTTTGAAATTTCCTGAGTGACCGTGTTGTAGAAATCTCCTGCCAAATTATACAGTCGCCTTTTCTGTCTCAGGGCGCTGCCACAGAATGGCCGGTATCAGGTCCTTGAAAGAATGCTCGGCAATCTCGGGGGCACTCCGATGATTCGCTATAATCAATTCAGGTGCTACGTCCATCATGATTTCTTCAAATTCATCAAGGTTGGCCGCCTCGATATGCAACCCTTCGATATCGCTTTGAGAATAGAAGACCTTTGCTTCGGCATCCCAAACGGCTTTCACTCTAAAGGTGCGCTTCATCCTATCCTCCCCTGCTTTCAGTCGTTAAAACGAAGATAGCAAACCATACTATGTATAGCACAGAAGTGTCTATTCCCTGATCCGGAGCGTGCGGAGGCGGTTGAGAGCCGCGGCGATTTCAAAGGCGCGAGGCCGGGCGAAATTGCCGGGGTGTCGTTCTCCTTGATGATAGGGATCGAGTCCGTCCAAACCGGCGTTGTCGAAGAGTTCGGCCAGACCTTGGACGACCGCCTGCAAGCTCCCCTTCATCGAACGGCGGGACGCGAGATGCAGTGCATATCCTATCGCCCGGGTTTGGCTGACGTCCACGAGTTGTTCCACGCCGCTTAAATCAATCACCTCATGTCCATAGACAATGGCGTCCACGGACCTGGCATCAATTTTTACGTCACGGTTTCCACGGGAAGGATCGAGGCTCTCCCACAGGGGAACCCTGGACGTACTCCCGGCTAAAGACGACGTTGTTTCGATGGCCCGTTGGGTCCGGAACTCTTGGACAATTCGTTTCGCGTCCTCCGTCACGTCGCGCGGCTGATAGTCCTGCATCGCGATAACCGTATCAGCCACGTCGAAATAATCGCCGCAGCCTCCCATCACCAATACCGTGGAAACCCCATGCCGTTCATATAATTCACGAACCCGATCCACGAAGGGCGTGATGGGCTCGTGCTCGTTATGAACCAATGCTTGCATGCGGGCGTCCCTGACCATGAAATTCGTCGCGGAAGTATCCTCATCCAGTAAGAGCGCAGTGGTCCCGACTTCGATGGCTTCAAGGATGGACGCGGCTTGACTGGTACTCCCGCTTGCATTGTCCGTTGAAAATTGTGTGGTATCCTGTCCATAAGGAAGATTATTGATAAATCCGCCGATGTCCATCCGTTCGATAGAGCGGCCGTCCTCGGCGCGAATTTTGACGGCCCGTTCCGTTGTCACCACGTACTCCCGTCCATCTTCCGGCACGTGAGGATACACCCCACGCTCCAAGGCACGCAGGACCGTAGACTTGCCGTGATATCCGCCTCCCACGATCAACGTGACACCTTTAGGTATCCCGCAACCCGTCAACGAATGCACGAGCCCGCCGTCCTGAGAAACCGGATGCGGAATGGGAATCGACACGCGAAGCGAATCAGGAGCACGAAACGGTTGTACCTGTTCACGCGAAAGCGGATGATCGGACGCCCCACTACTTCTTGGAAGAATCGAACCGTCGGCGATGAAGGCCACCAATCCCAACGAATCGAGCTGGCGGCGGATCGATTCCTGATTGTCCACGCAATCGACAAAGGTACGTGCGTGTTCCTGAGCAACGCGCTCCCACTTCAAGGCCCGCTCTGCAATTTCGGATAATTCCTGACAGAGCATGGCTTCGGCTTGCCGGCCCAGGATGGTGCGGCCTTGCGCCGGCAGGCCCAACGACAAACGCACTTCGACCCACTGTGGCGTCACCACCATCGCCGTTCGTTCCAACACCTCCTGACCGCCCACGTCGATGGCAACGAGCCCGCTTTTCCCAATACCCCGATTACCCCGGCACACGTGGCGAATCGCATGATGGACTTCACGAATCAGAAAATCCTGCAACGCCACGCGACGGACGCGGCTTGAAAAAAGATCGGTGGGAAGCTTGGCGACGGTGCCAAGGACGCGTACTCGAATCCTGGAAGGAGACGCGAAGGGATCGCCTTGCACGTGATCGATGAACAAGGTGAACCAAGGAAAGGCGTAGGCGCCTTGGAGATCCTTGTATGCCTTGTAGCCTCGGCCATCGATCCGGCCCAGAAGCTTTTTGAGATCGTCGATGGTGTGCATCAGGAAGGGAACCTAAGGCTTGGCCGGTGTTGCGTTCACGCGCACGTTCGATAATTCCTCCAATGCTACCATCAAGGCATGCGTACCTGAGCGTCCGTGCCCATGCGCCTGAACGGCAAGGTAGAGTTGATGGACCAATGCAAGCCCAGGCAGGACAAGCCCCATGCGCCGGCTTTCTTCCAAGGCCAGCCCCATGTCTTTCATAAAATGCTCGACAAAGAACCCAGGAGCGAAATCTCGATCCAGGATTCGAGGGACCAGGTTGTCCAAAGTCCAACATGCCGCGGCGCCGCCTTTGATGGATTGCAACATGGTTTCCAAATCCAATCCCGCGCGATAGCCGTACAATAACGACTCACAGACCCCGATCATCGTTCCGGCGATCGTGATCTGATTACAGAGCTTGGCGTGCTGGCCGGCGCCCGTTCCACCCTGGTGAACAATGGTCCGGCCTACCGCGTCAAACAGCGGCCTGACCGCTTCCACGATGCGAGCTTCTCCGCCTACCATGATGGACAATGACGCATTGCGCGCTCCCACGTCCCCACCTGAAACCGGGGCATCCAGGAAATGCGCGTCGCGAGCCTTGAGGGCTTCAGCTATCGTAACGGCCAGACTCGGAGGAGCGGTCGTCATATCCACGAACACCATTCCCGGTCGCACCTGTTGAATGAGACCTGCTTCGCCTAAGTACACGTCGGACACGTCTCGAGGAAATCCCACCATCGTGAAAACGACGTCGGACGCATCAGCAACCTGTGCGGGCGAATCCGCCCATCGCGCCCCTCGTTGAAGCAACCCTTCGGCTTTTGATCGCGTTCGTGAAAAGATCGTAAGCGCGTAGCCTTTGGACAGAAGATGTCCGGCCATGGCCGCGCCCATGACACCCGTCCCGATCCATCCAAGACGAAGCGGGGCAGGCAATGTGAACGGTCTGGACATAAGGAACGAAAAATGTTTAGGAACCTCTGATTTACTGCACTATCGGGCGCAGGGCTGCGTTGTGTCCTCGCTCAACCCTCACCTATCTCGTTTGATAAGCTTCGGGTTTCGCTGCGGGACGCCTTGCCCTGCATCCCGCTATCACAA
>VYFB01000047.1 GCA_009842645.1 Nitrospira sp. SB0677_bin_15 | reverse complement strand
AGCGAGGACACAACGCAGCCCTGCGCCCGATAGTGCACTTAATCAGAGGTTCCTCAAGCATACGACGTACCGTAATTATAAATTACCAGGCAGAAGGAGGATGGTGTCATGGCGTACAGTGAAAAAGTCATCGACCATTACAACAATCCGCGCAACGTGGGGTCGTTCAAGAAAGACGAAGATGGCGTGGGGACCGGCATCGTCGGGGCTCCCGAATGCGGCGACGTAATGAAACTACAGATCAAGGTGGAAGACGACACCATCGTGGACGCGAAGTTCAAAACCTTCGGTTGCGGGTCGGCGATTGCCAGTTCCAGCTTGGCCACGGAGTGGTTGAAGGGTAAGACCGTGGATGAAGCGGGCCAGATCAAGAATACCGAGATCGTCCAGGAATTGAACCTGCCTCCGGTCAAGATCCATTGTTCCGTGTTGGCGGAAGACGCGATCAAAGCCGCGTTGAATGATTACAAAAAGAAAGCCGATACCGAAGGCGTGCCCGAAGAAGCGGCTGCGCCCGCCTGACCCGGCAAGGAGTGAAGCCATGGAAACGACACAACAGACCCCACTCGTCACGCTGACGGAGTCCGCGGTCGCCGAAGTCAAACGGCTTATGGACGTGCAGGACCTCACCGAAGGTGGTTTGCGCCTGGGCGTCAAGGGCGGCGGATGTTCCGGATTAAGTTATACGATCAATTTCGACGAGAAAATCGGTGAGTTCGACACCGTGTGCGAGCAGGGCGGGGTGAAAGTCATCGTCGACGTGAAGAGTGCCATTTACCTGGAAGGCATGCAACTCGACTATCAAAAGGATCTGGTCAGCGGGGGATTCAAATTCATCAATCCCAACGCGACCAAGACCTGTGGGTGCGGAGAATCGTTTTCAGCATAACGCGTTGAACGGCGTCGCGCGACAAGTGAACCAACGGGCATGGTGGGTCCTATACCATGCCCGTTGTGCGAGAGAAGAAGGATGAGCGAACACACGCCACAAGCCGGACGGGGCCGCGATCTGCCAATGGCTCGCAGCATGTGCTGGCACTGTCAGTCTGAAATGACCGGCGAATACTTCTGCGACCGGTGCGTCAAGGTGCAACCCTTGTCCAAAGAACTCGACTATTTCACCTGCCTCAACCTGCCTCGCAAATTGAATCTCGACGAACAGGCGCTGGAAGAAACCTTCTATGCCTTGAGCCGGAACTTTCATCCCGACTATTACGCCACGAAAGACGAGGGCGAAAAAGCTATCAGCCTCGGCAACACCGCGTTATTGAACACGGCGTATCGTACGTTGAAAGATCCCGTGCAACGAGCCGAGTACCTCATTCGTCTCGAAGCGGGCTCGGCCAAGGATATTCGAACCTCGCCCCCGGCCGACCTGTTCGATGAAATCCTGGAATTGCAAGAGGACCTGGAAGAGTTCCGGTCGCTGTCCGTTGGGAAATCCGACGCGCGCCGGCAGGAACTGCTTGAGAAATTGCAGGTCGAGCGGCAGGCGCTTGAAGACCGCAAAGCGCAAATGGAAACTCGATTGCGTGAGCAATTCAGCCGCTGGGACGCGCTGCCGTCCGACGGCGACGTCACCGTGCAGGCGCAAAAAGATGCGGTGCTCACGGGTATGCAGGAAATTCTATCCAACCGCACGTACGTGAAGAATATTGTGAATGACCTGGCTGCGGCGACGAGTCCCACGGGAGAAGATGGACGGAACATATGGCACTGATTGTTGGCATTGATCTCGGCACCACGAATTCATTGGTTGCGCACATGGCCGGCGACGGCCCGCGGGTCATTCCCGGGGCCCGCGGCCAAACCAAAGTCCCGTCGATCGTGGGCCTCACGGACAACGGCCTCTTGGTCGGGGACCCCGCCAGGGAGTATCTCGTTCGCGATCCGTCCCGCACGATTTATTCCGTGAAACGGTTTATGGGGAAAGCCGTGTCAGACGTGGCAGATGAATTGAAATATTTCCCGTACACCTTACAGGAAAAGGGTGGCGTGATCCGCATCCAGGTGGGCCAGAAAACCTATTCCCCCCCGCAAGTCTCGGCCATGATCCTGAAAGAACTTAAGCTTCGGGCAGAAGCGCATCTGGGCGAGGAAATTACCAAAGCCGTGATCACGGTCCCGGCCTATTTCAACGACAGCCAGCGCCAGGCAACGAAGGATGCCGGTCTCATTGCCGGCCTGGACGTGCTGCGGATCATCAATGAACCAACGGCTGCGTCGTTGGCCTATGGGCTGCAAAAGCACACGCAGGGCAACGTCGCCGTTTACGATCTCGGAGGGGGAACCTTCGATATCTCCATCCTGAAGCTCAAGGACGGCATCTTCGAAGTCCTGGCGACCAATGGGAACACGCATCTCGGCGGAGATGATTTCGACAGGCGGCTAGTGGACGCGGTTATCAGGGACATCGACGCCTTGCATGGCGTCAAAGTCGAAGATTCACCGGAACTGATGCAAACCGTGCGGCTTGAAGCCGAAAAAACCAAGATCCGGTTGTCGGACGAACAGCAGGCGCACGTGGCCGTCACTCTGCCCGACGGCAAAGGGACGTACGGACGTACCTGGTCGCGCGATGAATTCGAATCCTTGGTTCAAGACCTGGTCGAACAAACCATGACGCCGTGTCGTCACGCGTTGAGTGACGCAGGCTTGAAAACCGGGCAGATCGACAAAGTCGTCCTGGTCGGGGGTAGCACCAGGATGCCGGTGATTCGAGCCCGTGTGCAGGCACTGTTCGGCCAGGCGCCCCACTGTGACCTGAATCCCGATGAAGTCGTCGCGCTCGGTGCCGCGGTCCAAGCCGGCATACTGGCCGGGGAAAACACGGAGATGCTCCTGCTCGACGTGACCCCGCTGTCCTTGGGCATTGAAACCATGGGCAACGTCATGAGCACGTTGATTCGCCGGAATACGACCATCCCGACCAGCGCCAAGGAGATGTTTACCACCTACGTGGACGGCCAAACCGGCGTGGACATTCACGTGTTGCAAGGCGAACGCGAGTTGGTGAAAGACAATCGAAGCCTGGCCCGGTTCCAACTCAAGGTCCCGCCGCTGCCCGCGGCCGTGCCTCGCATTGAAGTAACGTTCCTGATCGATGCCAACGGCATTCTCAACGTCACCGCGTCCGATATCCGGACCGGCGAATCGCAATCCGTCCAAGTCAAACCTTCCTACGGGCTGACCGATGAGGAAGTTGAAGCCATGATTCGGGAATCCTTCCAATTCGCGGCGGAGGACATTAAGGCGCGTCAGGTAATCGAGGCGAAGACGGAGGCTGATGCCATTATCATGGCCACCCAAAAGGCGCTGAAACGCGGGGAGAATCTGATCCCGGCTGACGAGATCCAATCCATTCGCAACGCCGTCGACGAACTGCGCGCAGCCCTGACGCAGGAAGATCATCGACTCATCCGAACCAGGATTGCCGACATGGAAAAAGTGACCCATCACTTGGCCGAGGTGTTGATGGATGCCACGCTCAAAGAAGCCCTCGAAAGCAAAAAACTCTCTGAAGTCACGGATTGAATGTCCGGCGACCCCCATGAGGAGCACCATATGTCTCAAGAATTAACGTGGGATATGGCCGAAGATATCGCGATTCGGCTTCAGGAAGAGCATCCGGATCTCGACCCGCTGACGGTTCGCTTTACCGATCTCCATGCGTGGATCGTGGCATGGCCGGAATTCACGGATGACCCCAAGTCGTCCAACGAAAAAAAGCTCGAAGCCATTCAGATGGCCTGGCACGAAGAATACCAGGACGCGCAATAGCGGAAGGGTGACAGCCCGTCCTGATGGACAGGAACTCCTATGCAACTTGGTCAGTCCAGCCAGAAGACAATACCCCTGCTTGTTTGAACACTATCCGATTCGACTCCTACTTGTGCATAATACATTCGCCGGCCTGGGGAATATATTCTGCACATTCTCGCGTAGTGGCCAGTTGATGGTGGCGTTCTTACGAACAGTATCCACAAGTTCACTGGTGATGTCGACCGGGATATCGTCTTGAAGTACCACTATCGGGATGTTGTTGGTTTCCAGAGCGTCATAGAAGCTCAGTTTGTCTTCGATTAACCCCTACATTTCCCGCAACTGATTATCCATCCCCCATCTGTTTTTCGAAGGCTTGACGCACAAGACCCATGACGTAGGGCAACTCTTCCAGTTTGCTCACTACCACCTCAACGTCGCCATTGCCCCAGCGGCCTACATTGGTAACGTCCTTGGCTAGCCCTCGAGGGTCGTGAAGCTCGTGGAATTCAAGGTTCACCGAGAGCCGCAGTCCTCGGGCTTGGGGCACTATGTCGACAAAGTTAGTCTCAGCTTTGTAGGCGACATAGAGTTTGAGGAATTCTTCTGTTACACATGGGTCCAGTGCCAAGACTTCCTTGCGGAATGCATCAAAGAGAAGGCGAACGGGGCCACCGTTAAGGAACTTGTGGTCCTCTATGGTGTAGGCACCAGGTTTCTCCGTGGTATCGAGACGATGGGTATCGAGTATTTTTTCAGACAACGAGGGTGCTGTCCAAACGCTAAGGGCCTTGTGCGCCAGACGATCAGCGCGAGCCTTTATTTCCTTCTCATTCCAGGTTTCCACAGTTCCTAATCCCTCGTTGACTCGCAGTGGGCTCTCCCGGAAACCACCTTTCATGTCGCGCTTCTCGGTAAAGGGCCTGTCACTGTATTCAGCGTTATAGCCAGTCAGCGTTAAGTTACCGAGTGTGTGCAGCCAAGTTTCATGGACTCGTTGCCAGTCTTCTCCCAGATCCGAGTGCCACCTAGGCGAAAGCTTCTTGTTCTGTGGCATGATATGCTCAATGGTATACTCATCCACGAGAACTTCTTCCTTGTGGTCGTAGTTTTCTAATCGTCGCAGCCAATAGCTGCTCCGGTTCCCAAAATGATAAAGATTGCGAACCTTTATCTCACGATGAAATTCATCATTTTTTGGGAATCGACGATAGGACGGCATAAGCATGAATTGCGCCTGGATGCTTTCAAGGTAACGGCTTTCGTCCAATACCTCACCAAGGTATCGAAATGTCTTGTTTAGCGAGTTGGTAGGGATGGCGCAGACGGCGCGGCGGAAAACGTAGCTTTCCACTAACCGCACAGCGTGCTCTAGATCCGACGCTGCTAAAATGCCTTTAGTGTAGTCAGCGTAGAGTTTCAACAGGAACGGGTATGCGACGTTCGCCTTTAGCTCTCGGAGATCATCAAAAGCAGCTTTTAGATTCGGTTCTTGTTCTTGTCCCAGCGCCATGCAACAATAATATCCTGTGAAAGCATGGACATCAGCCACGAGCGCGTCGGTGCCGGCGGCATCGACATCCGGGCGACGAGAGTATGATTTAAAGGCTTCATAAACCTTGCGAATATTCGGGATGTCACCGGTTTTGACGGTCAAGTAATGGCGCATAAAACCATCAAAGTGCTGTGCATAGGCCTCTTGCCCAAAGGCGATCTCCATGGGGTGCCAGTGCTCGTCGTAAAGCCGATTTTGTTGTTTAGGTTCCAATCCCATGAGAATAAAGTTGCGAATCAGGTCTGCTTGGCTGAGTTCGCGCCCAGTGGAGTTCATGCTTTCGAATATCAACTGCGGATTGTCGTGATCGCGGCTCAACGCAATGTCTACCACCATGAGTTTTGCCAATCCCTCGCACAGCGGTTTGAGATCGCTGCCTAACTCTCTCACCTGCTTCTCGAAGTACGCGAAGTTCTCCTTGATTCGTAGGGAATGCTCGTCTGGGATGGATTTCTGAGCCACGACTGCCAGCAAGGTCTGTTTGTCAGTCTGGGTCAATAACAGCTTATAACTGCGTTCGCCTTCCTCCAGCGGGTTGAGCAAATAATAGCTGCGGAGTTTTTTTGCGGAAAAACCATCAAGCGGTTCGGTGTCTGCCACTCGGCGCGCGAGCGCCTCAATGATGAGAGATACCGTTGTCAATCGCTGTTGGCCGTCGATGACCAGCAAAGGGGATTGGTGCACGACTTGGGAAAGTCCTTGCTCGATGTAAACTATTGAACCGATAAAGTGGCCGGATATGTCGTCACTACGACCGGCGCGGAGAATGTCTTCCAAAAGCTGGCCGCACTCTCGTTCCGTCCATGAGTAGGTACGTTGATAGATGGGAATAACAAACTGTTTTGACTTTCCCAGGAAATCCAGCAGTTTCGCCTCACTTGCTTTCATTCGATATCTCCTCTTGCAGCCAACGGTTGTTTACGGTATTCCAATGACGGTCTCTCTAGATAAGCCTGTTCGTCTTTACTTGTGTCGCGATGGTGCAAAACCCATCGGTCGCGTTTTCTTCGGTTCCGGCATGGTCATGAGTCCTCTTATCGCATCGAAGACAACTTTGAGCTGTATGTCATATTTCTTCTCCAAGTCAGAGAGCTTTCGAGCAAGATCCTCGTGGCTCGCAAGCATCCGCCGCAACTGCACGAAAGCGCGCATGATTTCGATATTGACGTGGATTGCCCTCTTGCTGCGCAATACACTAGAAAGCATTGCAATACCCTGTTCAGTGAACGCGTAGGGCGAATAGCGCCTACTGCCCCAACTTGAGGTCACAATTTGTGACCTCAAGTCGTCAAATTCCTGCTACGTGAGTTGGAACATGAAATCCTCCGGGAAACGGTCAATGTTCCTCTTGACAGCCTGCACGAGGACCTTTGTCTCGACATTATAGAGGGTGGCCAAGTCGGCATCCAGCATGACCTTTTGACCACGGATGAAAATGATGGACTGAGTAATCTGCTCCACTGGCATCAACGGATCGGAAGAGGTCTTTTTCTTAGTTGCCATACTTCAATCCCTTAGCAAATCCTTCTCTCACTCCGCATCTGGTATTTTTAATCAATTGATCAATTTTATCAAATTCTTAAAATCTTGGAAGTTATTTTGTACCTCTCATCTCAACCCTTTACCTCTTCCGGTCTCCAATACTCTACCAGTGCCGAACTTCCGACGATATCAATGATGCGCACCAGCAGTTCATGTCCGTCGGCATCGGTCAATCCCAGTTTTTCACCGGGAACAAACGCGACCGGCTGTTGCCGGCCTTCGTTAATGGCGATATTGGATGCATACAGGCAGGTCCGGTCGAGAGTATCACGGATGGGGTTCAATCTGCCTTTGAGACCCGGAAGCGTGCCCGTTCCCTCGGGCAAGATAACGGCGCCACCGTTGGAAAGCGTACTCAGTTCGACGTGGAGAGCCCGTTCGGCTGGTATCCAGTCACGCTCCAAATGCGCTGCAAATCCTTCGGCGGCCACGAAGACGGTCATTGGCAGATGAATGGAATGTAGGTCGAGTACGCTCTCCCCGTTTTCACCAGTGATCGCGCCTTTCCAAGTCTTGTTGGAGAATAACCCCAGGACGGCGGCACCGGCAATCGGTCGGCCACCTGAAGAGACGGAGATGACGTGATCGAGGTTGAGCAGACTTGCCGCACGTAGCATTCGCCAGGGTATCAGCCGCCCCTCCGTGTGCCCTTGAAATTCATCGCCGCCGTAGACAACGACAACTTCACTTGAACGAGGTAATTGCCCGAAATGCCGTTGAATGCGTTTGGCACCGGCGAACAGGCTCGACGACGCGGTTGCGGAGGATTTGACTTCGACCAGCACGACGCTGCCCGGTTGTTCGATGACAAGATCGACTTCGGCTCCGTTGCTGTCGCGGTAGAACAACAGCCCGCCCGATTTGCCCAGGTTGGTTCGGTGTTTCATGGTTTCCGAGATAACCCAGGTCTCAAAGATCGCCCCGCGTAGCGGATGGGAACGAAGCTGCTCCGGCTGACGGATACCCAAGAGCCAGCAAACCAGGCCAGTATCGTAAAAATACAGCTTCGGCATTTTCACGAGTCGCTTGCGCACGTTTGCGTGAAACGCCTGTAGACGAAACACGACAAAGCTGGCCTCCAGTATGCCGAGCCAAGCCTTGGCACTCGGTTGTGAGATGCCGCAGTCATTGGCTAATGACGAATAGTTGATCAACTGCGCGGTACGACCGGCGCACAATTCGACAAACCGTTGAAACGTCGCAAGATCGCCGACGTTGCTGAGGGTGCGTACGTCTCGTTCGAGGTAGGTAGCGACATACGAGCGGAGCCAATCGGCCGGGTCGAGTTGGCGATCAAAGATGCGGGGGTAGCCCCCGGCAAACAGGGTTTCATCGAGACTGGCAGGGTGTTGGGGAAAGCGTGTGATCTCACCACGGGTCAACGGCAACAGGTGATGCACCGCTGTGCGTCCGGCTAACGATTGGCTGACCGACTCCAGCAAGGATAAGTTTTGCGAGCCGCTGAGAATCCAGCGCCCGGGTGCCGGATCATCGTCGATGATGCCTTGGAGATAAGAGAGCAGGTCCGGGGCGCGTTGTACCTCGTCAATGACGGCGCCTTCAGGGAATTGGGCCAAAAAAGCCCTGGGGTCTTCTGCCGCGAACGCGCGCGTATCGGGAGTTTCCAGCGTCACGTAGGGATGCCGTGGAAACACGGATCGACATAACGTGGTCTTGCCGCTTTGTCGGGGCCCAGTGAGTGTGATGGTAGGGACTTGGGTTGCTGACCGGATGAGTTTTGGCGCAAGGTCACGAATAATCATCAGGCGCTAGAATTTACCACATGATTTATGCTAATTCAAATTTTAAATTTAATTTTTCATATTTCATTAAAACTTTTCAAGATGTTTGAAGATCTGACTAGTTGGTGTTGAGGTATGATCTTTCCGCGCCGTTCTACTTCAACGGGGTTCGACGGCTTGGTCGAGTTGATCAAATTCGTAAAAGTCCAAAGGGTCGGCCGGTTGGCGAACGGGTGGGTGGGGAACCGTTCCGTCTACAAAAACTTCGGTTGTCGTCTCTTGTGAG
>VYFB01000107.1 GCA_009842645.1 Nitrospira sp. SB0677_bin_15 | reverse complement strand
GGCTGGGACCGGCTGCGGGGCTGGGGATCACCCTGGATATGGGCTGGGGCCTGCGGGCCCTGGAGGGCACTGCCGTGCTGACCCCGTTTGTGGGGGCGACGCTGGCAGGCGAAGGCACCCGGACGCTGAATCTGGGCGGGCGGCTGAGGACCGGCGAATTCCAGGTTGAGTTGACCGGCACCATCAACGAAGCGGACAACAACGCTGCCTCGACCTACGGCCTCATGCTCCAAGGAGCGCTACTCTGGTGAGAGGAATAATGCGTACAAGCCAGATCGACGGGAGCGATGCCGAAAACAAGCGTAGCCTCACCCTGTGTACAGTCCCGTGTGATCAGGTAGACTCAGATGCTATCATGCGGGGGGAGATCAGTTTTATTTGGCCTTGAAGGCGTTGAACTGGTTCGAAAGTTGAGAAATGCGTCGGGAAGCGGTATTCCGATGGAGTGCGCCTTTGGTCACCGCCTTGTGAAGGGCTGAGGCGGCTTCCTGGAGCAGGGGTTGTGCCGCTTCCGCACCCTTTTCCTGGAGAGCGGATTTGAATTTTTTTACCACCGTCTTGGTGCGATGCAGGATCGCATGGTTTCTGGTGTGACGCTTCTTGGACTGACGGGCACGTTTAATGGCTGATTTATGAACAACCGGCATCTTTTTTCTCCATTAAGAGGTTCAAAGCAGAAACTATTAACATAGCCCCGTCTCGATGGTCAACGGGAAAGAGACCGGAATGGATCAACGTGTAAGAGGATCAGGGATTCAAGCCAAAGACCGACTCGTGTTCGCCTTGGACGTGCCGACGGCGAAGGCCGCCGAGGCGATGCTGGATCGTGTCCAGGGGGTCGTCGGGGTCATCAAAATCGGGTTGGAACTCTTTGTGAGTGAAGGGCCCGCGGTCGTTCGGATGGTACGACAGTATAGGAAACCCGTGTTTCTTGACTTGAAGTTGTTGGATATTGCGGAGACGGTACAACGAACGACCGCGCGGGTCGCGGACATGGGCGTCTCCTTCCTGACCGTGCATGCCCAGCGAAAGGCGTTGGCTGCCGCCGTGAAAGGACGGGCCGGGAACCCGGAGATGAACGTTCTGGCGGTGACTGTGTTGACGAACCTCGACCAGGCGGATCTTCAGGAATGCGGATTCGACGGGACCGTGGAACAAGCTGTCGTGGCTCGTGCCAGGATGACCGCCGAGGAGGGGTGTGACGGTGTGATTGCCTCGGGCCAGGAACCCGCAGCCATTCGGTCGGCCATCGACTCACCGTTGTTGATCGTGACGCCCGGCGTACGGCCTGGAGGTCGGGGAGTGGATGAGCATGCTCGTGTCACCACGCCCAGCCAGGCTATTCACGCAGGAGCGGATTATCTGGTGGTGGGCAGGCCGATCCGGGATGCCTCTGATCCATGCGCCGCGGCCCGGGCGATTGCGGACGAAATGCAAGCGGCCTTTGCTGAACGTTCCTAGCGGGAACGTCTCGGATGCGTGGAGGCAACGCTCGTTGCCCCTGATAGTCAATCCCGCGGCGTCTGTCTTGCGTCGCGTCAAGCCTTTTCAGTAAGATCGTTTTACACAACGGCCTTGTTTCCTCTCTTTGGGTGGTGGGTGTAGCTCAGTTGGTTAGAGCGCCGGATTGTGGATCCGGAGGTCGCGGGTTCAATTCCCGTCACTCACCCCAACCTATTTGGGAACCTCTGATTTTTGTGATAGCGGGATGCAGGGCAAGGCGTCCCGGAGCGAAACCCGAGGCTTATCAGAGAGATAGGTGAGGGTTGAGCGAGGACGCAACGCAGCCCTGCCCCCGATAGTGCAGTAAAGCAGAGGTTCCTTTAATCGGTCTCGTATAGCCCCTTCGTGTACAATTTTGCCTATTTCTTTGGACAGGTTGATCTCTGAAGTTACAAACGCCTTGATTGTGGCGTTGCTCCATCACCGGAAGTCTGGCGCTCTCTCTGTTGCCGGCGTTGCATCGACATGTTTGTTTTTGCTGGCGTGTTCCATGCTCGTGTTGCCAGGTTGTGGCGGCGGGAGTGGTGGCCCGCCGGTCGTCGGAGACCGTCCGCCTCCCACGTCATCAGCACCTGCCACACCGAACCCGGTTGGCCTTACGTTCCGGCAGATCGAACTCGGCACCCTTGCTCCACCTGACGGCAGGGACTACCGCACCCCGGAGTTCTTGGGCCATTACGGTTTAGATGCGATCTCGGCGGATGCGGCCTACCAACGGGGTTATTTCGGCCAGAACGTCACCATCGCGGTAGCGGACGACGGCATGGATCTTACCCACCCTGACTTGGCGGGCAAGATCGTGTCGCCGCATCACCTGCGGAATAGAGATGCACATGTGTTCGAGCCTGATTACGGAGGGGATCCTGGAGAAGGACATGGCACGTATGTCGCTCTGCTTGCGGCGGGGGCGAGAGGCGAGAAGCCTGGAGTGAATTACGAGATAACGATCTCGGGCGGCACTCCGATTTCCACAGGGAACATCCATGGCGTCGCGCCGCAGGCCTCAGTCATGCCGATACAACTCGCCGGTGGCGGTCATCCCATGGAGGCGGTACGGTACGCGGTTGAGAACCAGGCCCACGTGCTCAACTTCAGCATCGCGGTCACGACGAATTACTATGGAGAATACGCCGGCAGAGATGGAATATGGCTGACGACAGAACTGCCGGTCTTCACGCCGCTTCTCGATCGTTTTCGGAAAAGCGAATTTGCCCAAGTCGCGAACACGGTCAAAGATGCCGATATCGTGATGGTATGGGCGGGTGGCAACGAAGGGTGGAATTCCGTCAACAATGAGACGCACATGTGCGGGAAAAACTTCGCCGATGAAGACGGCTGCGAAGTGGGTGAGGGATCCGTGACTGCCGAGGAATTCATGGAGAATTTCCGTTGGCTGCCTGACCCTGGTGACCCCAGCCAAAAGATTTCGTTCAAGGAGATGTGGGGAACCGCCTGTGGCCGCGATAACTGCATTGACTACAATAGCCCCGGTGGCTGGAAGGTAGCCCCGTTGTTCCAGCCAGAATTGCTCGGGAAATGGCTGGTGGTCGGAGCGTTAAACAAAAACGGTGAGATCACGGGTTTCTCCAACGGATGCGGCGAGGCAAGAAACTGGTGTTTGATGGCACCTGGAGAGGATCTCGCCATTGGCTCCAAGAAGATATTGGGCACTTCTTTTGCCGCCCCGATGGTGAGCGGGGCCTTGGCGGTGCTCAAGAGCAGGTTGCCCAGCATGCCGATGGACGTTGTGCAAGCCGCATTGCTGTTCTCCGCAGAGCCGCTTGGTATCCGGAAGAATAACCTGAACGAACCCGACCCCGTCTATGGGTGGGGGCGGTTGAATTTGGCGAATGCCGTTACCATGCAAGGGATGGTCCGCCTCCCATACTCGGTTGCCGGAACAGCGCAGGCGGTGGCGCTACGGGACGCCCACGTCAACCTGTCTCCCGCACTCGCTCACGTGGGTGAGCGGATGCAGGCCGTCGAGATCGCCGTTGCCGGGGTGGGCAGCGCGTATTACAACATGAAATTGTCGGGTATTGTCGATTTCGAAACCGCAAGCCCCCGGATGCTGGGCTATGCCGCCGTGGACATGCTCTCGCCGGCAAGCGGTTCTCGGGTCGAACACCATGGCCTCTATGCCAATATCGGCCAGCAAGCCCGTGATCTTCATGCCGTCGGGATGGATTTTTCTGCCAACCTGCTTGGGCGCTGGCGGCTCCATCACGCCCTGTGCGACGGTTGTGAGAGGTCCGCATGGCGAGAATGGAATGTATTCCAACCTGCCGCTGTTGCGACCGCCCCTTTCTTCGCCCGTGCCGGAGGATCCGTTGTGCTGCAAATGCAGGGCAATGGGATGCGCCCGTTTGTGGCGTTCAGCGGGCGAAGAGCAAGGCATACCCCGTGGCGTCAATTCGGCTTGCAATGGCGGCACGTACACGGTGACATCGACGTGGTGGCGGAGTTCTCACGCATTGATGAAAGCCGTAGTGTCTGGGGGGCAAATTTCGGTGCGCTCGGTGGCACTCGGACCGAAACCAACCGGAGCCAGTTGCTCTTGTCAGGTCCGCTGGGCAGGAATTGGCGCGGGTTTGCCAGTTACGAACATAATTTTGCAGAGGTCTCCATGACCAGTGGCATGCTGTCCGGCATATCCGGGCTGCGGGCGGAGGGGTGGTCGGCGGGAACCCAGGGGCGCAATATCTTTCGCGACAATGATACGTTACGATTTTCAGTCCGTCAGGAAACGAGGGTTAGGGACGGACAGGCCCGGATCAACCATCTCGTTGCAGCCGGAAGCAGTTTTGTTGATGCGTTTTACCGGGGGCGTTCACAGTCTCTCAAGCAACAACAGACCGCAATTGATTTGAGCACTCGACCAATGATCCGCTATTCCCTGGGATATGCGTTGTCCCTTCAAAACAACTCCGCCCTGGCGTTTGGCATGGAATACGAGGATGAAACCCGGAACGGCGGAATCTCGACCCAATTCCGAATGGACTTCTAGCGTCCTGATTCAGAGGTTCATGCGAGTTCGCCTTGGGCGCTGGCGATGCCAAGGTAGATTTTTGCTTGACTATCTATTTCTGGGAATTTATATTTTCCCCAGAAAATTAAAGAGGAAGACCGATGTCAAGGTCCGAAAGGTATCTGTTTGAAAGGGAGTTAGGGGCTTCTCTCATTCGGGAGGAAAGCAGCGAGTACTCATTACGAGAGGAGGCGGGTTTTCCTCAATATGATGAGATTCTTTCTCCAGACGAGCTTCGAGACCCTAAAAGCGTTGCAGAAACGCTTGAATCAATTGATTGGTCTTTTACAAACGATGATACCGGATTTTTGACCCATGATCTACATCCCTACCCGGCTAAATTCATTCCACAAATTCCAGGATACTGTGTCGCCAAGTTATCTCTTCCCGGAGAATTGGTGCTCGACCCTTTCGGGGGTAGTGGCACCACAGCCCTTGAGTCTGTACGCATGGGAAGGCGGGCTTTAAGTACGGACGCAAATGCAGTAGGTACATTGATAGGGCGCGTCAAAACCAGCAACCTTGATCGGATGGCGGCAAAAGAGCTTCATGTTATTCGTAGCGCTCTTACTACCCGCCTTGCTGATTTGCCTCAACCAGGGTCACTCTGTAACGAGAACGCTGATTGCGTGCCAGATATCCCTAATATCGACAAGTGGTTTCCGATTACGTCACGAGGCGAGTTGGCTGTGATTAGATCCAGGATAAACAAAATAAAGAACGAAAAGGCGCACGATATAGCCCTACTTGCCCTCTCTCGCATTACCCTGGCCGTTTCATTTCAAGATTCCGAGACCCGCTATTCGAGTAAACCGCGTGACATAGCACAAGGAGAAACGATCAAACGCTTCCTCTCTGCCCTTAACACAATCGTGCGAAATGTGATGCAAACCCAACCGGCGCTAAGGTATAGCGTTTGCGATTTTCTTACGACAGACGCCAGAGATTTGCATCAAGGCAGACATAAACCAGATTCGGTAGACTTGATCGTTACCTCACCCCCATATGGCAATGCCAACGATTACCACCTCTATCATCGTTTTCGACTGCTTTGGTTGGGCCATGACCCTCGTCATCTTGGCAGGATTGAAATTGGATCACACCTGCGGCATCAAAAAGAATCTTCTGGATTCGACACATACCTTGCTGAGATGGAGCAGAGCCTATCTGGAATGTACCGCCTTTTGAGGTTTGGCAGGTACGCAGTACTTGTTGTGGGCGATGCAGTCTACAACAAAGTCCTGCATCCAGTGGCAAAAGCGCTCAGCAATACAGCGGAAAAGATCGGCTTTGAAACGGTATGTATTATCGAGAGGAATATCCATAAGACAAAGCGTTCTTTCGTGGCTGCCGGAAGGAGAGCGACAACCGAAAAGCTTCTCGTCATCAGGAAACCGCCTCAAAAGTTTTCTATTTGGTTTACACCTGCCCCATACAAGCTATGGCCTTATGAACATATTCTGCGAGGGCGTGAAATTGAATCCGTACTGGGTGTTCAAGCAAACGGCAACAATAGAGAGACATTAACCCTGACTCTCGATCCCTATTCCGTGTCAAAAGCCAGAAAGCTCGTATTTACACATGGCATGGGCATGACGGCACTCGATACGGAACCCACGTGGCAGGCCATCGTTGAAAACGGTTTTGCACTTCAACTATCAGCAAGAAAAGATCCAAAGTACGTCACTCATGGCTTACACCCCTATAAAGGTAAATTCTATCCACAGCTCGCAAAGGGTTTGATGAACTTATGCAAGCTCAAATCAGGAGCGAAAGTATTTGATCCTTTCTGCGGTAGCGGAACGACCCTTTTGGAAGGTTACCTGAACGGCCATCGCACATTTGGATGCGACATGAATCCGATGGCCGCTAAAATTGCCAAGGCGAAGGTTGGCATTCTGGAAATAAACCCTGATGTTATTCGTGAAACGTTTGGAACGCTAGTCAGTCAAATCGAAGATGCTCCTGCAAGGCCAAATGACGAGCTGGATCAGTTCAATCCGCATTGTTTTGACGAGATTTCGAGTTGGTTTTCTGCTCCGGTCATTTCCAAAATCAGTTGGCTACTTGCAGCCATTCGTTCTCTCAGCGAGGGCGTGATTAGAGACTTTTTAGAGGTGATTTTGAGTAGTATTGTCCGTGACGTGTCACAGCAAGATCCTACAGACTTGAGAATACGACGGAGGAAGAATCCATTAAAGGACGCAGATGTATTTCAGATGTATTTAAATGCTCTCGATACGCAATATACTCGAATCGAAAACTTCTGGTCAGTACGCGGCTATTCACCAGAGCGTTTTCGGCCCAGTCAAATAATCGAAGGTGACTCCCGCGATGCAGAAACCCTCACTGCCCTAGGTCTCTCCAGGCACTCGATTGATCTAGTACTTACGAGCCCGCCGTATGCCACGGCTCTTCCTTATATTGATACCGATAGGCTCTCGTTGTTGCTGCTGTTTGGTATGGATTCATCGTCACGGCGTCCCGTTGAGCACCAACTTGTCGGTAGCCGGGAGATCATAACGAAACAACGGCGAGAGATAGAAAAAGCAATAACTGATCGAACAACGGCCCTTCCTGATAATGTGAGCAATTATCTCTACACCTTACACCAACGTGTATCTTCGGCTGATGTCGGTTTCCGCCGGAAAAATATGCCCACACTTCTTTGCCGTTTTTTTTCGGACATGGCGTCCGTTCTGAAAAATTGTCAGCATGTACTTCGCCCCGGCGGTGAGGCAATGATCGTCATCGGTGATAATCGTATCCGCGTGGACAGTGACTACGAAAGAATACCGACAACGGAGTTTGTAAGAGATATTGCAGTAAATTGTGGAATGGAACTGGTTGAGAATATCGATATTTCAGTCACAACAGAGAACCTTGTCCATATAAAGAATGCGATTACTGAGAATGTTGTACTTCGTCTGAGAGTTACCAAACGCGAACGCGCTCAGGCATAGCCAAAATGCCTTGGGCTGTTGCGTACAGCCTGCGTACACGATTTTATCCACTCGTTATATTCCGTCGTTCCCTTTCTAGCTAAAACACATTCATACTCCACATCAGATTGAGCAATACGGCGAATGCGCACAATGTCGTCCCTGTCTCCACCGGCATTGACCAAAGGACGCGCGTAAAAGCGAAAGTCCGAACTGTTTTCATACATATACATTCGAACTGCCTGGGTCGTGACATCATCAGGAGAATCGACACTCCATACTTGCCAATTTGGTCGCCAGTTCCAGTAAATCCTATCATTTCCGGCGCGTGGGCTAACTTCTTTCGTGTATTCATCAGGCCAACCCCAAAACTCCTTGGCTAGTTCAATTGCCTCTAGAGGAATACGTGCTTCCCCCGGGATTTTATCTCCCTGCAGTGTGGGAAGGGTCATATAGAAAGCGGCAGGCAGCAGAAAGTCGCTAGAGTGTTCATCTATGAACACGGGCGGTGCGCTCTCCCTTTTTGAATTTTTTTTCTTGGGAAGCTTCTTGACTGCTTGTCGTCGTGCCCGCACATCCTTCACTAGGCGTTCGAGAACATCTGCGGGAAGAGGTGGAGGGGCGGCGATATCCTCAGTGCCAAAGATTGATTTGCCTTTTTCGACATTGAGTCTCTTACTTTTTCCAGTAAAATTACGGCCCACCCTGGCTTCTGCTTCTGTCGGCAGTTCATCTCGGTCAGCTAACTCGGCAAGCAGTTGTTCTGTTAGCTGGTATGACACGGGGCTGTCTGGTTTGAGAAATCGCTCCAATTTGTTACATGCATTGATAAAGTCTTCCGTTTCCCTCGGTAACGTATATGTAATGTGTGCTGCTCCCTCGTAGTTTCCAAAAAACCCGCCCTCAGTTATGTTGTTCGACCCGATAATAATCGTGCCACGGGTTTTCCATTCAAACAGGTAAAGCTTTGGATGGAAAGTATGGCCTGGGCGGCGGTGTTTGACGAGCTTCGTGTCGATATTCCACCCGAGTATTTCTTTTAGAACTTCTTGGCTCGTGCCCCCCAAGTCAATGCCGAGAACAAAACGAATATCAACGCCATTTCCCTGTAGATCCAAGATTTGTTGCTTCAAGCGCATAATGGTTTGGAGACTTACGAAAGCTGAAACAAAGACAATTCGAGATGCAGGAGGATCAGCATCGAGCATTTTTGACAATACCTTGCCTAGCTGGGTGTCAGGCTGTGCAATATAGTCCACCTTCATACTCTTCCTCTATGATTATCGGCCGCCTGCAAAGATCTCGCCTGGACCGTCTTGCCACCGTGTAGTGGCTTTCAGCGCCACACTAACCTTTACTGTGAACCGATGCCGTCTCTTCATCGGGCCTCTCTCCTCTATCCGTTGGGATACAATTCATTCGAATTTTTCAGAACCACCTCGCGCTTCTCTTTTCACTATCACATATGATATGAGAACAAGAAACGTATCGCTTTTTTTAAGATTTCAGCGAATTAGTCTATTTTCGATGGTTTTGTTGTCCTGTGGCGGGACCGGCGAAATGTGTAAGTAACCCTCTTCCCCCCGATCATATATTTTTGAGTTTAAACCGAAAAGCCTTGCTAAAGCTACAACTGGTAGGATGACCAAAGTCTGTCTCGCACGCCATTGAGTCAAGGAACCTCTGATTCAGTGTGATAGCGGGATGCAGGGCAAGGCGTCCCGGAG
>VYFB01000074.1 GCA_009842645.1 Nitrospira sp. SB0677_bin_15 | reverse complement strand
AGGACACAACGCAGCCATGCGCCCGATAGTGCACTTAATCAGAGGTTCCTTTATTCCCCTTCGACTTATCAGCCGTGAATAAAAAAATCCTCTTTTACGCGATTGCGCTCGCAATTGTCGCCTTCTACCTGGTCATGACAGCCTTTTATCGCTGGGGAGACGGGACGCCGCCCCGGATCACGCTGGTGGAGCCCTTCACCCAAGCCGGCCCGACAACTCCGTTGGTCCTTCACGTCGAAGATGACGGAACGGGTCTCCAAGAGGTGACCGTCCGCCTTGTGCAAAATCTCGAGAGTTACACGCTGGCGCAAGAACAGTTTGTCGCGCAGTCACCTTTTTCCATCGGTGGAAACGCCCATAACAGCTACGACCTTACTCTCGTCCCGTTCGGCGACGACACCATCCCCAAACGCCGGGGGCTCGTCACGCTTGTCATTACGGCACGCGATTATTCCTGGCGGGGGTTTTTCGAGGGGAATTGGGCAAGGATCGAACAGAACGTCGCCGTGAAATTTACGCCCCCACGGCTGGAAGTCTTGTCAACCCCCTTGCCCGTTTCGCAAGGAGGAGCGGGCGTCGTGATCTACCGCGTCTCCGATGATGCGCAACGATACGGAGTCCGAATCGGCGAAACGTTTTTTCCGGGCTACCCCAACTCTGAACGAGCCTTCAGCGCGTTTTCCCTCTTTGCCTTTCCCCATGACCTCCCCGCTTCGACCCCAGTACTCCTCGTCGCGGACGACAACTTGGGCAATCACGCGGAACAGCGGATCGATGTGCCCGTTGTCACCAAGAAGTGGCGGTCCCGAACCATCACGATTTCCGGCCGTTTCATCGAACGGACCGTTCGCCCCATCATTGCACAAACCCCTGAGATCGAGGACCTGAACGATCCGCTTCGCAACTTCCTACAAGTCAACAACGTATTGCGGAAACGGACGGCCGAGCAACTCACGGCTCTGGCCTCGGACAGCCGGCCCGAGTTCCTGTGGAACGAGGCCTTCATCCAACTATCCAACTCTCAGGTGGAGGCAGAATTTGCTGATCACCGCGAATATCGCTACAACGGAAACGTCGTGGATACGCAATACCATTTGGGATTCGACCTTGCGGTGACCCAACACTATCCCGTGGAAGCCGCCAATGACGGAACCGTGGTACTGGCGGAGTTTTTCGGTATTTACGGAAACACCGTCGTGATTGATCACGGCTATGGGCTCCAGTCGCTGTATGCCCATCTCTCCTCGTTCACCGCGGAGAAGGGAGACATCGTCCGCAAGGGGCAAATCATCGGACGGTCAGGCATGACGGGTTTGGCCGCTGGCGATCATCTGCATTTCAGCCTGCTGCTTCACGGAGCCCAGATCAATCCCATGGAATGGTGGGATGGCCAGTGGGTGCAATCCCACGTCAACGGCCCCCTTCATCGCGCCTCTCTTCACACGAACGACGCCGCGACGCCAAAGCAGGACCTGCAAAACCGTCAGGACATCTCACTCTCGTCCCCGTAGGGCGGGGGCTTTTCCTCCCCTTACCCCTCCTGATCCTTCGTTATGCTCAGGACAAGCAAAGGAGGGGAAGGAAAAGACCGAAATTGTCAACGCCTGTCCTGAGCGTAGCAATGGCGAAGTCGAAGGGAATAACTGAACACAGACGAGGGTGACAGGAACCTGAAAGACGAGCGATGGCCCGATCACAAACGCGCACATCAGGCAAGAACACGCCCCCGGCACCCGTTACCGTGGTGCCGCTGGATCAAACCACGCGCCAGCGGTACTTGAACTACGCGCTGTCCGTCATTACCTCGCGCGCCTTGCCCGACGTGCGGGACGGCCTGAAGCCGGTCCAACGGCGCATTCTCTTTTCTATGTTCCACAACCACCGGCTCTCGCCGGACCGGCCGCCCATCAAAAGCGCGAAGGTTGTCGGATCGGTGATCGGGGAATGGCATCCCCACGGCGACTCTGCGGTGTATGACGCCATGGCGCGAATGGCGCAATGGTGGTCCCTGCGCGCTCCCCTCGTGGACGGCCATGGCAACTTCGGCAGCCTGGATGGCGACCCGCCAGCGGCTTACCGGTACACCGAAGCCAAACTCACCCCGGTCGCCGTGGTACTGCTGGACGAACTGCACAAGGACACGGTCGACTTCCAGCCCAATTACGACGGCAAGGACGAAGAACCCCTGATCCTGCCCGCCCCGTTTCCCAACCTGCTGGTCAACGGGTCCACAGGCATCGCCGTAGGTATGGCCACCAACGTGCCGCCACACAACCTCGGAGAAGTCGTCAACGGCGCCGTGGCCCTGATCGACGACCGGACGCGCACGGTTTCCGACCTCATGAAGTCGATCAAAGGGCCGGATTTTCCCACCGGCGGAGAAATCCTGAACGCGAAGTCCGAGCTTCGAGAGATCTATGAGAACGGCCAGGGACTCGTGCGCGTGCGCGGGGAATTCACGGTGGTCCCGGGTTCGTCCGGCAAATCGCAAATCGTCGTGACCTCGATCCCCTTTGCCGTGGACAAGGCCACGATCGTGGAACGGATCGGCGAACTCATCGCCGCCAAAAAAGTGCCGCAGTTGGTTGACGTCCGCGACGAATCCACGACCGACGTCAAAATCGTGCTGGAGTTGCAGAAGGATGCCGATGCCGACCTGGCCATGGCTTATTTGTTCAAGAACACCCCGCTCCAGAATAATTTTTCCGTCAACCTGACGTGTCTGATTCCAGTTACCGGCACTGCGACCACGCGACCCCGATGCCTGAATCTGAAAGAAATCCTCGAACAGTTCATCGACTTCCGCTTTGACACGGTCACGCGCCGATTCTCCTATGACCTGAGAATCCTGGAACAACGCATCCACCTCCTGTCAGGCTTTCAAATCATTTTCGACGCGTTGGACCAAGTACTGGCCATCATCCGCCAAAGTGACGGCAAGGCGGACTCCGCGGAAAAACTGAAACACACGTTCCGGCTTGACGACGTTCAAACCAACGCGATCCTGGAAACGCCGATCTACAAACTGTCTCGTACCGAGATCAGAAAAATGCTGAACGAACTGGCCGACAAAACGAAGCAGGCCAAGGACCTCAAGGCCCTCCTCGCCTCGAAACCGCGATTATGGAAAGTCGTCAAAGAAGAACTTGAGAAACTTGCTGAGACGTACGGCGATAAACGCCGGACCAGGGTTGGAAGGCGCCAAGCCGACGAAGTCGAATTCGACCCCGAGGCCTATATCGTCAAAGAAGACGCCGTGGTCACGATTTCAACGGACGGATGGATTCGTCGCGTCGGGATGGTCAAGGACCTGTCGAAGACCCGGCTCCGGGAAGGGGATACCTTGCTGACCGCCTTGATCGGAAGCACGGTGGATACCATCACGTGCTTTT
This sequence comes from Nitrospira sp. SB0677_bin_15, assembly GCA_009842645.1. Taxonomy (GTDB): domain Bacteria; phylum Nitrospirota; class Nitrospiria; order Nitrospirales; family UBA8639; genus Bin75. The sequence goes on along the minus strand of VYFB01000074.1, from coordinate 5,951 downwards.
CGAACTTCGGCAGTGCGTACACCATGCGGATCGGCGATCTGCCTCCGGCCCGGAGCGGCTATGGAGACCCCGCGCAGAAGCTGTTCAAATTCAAGGACGGGGAGCGCATCATCGCGGCCCTTGTAGGGGCCGCCCTACGTCGCGGTCCTCCGGATTCTCGATCATCTGTCTCAGCCGGACAACCGGCGACGCCGACGCTCCCGCTCTTCGACGGATCAACGGCAGATGGGGACGACGCAGCTTCTCTTGGGCAGGGACTCGCCGTGTCAACGGCCGGAATGGGTGTGCGCTTTGCCCTCGATACGTTCAAGGAGCCTTCGACCCGGCTGGGCCGAAAATTCATGAAACTCCGGGACCAGGAAGAAGTCGTGAACGTCGAAACCCTGGACCCGTCCGCGGCCACACCCATCCTTGCGGTCGCCTCTCAACGCGGGCGCGTGCTCCTGTGCCACGCTGGGGAAGTGGGTGTCCTCTCCGGTCCGGGACGAGGGGTGATGGTCATCAAACTTGACCCCACGGACAAGGTCGTCGCCGTGCGCCTTTTATCCAGGAAACAGGATCAGTTGGTGGTGCTGAAACAGGACGGCGGTCCGTTCACCATCACAGCGAGGAAGTACCAACCCGTCAGTCGCGGGGGCAAAGGCCACGCGCTCTTCAAACGCGGCACCCTGAAAGGCGCCGAAGCCTTACCTGTCGAACTGCCGGTCATCGATTCCGAGAATCACAAAAACGGGCATTGACCCTGTTCTTGCCGTTTCCTCTCCCTCGATGGGAGAGGATGAAGGTGAGGGTGAGAGAGGCTACTCCCCGGCAGATTGTTGAAGCGCGAGCTTGAGGCGCGCAATTTTAGCGCATAAATCCTTATTTAACGCGCCATTTGTGCTACGCGGGAGAAATAGTCGACGAACGTGCGGATGCCGCCGGATACCTGGCCCCAATCGAAATTCTCATTGGGCGCATGGTAGCCGTGTTCCGGCAGACTTAGCCCGCAGAAGAGAATCGGCACCTGCCACGCCCGTTCCATCAGGGGCACGGCCCCGATCGATCCCCCTTCCCGGACCAATGACGGGTTCTTCCCGAATCCCATGCACATCGCCTGACGAAGCGCGTTGGCGTACGGGCCTTGCGTCACACCCCGAAACGGTTCGAGTTGCCCATCGGCTTCAACCCGGATGTCGGGATTCAGTTTCTTGAGATGGGCCTTCAACCGTGAGAGAATCGTGGCGGGTTTCTGGTTCGGGACCAGCCGCATGCTTACCTTCAATTCCCCTGATGGTGGCACCACGGTTTTCACGCCGGGCCCCATGTGCCCGCCCACCAACCCATGCACCTCGAAAGTGGGGGCGGCCCAGATCCGTTGAAGCAACTCGGCGCGGTTTCGTGTCCGGATCGACCGGAACCCGTATGCCTTCTTAAACCGGTCCACCTGAAAGCCCGAGGAGAGGAATTGCTTCATTTCCTCGTCCGTGGGCGGGACCGTTTCATCGTAAAATCCGGGAATGGTCACGCGGCCGGTTCGCGCATCCACGCACGACTGCGCGGCTTCGCAAAGTTCGGCAAGCGGGTTTCGGGCTCCGCCGCCAGTCAAGCCGGAATGCACGTCGGTGGTTCCCGTGCGCAGGGTGAGGTTGACGGCCAACAGCCCGCGCAGCCCCGTGGAAATGGCCGGACGTTGGCGGGACACCCATATGGTATCCGACACCAGGACCGAATCCGGACGCGGGACCACTGCCCGTTGTTCCAAGGCATCCTGGAAATTCGGACTGCCGATTTCTTCTTCCAATTCCCAGAGAAACCGGACGTTCAACGCGACGCCCTGCTCCACGGCATACCGGGCGGCCAGGAGCGCGGTCAGCGCCGGCCCTTTGTCATCGGTGGTGCCGCGCCCTCGATAGGTATCCCCCTGCTTCCGAAAAACGAACGGGTCCTGGGTCCACTCCGGCTCTTGCGCAGGCTGCACGTCCAGATGATTGTAAATCGTCAACGTGGGATACGACTTCCCGGCCTGCCAGCCTCCCGACACCACGGGATAGCCGTTGGTCGTCACGATCCGTGCCCGCGCGCCAAAACTCCGCAGGTACTGCGTCGCGACGGTGGCCATCCGGGCCATATCCTGCTTTCGCCCGGGATCGGAACTCACCGATGGGATCTCCACCGCTTGTCCGAGCATGTCCTCAAATTGCGGCCGGACCGACCGGATGTAGGATTCCAGATGCTTCATCGAATCGCTCTCTTTCTTTCGTGAACCATGATTGCGCACCAATGTTCCTGTCGGATTACGCTCCGCTAATCCGATCGACAAGGACTTTTTCTGTCATCCTTGCGAAAGCGAGGATCCAGTGTCGTTCTTTTCATAAACGAAGACAACAAAACAACCCCTGGATCCCCGATCGGGGTCGGGGATGACGGACTTTTTCTTTGTCAGCAATCCTCACCCGAAATAAAACGGAACCGGGGAAAAGCTGATGAGGAAAATGAGGAGGGCGCTCCACCCCACCCAGACGCGACCACGGCCCAATTCCGTTGCCGGATCGATCACCGGCGGATGACTGATTCCAACCATGCCGGCCAGAAACGTCCATAAAATCCATCCCGGCCACCCCCATAGCCCTAACACCAGCAGGATCGGAATCGACGCCAACGCCAGATCGCGTTGACGGCGTCCCAACAGCGCATAGGCCACGTGCCCACCATCGAGTTGCCCGATCGGGATCAAATTCAACGCGGTAATGAAAAAGCCGAACCACGCCGCAAAGGCCACGGGATGCAGCACGATGTCATAGGTCTCTGGGATCGGTCCGAACATGAGCCACGCCAGGAATTGCAGCAATAACGGTTCTCCCAATTGCAACCCATAGACACCCATCGTGGGTTCGACTCTCGATAAGGACAACCCGATCAGCAACGCCGGTACGGCTACAACAAATCCCGCGATCGGGCCGGCCACGCCGATATCGAACAACGCGCGACGATTCATAATGGGTGAGCGCATGCGAATCACGGCGCCGAACGTCCCGATAAATTGCGGAGGACCGGGAATAAACAGCGGCAGAGACGCCGGGACCCGATGGACGCGCGATAAATAGAAATGCCCGAATTCGTGCGTGACGAGGATCCCCAACAACGTACAGGCGAACGGCCACCCGTTCCACAGGCTCCCGGGATAGCGCACAAGGAAATCCCATGCGCCTGACACTGGCTCGGTATTGACCTGATACGCACCAGCCCAAAACGTGGTGAAGACGGTCACCAGGAACAAGCCGAGTGGGAGATACAGGACCGATACCACACTTTCCGGTTCGGGATCGGAACGTTCCCAATCCGGCGGCCATTCATCATCACGTGCATGCGGCCGGTCCTCCGGGTCATCGGGAAATCTTTTTTGCGGTTCGGGAGGAAATTGTTGCTGATCCATAACGAGTGAAGGGCTGTGCCCGAGTCAGCCAAAGGGATTCATGAGACGTTCTTCCTTGACCGTGGTCGGCGGCCCGTGCCCGGGGAGCAACACCGTGTCCGGATCCAACTGCAAAACCCGGCGACGAACCGATGCCAAATGCTCCGCATATAACGACAGCGGATTGGACCCGCCCACGGACCCGGCAAACAGCGTATCCCCGACGAAACAGAGCCTCTGGCCTTGAGATTGAACGTGATAGCAGATCCCGCCGGGAGTATGGCCGGGGGTGGCGAGACACTCGATCTTCAGGTCTCCCGCGGTAATGATCCGGTCATCATCAGGAACAACGACTGTGTCTGTTGGTGGTTTCCAAGGTAACAAGGGAAAATCTCCTTCTCCAAGATACACCGGTACGGGCCATTCGGACAAAATCCGATCCAGCCCCCCGGCATGATCCATATGTCCGTGCGTAAGGCACACGCCGGTCAACGTCGCGTGTTGCGCGTCAAGCACGGCCAGCATGGCTTCCGCATTGTACGCTGTATCGATAAAGACCGCTTGTCTGGTTTGCGGATCGATGAAGACGTACCCTTTGACTTCGTAGCCCCCGATGTCACCCAGGACCGTCACCGCCAGCGAAGAGACCCACGCCGGAGATGAATGCGGTACCCATCCCCCTATGGACACCGCGCTCAGCGCCTCAGCTTTGAGAGCCAGAACCCTGGCCATAGCCTGGACCTCGTGTTCCGACGGGGCGCGGGCGCCCTGTTCCAGGCTCTCCCAATCATCTTTGCGAAGTTCCGCGGTTTCCGCCGCGCCGGCAATCGGTTGCCCTCTTCCCTTCCGTGCTTTTTTCACGATGTCACAGAATTCGTCTTCGAGTGCCATGGGCCCCGCCAGTACAGCCTGCCAGGCCCGGACCATTACGGGATCAACGTCCACCAACGTGACCGATCGCAGGGATTGAGGATGAAACTCGCGAATTTCCTCGATCATGCCTTGCGCGGCTTCCTCCGGAGCGACCCTGCCGACCCCCGTCCCCATGCCGGGAACGGCGAGGGAGGCAAAGCCTTGTTCATCGGCCAGCCGGAGCGCGGCTCGCGTGGCCAATTTCACGTTTTCGACGGGAATGCGCATAGATGGTTCGGGCATGGTTGGCGCGTGAATGATTGCCGCAAAACGGGTGCGGCCACCCGACGTCAGCACGGCCTGCCCTACGGGTATCGGCGCCTGTCGTCGCGCCTCGTCTTCCACGATCGACCCCGCGGCGCGCCGGATGATCCCGGCCACGCCTCCGCCCATGAGGCCGTGACTGTTCGCCGCATTGACGACGGCCTGGACCTCCACGTCGAGGAGGCTACCTTGAACACACGTGATTCTTATCATGTCCGTTCTCATGGGCAACCACAGGGGGTGCCCCTACATACCCCTTCAGTCTTGCCTCATCTCCTCCGGTTTAGTACTGTTAGCCGAACAACGGACCCTCTCGTTTCACCAAAAGAGTCGTACATGCATATAGCAGAAGTGTTTCGGCAAAGCCAGCCTGCAATCAGCTTTGAGTTTTTTCCTCCAAAGAGTGAAGCAGCGTCCGAGTCGTTGTTTCATACTATTCAGAAGTTGATTCCCCTGAAACCCGCCTATGTCAGCGTCACCTATGGCGCGGGTGGGTCAACGCGGGACTTGACTCATGATCTGGTCGTCAAGTTGCACAATGAGACGAATCTGACGATCGTGTCGCACCTGACGTGCGTGCAGTCGAGCCGGGACGAAATTTTCCGGATTCTCCAACGGTATGACGAACACAGCATCCGTAACATCATGGCCCTGCACGGCGACCCGCCCAGCCAGGAGCCCTGCGATCCGTCCGGGCAGGACTTCCGCCACGCCGTGGAACTGGTCGCCTTTATCAAAAAACATTTTCCTCATATGGGGATCGGCGTAGCGGGATTCCCCGAAGGCCATCCCGACACACCCAACCGGCTCCAGGAAATCGAGTATCTCAAGGCCAAAGTCGACGCCGGTGCCGACTACGTCTGCACGCAACTGTTTTTCGACAATCGCGACTTCTACGATTTCTGCGAACGGTGCCAACTGGCCGGAATCCACGTCCCCATCATCGCGGGCATCATGCCGATTACCTCACTGCAAGGGATGAAACGGATGGCGGAACTCGCCTTGGGCGCACGCTTTCCGGGAAGATTGCTTCGCGCCCTGGCGAGCGCAAAGGATGACGCCCAAGCCGAAAAGATTGGCATCCATTGGGCCACGGAACAGGTCCTGGACCTGCTGGATAACAAGGTCCTTGGGGTGCATCTCTACACCCTGAATAAATCCAGGGCCTCGTTACAGATTTACGAAACGCTGGGCCTCCAGCGCGTTGACATGCTTATGGAATAGAAGGATTGCCGGGTTACGCCTACGGCTACCCCGACTGCCTCCTATCCCCCTCACCCCAACCCTCTCCCACCAAGGGAGAGGGAGAGTGCCGAGTAAGGAACCTACGGAACCTCTGATTAAGTGTGATAGCGGGATGCAGGGCAAGGCGTCCCGGAGC
>VYFB01000138.1 GCA_009842645.1 Nitrospira sp. SB0677_bin_15 | reverse complement strand
GCGGGCGGCGGAAGGAAGAAGGAAGGAAGACCGAAGAAGGAAGGAGGAAGGAGGGGGTCAATGACCGATGACGCGGGATTCGCGTGTTACTCGAACAGGGTGGGGTCGGCTTTGCTGCGGCCGAAGTGCTGGAAGGCTTTGGCGGTGAGTTGGCGGCCGCGGGCGGTGCGGTCCAGGTAGCCGGCCTGGAGGAGGAAGGGTTCGTACACGTCTTCGAGCGTGGCCTTTTCTTCCCGGACCGCGGTGGCCAGGGCTTCGACGCCCACGGGCCCGCCGTTGAATTTGTCCAGGATGGTCAGCAGGATTTTGCGGTCCATTTCATCGAATCCCGCGTCGTCCACGCCGAGCCAGTGCAGCGCGTCCTGCGCCACCTGACGGGTGATGACGCCCTGAGCCTTGACGTCAGCGAAGTCCCGGACCCGCCGGATGAGCCGGTTGGCAATGCGCGGGGTCCCACGCGCGCGCCGGCTGATTTCCTCCGCGCCACCAGGTTCGATGGTCACGTTCAACAGGCCGGCTGAGCGGTTGACGATGGCTTCCAGTTCCTCCGCTGCGTAGAAGTCGAGCCGGTATACCAGCCCGAACCGTTCCCGGAGCGGGGAAGTGAGCGCGCCTGCCCTGGTTGTGGCACCCACCAGGGTGAACGGCGGCAGGTCCAGTTTCATGGTGCGGGTGGCCGGGCCCTGGCCGATGACGAGGTCGATCTGGAAGTCCTCCATGGCGGGGTACAGGGCTTCTTCCACGGCCGCGGGCAGGCGGTGGATTTCGTCGATGAACAGCACGTCGTGGTCCTGCAGGTTTGCCAGGATCGCAGCCAGGTCGCCGGCGTGGTTCAGGACAAGCCCGGAGGTTGACCGGATGCCGCCGCCCATTTCCCTGGCGATGACGTGCGCGATAGTGGTCTTGCCCAAGCCGGGCGGACCGTAGAAGATGGCGTGGTCCAAGGGTTCGTCGCGACCCTTGGCCGCCTGGATGCAGACCCGCAACGATTCCTTCATGCGCTCCTGGCCGGTGTATTCGTCCAGGGTTTGCGGTCGCAGGGTGCCTTCGGTGTTCTGTTCTTCTTCCAGGAGGTGGTCGGTGACGATGCGGTTTTCCATGAACGGAGCACTTGGATTCGGGACGGCACAGGGGCCGTCCCCTACGCTGCAATAATGCCTCCGACCTGTAGGAACAACCCCCTCAATCCCCCTTATCAGGGGGACAGCAGAGTTTCTCGCCCCCCTGATAAGGGGGGAAGGGGGGTTCAGGAGCGTAGCATAGCCGAAGGGGGGGGATTACGGGAGCGTGAATTCGACGTTGATGTCCCGCCCCAGGTAATTCACGAGAAAGCCCTGATTCTGGTAGTTCAACATGGCGCCCATGACGTTTTCGTCCCCGAAGTCTTCGGGGCCCAGCAGTTCCCGGATTTCCTTTGCGCTCTGGGCCGTGAGCACGCGCCGGAAAATGCCCCGCGTCTTATGCACGAAGCGGTTGTTGATGAAGATCAGCGTGACGCGGCCGTCCATGATCTGCACGCCGGCCATGGCACCGGTGGGGTTGGATTGATCCCACAGCAACACGAAGACGCCTTCCTGTTCGGCGCGGACCCCGGAGATTTTTTCATTGATCAGCATTTCCACGGCGTCGATTTCCGAGTCTCCCAGTTTGACGCCGTACAGGGACACCAGGGTGCTGTCGACGTCCTCGGGTTTCTGCACGTTGTTTCTCGTGAGTTCGTATTTCCTGGCCTTGGCCACGGCGTCGGTGGTGACGGTCATAGTCCCCCCTAGACCCACCAACAGGGCCAATGCGATCATTGACAGTATGCGCATGGAATTCTCCTTCCCCAGTCTGGTAAAAGACGCTCGCTTTCGTGATGAACGGGAATATGGATCACGAGTATAGGGGGCGACCGGCCGGTTGCCCCTACCAGAGAAACCCTCTACCTCCCCTTCACCCCTCCTTATCCTTCGACTACGCTCAGGACAGGCAAAGGAGGGGAAAAGACTAGCGGCATCAGGCGTGTTGCGGGCTTTGACCCAAGATGCCGCTGCTACATTATTGGAACCTCTGATTTACTGCACTATCGGGCGCAGGGCTGCGTTGTGTCCTCGCTCAACCCTCACCTATCTCGATGAGATAGCTTCGGGTTTCGCTCCGGGACGCCTTGCCCTGCATCCCGCTATCACACTAACTCAGAGGTTCCTATGCTGATTGTAACGAACGACCTGCACATAATCAAATGGTCTTGTGGATGCCGGGGACGGGTTCGGGGTTTTTGCCGTTGGGAACGGAGGAAAAAGAAACGACTCCGGATCCTCGCGTGCGCAAGGACGACAGAAACAGATACCGGCAAAAAACAGAGGAAAAACGACACTGGATTCCTGCTTTCGCAGGAATGACGGCAGGGGGCAGGAATTGTAAATGTTCAGTAGAGGGGGCGACCGGCCGATCGCCCCTAACAGAGGAACCCTCTACCTCCCCTTCGCCCCTCCTTATCCTTCGACTACGCTCAGGACAGGCAAAGGAGGGGAAGGAAAAAGTAGAAACCGTCAACGAATTAGTGAACACATACAGAAATGACGGTAGGGGGGTGGGCAGGCATGACAGGATAGCGTATTGTGGTATATTCTGTGGGCTTTAACGGGCCTCTGCGCCCATGTTTCTTGGCCGACGTGCGCAGGCCATTGCCGGACCTATGAGCCAGACGATTCATATCAAGGGGGCGCGCGAGCATAACCTGAAGAACCTCGACGTGGTACTGCCGCGCGATCAGTTGGTGGTGGTCACGGGGTTGAGCGGCTCGGGCAAGTCCTCGCTGAGTTTCGACACGATTTATGCCGAGGGGCAGCGTCGGTACGTGGAGTCGTTGTCTGCCTACGCGCGCCAGTTCCTCGAACAGATGGGCAAGCCCGACGTGGATTCCATCGAGGGCCTGTCGCCCGCCATTTCCATCGAACAGAAGAGTACCAGCCATAATCCCCGGTCCACGGTGGGTACGGTGACGGAGATTTATGATTACCTGCGCCTGTTGTTCGCGCGGGTGGGCCAGCCGTTTTGCGTGAACTGCGGGCAGCCGATCACGGCACAGACCGTGCAGCAGATGGTGGATGCCATCGGCGCGTTGCCCGCGGGGTCCCGGTTTCAGGTCCTGGCGCCCATCGTGCGCGGCCGCAAGGGCGAGTACCGCAAGGAGTTGGCCGACGCCAGGCGCGCGGGTTACGTGCGGGCCCGCATCGACGGCACAATCGTCGGGCTGGACGAGACGATCTCGCTGGATAAGCAGCGGAAGCATACGATCGAGATCGTCGTGGACCGGCTGGTGATGAAGGACGAGGAGTCGTTGCAACGGCGGCTGGCGGATTCGGTGGAGACGGCCCTGAAGTTGACTCAGGGCCTGGTCGGGGTGCTGGGTGAGACGGACGAGGTCACGCTGTACAGCGAGCAGTTGGCGTGCATCACATGCGGGGTGAGTTATCCTGAACTGGCCCCGCGGGTGTTTTCGTTCAACAGCCCGCACGGTGCGTGTCCCGCGTGTGACGGGATCGGCTACGAGGTGTCCGCGTGCCCGGAGGGGCAGGAGTATTCCGAGAGCTACCGCTGCCGGGTGTGCCGGGGCACACGGCTGAAGGCAGAGAGCCTGGCCGTGAAGGTGGGCGATAAGTCCATTGCCGAAGTCACGCAGTTGTCGATCCGCGAGGCCGTGCCGTTTTTCGCGGACCTGGAATTGAACGAGCGGGAGCGCATGATCGGCCGGCGGATTCTCAAGGAGATCAGGGAACGACTGGAGTTTCTTTTGAACGTGGGGTTGGATTACCTGACCCTGGACCGGGCGGCCGCGACCCTGTCCGGCGGGGAAGGGCAGCGCATCCGGCTGGCGACTCAGATCGGGTCCGGGCTGGTGGGGGTGTTGTACATCCTGGATGAGCCGAGCATCGGCCTGCACCAGCGCGACAATCAGCGCCTGCTGCAAACCCTGCTGCGGTTGCGCGACCTGGGCAATACCGTGCTGGTGGTGGAGCATGACGCCGAGACCATGCGCGTGGCGGATCATATCGTGGACATGGGGCCCGGCGCCGGCGTGTACGGCGGATCGATCGTGGCGCAGGGTTCGCCCGCGGAGGTGATGCGGCATCCCGATTCGCTCACCGGGCAGTACCTGCGCGGGGAGAAACGGGTGGCGTTACCCGCGCGCGTGCGCCGGGCGAAAAAATTCCTCACCGTGGTCGGGGCCGACAAGCATAATCTGCAATCGGTGAACGCGAAGTTCCCACTGGGACTGTTGACGTGCGTCACCGGCGTGTCCGGGTCCGGCAAAAGTACCCTGATGCTGGAGGTCCTGTTCCCGTCGCTGTCGTCACGGCTGTATCATAGACCTGCCCAGAGCGTTCTTCGACTTCGCTCTCGCTACGCTCAGGATGAACGGGGGGAGAAGCCGTCGGCCCAGAGCAGAACCGAAGGGAAACCCCGGATGGAAGGCTGCCGGGCGCTGAACGGGGCCGATGCCCTGGACAAGGTGATCGATATTGATCAGTCGCCGATCGGCCGCACGCCGCGCTCCAACCCCGCCACGTACACGGGGGTGTTTACGTTCATCCGCGACCTGTTCGCCGGACTGCCGGAGTCGCGGGTGCGCGGGTACCGGCCCGGACGTTACAGTTTCAACGTGAAGGGTGGCCGGTGCGAGGCATGTCAGGGCGGCGGCTTGCTGAAAATCGAAATGCATTTTTTGCCGGACGTGTACGTGACCTGCGAAGCCTGCAAGGGACGGCGGTACAACCGCGAAACGCTGGACGTGCGGCATAAGGGCAAGAATATCGCGGACGTATTGGATATGACCGTGGCGGAGGCCCAGGAGTTTTTCGCGCACATCCCGGCGATTGCCAGGAAATTGCAGACGCTGGCGGACGTGGGGTTGCACTACGTCAAGCTGGGACAGTCCGCCACCACGTTGTCCGGGGGCGAGGCGCAGCGCGTGAAACTGAGCCGCGAGCTATCCAAGCGTCCCACGGGCCGGACCCTGTACCTGTTGGACGAGCCGACGACCGGGTTGCATTTTGCTGACGTGCAACGCCTGCTCGACGTGTTGAACCGGTTGGTGGAACACGGGAACACCGTGCTCGTGATCGAACATAACCTGGACGTGATCCGCAATGCGGACTGGATTCTGGACTTGGGACCGGACGGCGGGAACGCCGGCGGACGGATCGTGGATGAAGGCCCGCCGGCCGAATTGATCAAATCCGGCGCCTCCTGGACCGCACAAGTGCTGCGCGACGACCGGGGTGCGTGACGGTTTCTCCCTCTCTTTTTTTGAGCCTTGGTGCCACGTCTTCCGAAGACAACCCCCTCAATCCCCCTTATCAGGGGGACAGCAGAGTTTCTCGCCCCCTGATAAGGGGGGAAGGGGGGTTCAGCCGGCTTACACAAGACCAATGAGGGCCAACAGGATCAGCGTGCCGAGCATGTAGGGAATCATGCAGGCATACACGACCATTCGCAGCGGAGCGATGCCCGTGACGGCCGCATGGCGGGTTTGATGCTCTTTGTAGATGAATTCATAGACCAGGATAATGACCGCGCCGGTGAGGGTCACAACGCGACTCGACCGGGGCCACGTATAGATTCCGCTGAGCAGGAAGTCCATCGTGAAGAACCCGCTCCAAGCCGACAGGAGCACGGCCAGCACAAGGCTGACGATCGCCGATAGAGGCAGTTTCCCTATTTCTCCCTCTCCCCATCGTGGGAGAGGATTGGGGTGAGGGGTGGTCACTTGCTCTCGCAGTTGAGACACACGCGGGGTCGCCGTTTAAGGTATGGCACCTTGCCGTCAACCAGACAGGCGTAGTGGACGAATCGGTTGCAGACCGAACAGCGCTCCCAGCCCCCTTTGAGCATGGTGGTGTTACGATACAGGACCTGGTTGCATACCCCGCAGCGTTCAGGCTCGATGCCCAGGAGCAGGGATTCCCATTCGCCCGCGCGATTCCGGATACTCATGGCCGCGAAGTATAGCCACAGGATCGAGGCAATTACAAATGCCTTTACTTCTTGCCGTTCCTTGTTTGACACCCCTCCGGGCCTTTGTTAGGTTCTGAAACGGGTCGCATTTTCGATGGCCCTGTCACGACGCTGGATTTCCCCCTCACCCCAACCCTCTCCCACCGGGGGAGAGGGAGATATGAGGATAAACATCGAACCTACAATACCCTCTCCCGCAGAGGGAGAGGGAGGAGATGAGTTTCCTCTCCCTTGATGGGAGAGGATTAAGCCTGCCCCTGCGGAAGCAGGGGGTGAGGGTGGTATTCGGGGAAACCGACACGAGCAAAAGGCATTCCATCCCCGTGGATATCAAATCCTACCTCGAAGAGAAGCGGAACGTCGTCGACCGGTACCTGGAGGCGCATCTTCCTGATCCGCAGACGCCGCCGGCGATCCTGCACGAGGCGATCCGGTATAGCCTGTTGGCCGGGGGCAAACGCATCCGGCCCATCCTGACGATGGCCACGGCTGAGGCGATCGGGCCATGCCCAGCTTCACTGCTGCCCGTGGCCTGCGCGTTCGAGTTCATCCATACGTATTCGCTGATCCACGACGATTTGCCGTCGATGGATAACGATGATTTTCGTCGCGGGCGGCCCACGAACCATAAGGTTTATGGGGATGCCATCGCGATTCTGGCAGGCGACGGGTTGCACGCCATGGCGTTTGAATGGTGCAGCCGGGCCGATCTCGTGACCGACCTGGACCCGCAGTGTCAGGTCCAGATCATCGCAGAGCTGGCCTTGGGGGCCGGACACGCGGGCATGGTGGGTGGCCAGGTGCTGGATATTCAAGCCGAGAACCGGCAAGTGGACCTGGCGGAGTTGCAACAGATTCACGTACACAAGACCGGCAAACTGATTCGCGCCGCGGTGCGGGTCGGGGCGTTGCTGGCCGGTGCCGGGATGACGCAGTTCGAGCACCTGACCGGGTATGCCGAGGACATCGGGCTGGCGTTTCAGATTGCGGATGACGTGTTGAACGTGACGGGCACCCGCGAAGAGTTGGGGAAAGACGCCGGCACGGATGATCAACGGGGCAAACAGACCTATCCCGCGATTTACGGACTGGAAGGCGCGCAACGGCTCGCGCAGGACTGCGCCGCCCGGGCCATCGGCCGGCTCGATGGGTTTGATGAAAAGGCCGATCCGTTGCGGGGTATTGCCCTGTATATCGTAGACCGCAGGAATTGACTGTTCATATGTGTAAATTAGCACATATTTGAATATAAATTGCGTCATTATAGAGCATAAATAGACAATAAATTGCATAAAAATGCGGATTATTGCATCAAGACTGCGCGGTAATTTTTTCATGTCGCACGGTAAGGATGTAGGGGCGACCGGCCGGTCGCCCTTGCCAGACACCCCCTCACCCCAGCCCTCTCCCGCTAGGGGCGAGGGAGAAAAAGCACCAATGACAAATACGACGTCGGCCAGATCCCAGCCCTCTCCCGCAAGGGGCGAGGGAGAAAAAGGCAAAGACGCTGGATTCCCGATTAAAAATGTCGGGAATGACAGAAGGGGAGCATTCTTGCCTTTTTCTTCTGTTATTCTTGCGAACGCGAAAATCCAGGGCTGTTCGTCCCCCTCACCCCAGCCCTCTCCCGCTAGGGGCGAGGGAGTTAAGGGTTCTATCTCCCCTTCCCTCCTCTCCCCCTCCGTTCTGGTTCCTATTTGAGCATGAAGGCTTTGGTCACAGGGGTCACGGGGTTTGTCGGGTCCGCGGTGGCGCGGGCCGTGGTTCAGTCCGGCATAGAGGTCAGGGGGTTGGTCCGGCCCGGCGCTGACCGGCGGGCCCTGGACGGGCTGACAATCGAAACCATGCCCGGCGATTTGACTGACGCGGCGTCGCTCCGGGCGGCGCTGCACGGCTGCCGGCAAGTGTATCACGTGGCGGCGCATTATGCCCTGTGGGCACGCGATCCTTCGGTGTTCTACAAGGCCAACGTTGATGGCACCAAAGCGTTGCTGAACGCGGCGCGCGAGTCGGGCGTGGACCGCATCGTGTACACGAGCACGATCGGCGCGATCGGGTTGCCCGAAGGCGGAGGGCCGGGAACGGAAACGACTCCGGTGTCCCTGGCGCAGATGACCGGGCATTATAAACGCTCCAAGTACCTGGCGGAACAGGAGGTCCTGAAAGCGGCGGGCGCAGGAATGCCCGTGGTGATCGTGAATCCTTCGGCGCCGGTGGGGGTGCGTGACGTGAAGCCGACGCCCACGGGGCAGATCGTCGTGGATTTCATGAAGGGGCGCATGGTGGCGTACGTGGAAACCGGCATGAACCTGATCGACGTGGATGACGTGGCCGTGGGCCACGTGTGCGCCATGGAGCGCGGGCGCGCCGGTGAGCGATACATCCTGGGATGCTGCAACCTGACGCTGAAGAAGGTGTTCGAAATCCTGGCCGGGTTGACGGGTGTTAAAGCGCCGAAGGTGAAGTTGCCCCGTGGGTTGATCCTGCCCCTGGCCCACGTGGACAAGTGGCTGGCCGATTACGTGACGCATCGTCCCCCGCGTATTCCGCTCGATGGCGTTCGCATGGCCAAATACGTGATGCACTATGATTGCTCCAAGGCTGTCCGCGAGTTGGCGTTGCCCCAGACGCCGCCGGAGGCGGCCCTGGAAAAGGCGGTGCGCTGGTTCCGGGATCATGCGTACGTGTAACTGAGTGACCCTGCCCATGGACGTTGTTCTGCTCCTGTGGAAGACCCTCCTGCTTCGGCCCTATGTCTTTTTCTTCCTGGCCGTGGCGCTGGTTGCCTCGTTCCGTTTGTTGGGCCGGACGCGCACCGGCGCGCTGTTCGGGATGACGTGGCTGACCGCGTTCCTTTGTGAAATATCCTCCACCCGCACCGGGTTCCCCTTCGGCGATTACTATTACACGGGGTCGAGCGTGGGTGAGGAATTGTATCTGTCCAACGTTCCGTTCATGGATTCGTTGTCGTTCACGTTCCTATTGTTTGCGAGTTACAGCCTGGCCCTCTGGCTGCTCCTGCCTGCCAAACCCGGGTCGCCGGATTCCGGCCGGAGCCGGCATTTGCTGACGCGGGAGTCGCTCTCCTGGCCGGTGATCGGCCTGACCTGTGCGTTGTTCACGTTGATCGACGTGGTGATCGATCCTGTGGCGCTACGCGGAGATCGCTGGTTCCTGGGACAGATTTACGGGTATCCCGATCCCGGCGTATATTTCGGCGTGCCCCTGGCCAACTTCGGCGGGTGGTTCGTGGTAGGGTTCATTGCGATGACGGGCTACCTGGTGCTGGACCGGCGGTGCGGCATGCTGCCCGCGTTTCCCCACACGGTCGCGGCTCGGGAGGTGCTGCTCGGCTGTGGCCTGTATTACGGCGTACTGCTGTTCAATCTGACGCTGACGTTCTGGATCGGCGAATGGCTGCTAGGCCTGGTAGGGTGCCTGCTCTATGTGCCCGTGACCGCCCTCGCGCTTTTGAAACTGCGCCGTTAGTCCGCAGCCTTCTCCTGAACCCCCCTACCCCCCAAGTCAGGGGGGTAAGACGGGCTGCAAACAACTTACCCCTGATAATGGAGATTGAGGGGGATGTATTCCACAGGCAGGGGCGAAACCC